>JAWLAI010000005.1:0-300000 GCA_041395565.1 Pseudomonadota bacterium | reverse complement strand
GATGGTAACCGCGTCCGTCCTGCCGGGCGCGATGCTCCCGGCAGGCGCGACGCTGTTGGGCGATGCCGCGGTCACTGCGCTCGCGCTCGCGCTCTGCCTCATGTCGCTGCCGGATGCGCCGCCGATCAATGCGCTGCAGCGCTGCCCGTTCTTCCGGGCGCAGCCCGAGCGCTGTCGACTCCGGGGCAGGCGCCGCGTGCAGCGTGCTGTGATCGGCTGCGTGCCGGTCGGGTGGCCTGTCGCTGTAATGGGTGACGCCACCGGCATCCGTCCAGCGGTGTATCGTTTCTGCCGCGGCCGGCATGCAACCGAGTGCCAACAGGGCCGCGCAGATCGACATGCAACCATAACACGCGGATTTAATGATGATTATATGTGCTGTTGTCATCGCGTCGCTACCCCCTTCCAAGCGCAATCCAGCCTAGTCCCCGGGGCTGTTTCGTGCTGCAGTCCAGGGCCGTTTCCGGCGTCGGTTTTGACCGCATCGGCAGGTAAAGAACGGGGTTGGGTGGTCGATAACAGTCCGACACAGAACGCAATATTTCTACATGCACCGGACGCTGCCGCTGCGCGCCGGGAAGCGGAAATCGGCCGGATCTGTACCGGCAGGTCGGGATGCTGATAGTGAGTGGAATTGGCAAACGAGGTCTGGCCTGCCTGGCCGGCATGATGCTGTCTCTGGCGGTGCCGGCCGGAGCGGCCGACGATTATCTCAGCATTCTGGAGGCCGAGGCGAACGACACCGGCGGACAAACGGACTCGACCAATGTCGCGGTTCCCGCCGCGCGCAGTGTCAAAAAGGTCAGGAGCGTCCAGGACAACCAGACTATCAGGCCGGCCATGGGATTCGAGGAGTTCGAGCGTGAGCTCAATGCCAATTTCTCCGGTACCTGGTTCCTGTATGACAAGTTGAATGGTGAACAGCGCAAGACCGTATACCGGGCTTACCAGGATGACAACCGGACCGCGAATGTGCGCGAACAGATCGTCAGGCTGCTATCCACCCGCTGATGGTGGCAGTCCGGGTCGGGACATGAACAGAGGGATGGTGACAATGATGAAGCGAATGGCCGGTGTGTTTGCAACCGCGCTCCTCTCGGCGGCAGTCCTGCTGCCAGGGGTTGTGCAGGCAGTCGATGTCATGCTGACCGATTACCTGCCGTATCTGGAAGTCAAGCACGAGGGCAAGTCGGTACGAATCGAGCGTATCCAGGACCAGGAGAACATGCTCAACGACGGCTTTGCCAAGACCTCGCGCAAGTGTCCCCCGTTCTGCATCCAGCCGATGAAGGTTGCGCCGGGCGTTACCACCGTCGGCGAGGCAGAGATATTCCGTTTCATGGAACGCCAGCTGCCGACGGGCACCGGTTTGCTCATTGATGCGCGTACTCCCTCCTGGCACGAGAAAGGTACGATACCAGGCTCGATCAATATTCCGTTCACGGTATTCGAAGGCGATGACGGCGATGCGGAAACGGTTGCTGCCCTGGAACGGGTAGGCGGCGTGCGGCGTGGAGAAGTCGGTGCCATGACACGCAGGTTCGAGCGGGCGATGGCGCCCTTCGGTCTGTTCGGTGCGAATGCCAAGTCGGATACCTGGGATTTCTCCAATGCGAAGGACCTCGTATTGTGGTGCAATGGGCCCTGGTGCGGTCAGTCACCGCGGGCAATCAAGGCCCTGCTCGCGCACGGGTTCCCGTCGGAGAAGCTTTACTACTACCGTGGCGGCATGCAGATGTGGCGGATACTCGGGCTGACCGTGGTTGTGCCGGAAGCAGAGAAGTCGGTCGCACTCAAGTGACACCGACATCGTGAACCTGACTTGCGGGGGCGCAGTCGCGCCCCCGCTTGCATTCGGGGTGTCGGAATTCATGTCATCTCGAGCAGATGGCGTATCTCCGATTCCATCCGTCTGACGCAGTTCTGACCTTCCTCGATGGTTTCGCCGGCGCGATGGAATTCGAGCAGGCCGATGTGGGCCAGCCGCGGAGACAGCACGATATCGGGTGGATCTCCGGCCATGCGGCTGCGGGTGATGCGGTCCTGGGCGATGTTCACGGAGCCGGCGATGGCATCGAACAGACCCGGCGGCTGTTCGTCCTCCTTGTCGGAGTTGAACAGATTGCCGGTATATTCCCTGACCAGATCGGAAACCATGTCGGTGACCTTGTTCTTCTGGCCTGTCTGCTTCCTGGCATGTTCGAAGTGTTTTCCCGCTATACCGCCGTTGAGGTTGACCGCAATGACGATCTCAGCCCCCAGCGCCCTGCAGACCGAAACCGGCACCGGGTTGACCAGGCCGCCGTCAACCAGCCACCTGCCGCCGTTGTTGATGGCGGGGAACAGGCCGGGCAGTGATATCGACGCCCATACGGCTTCGATGAGCGGACCGCGGGTGAACCAGACCTCTCTGCCCGATGCCAGATCCGTCGAAACGGCCGCGTACTGCTTGTGGAAGTCTTCAATCATGGCATCGTCCCTGGCTACGTGCTCATTCAGGAATCCGTGCAGCCGCTTGGTGTTGACAAAGCCATTGAAGCCGGGGCTGATCTCGAGAAACTTGGCGGTTTCGATGCGGGTGAGCGAGCGAACCCATGCGTCCAATCTGGACAGGTTGCCGGCGAGGTAGGACGCGCCGACCAGGGCGCCTATGGATGTGCCGCAAACGATATCGGGTGCGACATCGAGACCGGCCAATGCATCGATAATGCCGATGTGTGACCAGCCGCGCGATGATCCGCTGCCGAGTGCCAGGCCGATCCTGGGCTTTGATTCCTTGATATTCGCTTTGTGCATCGCGCCTCCCGCGATGGCGGCCCGTGCAGCGGAGGGCATGCGGGCCGGCACCGGTTATCCTTATTCGCCGCTGATCAATACCTCGGCATCGACATCCGGCGCGAGCCGGGTAATCGCCTGCATGGCCGGTGTCATGTGTATGGCGCCGTCGCTGTCGACCAGCATGGCGCGGTCAATGCCCATCTGCCGTGCGATCCTCAGCCAGTCATGCGGTCCGGCCACGAACAGTGCCGTGGCCGCGGCATCGGCGACAGCGCCGCTGCTGTAGACGACAGTGACCGCGCTGGTCCCGCGTGCGGGATAGCCGGTGCGGGGGTCGAGGATATGGTGAAAGCGCTGACCGTCTACCTCGAACAACCGTTCGTAATCGCCCGAGGTGAAGATGCTGGTATCGCCGCTGCTGTCGATGCTGGCCAGTATTCCCTCCCGCCGCGGATGGCGGATGCCGATGCGCCAGGGCCGGTTGCCATGCGTGCCGATCGCGCGCAAGTCGCCGCCCGCATTGATGATGGCATTCTCGATGCCCTGACCCCGCAGCAGTTCGATCACGCGATCGACGGCATAGCCCTTGGCAAAGCCGCCCAGGTCATATGCAGCCTGGGGGTTGTGACTGACGATGCGCGATCCTTCGATGTCGATGTCTTCGACCGTCGGCGCGTTCGCCAGCCAGTGCTTGATGGCCGCAGGATCGGGTTGTACCCCGGCGGGCAGAGGATTGCCCTGGAAACCCCAAATAGCAATGAGCTTGCCGAGCACGGGGTTGAACAGGCCATCGCTGAGGCGCGACAGGCGGTTCGCCTCCGTCACCAGGGGGCGCAGCGCCGGGTCGAGGGTGAATGGCTGCAGGGTTGCCAGTTGGGCGTTGGTCTGCGTCAGCAGTCCCGGCTCCCAGGCATGCCAGTCCCGGTGCCAGCGCTGGAACTGCCGTTCAATCTCGCCGGCAACGCGGGCACCGCGTTCGGTGCTGATCCCTGATATCGATAGCTCGATCAGCGTGCCGAATGCGATGAACTGGTCGTGATATATGGTTTCCTCCGTACTGTCGCACGCAGCCAGCAGCGACAGCAGCAGGATGGCCGCCAGTCTAATCATGCTGCATGTCCCAGTCGCTGTGCGATGGCATCCAGCAACTGGTCCGCGATATTGCTGCCGTATTGCGCATCGAGCTCGCGGATGCAGGTCGGGCTGGTGACGTTGATCTCCGTCAGGTAATCGCCGATGACGTCGAGACCGACGAACAGCAGGCCACGCTCGCGCAGGTTCGGTCCCACCTGGCTGCAGATCCAGCGGTCACGTTCGCTCAGGTCGATTCCCACGCCGGTCGCACCGGCTGCAAGGTTTCCGCGGGTCTCGCCGGCTGCTGGAATGCGTGCCAGTGCGTGCGGGAAGGGTTCTCCGTCGATGAGCAGGATGCGTTTGTCGCCGGCAACGATCTCGGGTATGAAACGCTGCGCCATCGCGGTGCGGCGACCGTTGTCGGTGATGGTTTCCAGGATGACGCCGCGGTTGGGGTCGCTGCTGCGTACCCGGAAGACCATGCTGCCACCCATGGCGTTCAGCGGCTTGACGATGATGTCTTCGTGCCGGTGCAGGAATTCCTCCAGTACCCGTTGCCGCCTGCTGACCCGCATGGGGGCGCAGCACTGCGGGAACCATGCGGTGAACAGCTTTTCATTCGCGTCGCGAATGGCACCCGGTCGATTGACCAGGAGTACGCCATCCGCCTCGGCACGCTCCAGCAGGTAGGTGGTGTACAGGTATTCCATGTCGAGCGGGGGGTCCTTGCGCATCAGCACCACGTCCAGCTCTGCGACGGGGCCGGTGCGGGGCGGTCCCAGCGTGAACCAGTTCCGCGGATCGGCATGTACCTCGAGCCGGGTCATGCGTGCATGACACTGGCTGTCCTCCAGAAACAGGTCGTCCTGCTCCATGTAATGGAGCTCCCAGCCGCGCCGCTGCGCCGCCTGCAGCATTGCCAGCGTACTGTCCTTCTTGTAGCTGATGGTCCCGATCGGATCCATGACTACGCCGAGTTTTATGGCCATAAATGTCCTGTTTTCTAACGCTTGCAGCACCCTGCCGGACGTGCCTGGCGGCTGCGTAAAGTTTGCCAGTACCTTGACGATAAACCGTTGTATCCGAAGGCCAATACTAAATTAAATCGCGGTACCGGGAGCAGTTGGCCCGCCGGAAACGCCGGCATGGGGTACGGCGAGATTGCCGGGTATCAAACAAACGTCATATGAAACATACAGATAGAGGTCATCATGCATGAGTAGCATACCGGCAGATGAAATGCTCGAAACCGGTGCGACCGACCCTTCGGCCGCGCCTGGCGCGGGGAGTGCCCGCGGTATCAAGATCATGGTGATCGACGACAGCAAGACCATCCGCCGTACTGCGGAAACCCTGCTGCGTAAAGAGGGCTTCGAGGTGATCGTAGCCACCGACGGTTTCGAGGCGCTCAGCATGGTCGCCGACCACAAGCCCGACCTGATTTTCCTCGACATCATGATGCCGCGCCTGGATGGCTACCAGACCTGTGCCCTGATCAAGCACCACAAGGTTTTCCGCCATACACCGGTGGTGATGCTATCCAGCAAGGACGGACTGTTCGATCGCGCGCGCGGACGCGTGGTCGGTTCGGATCATTACATAACCAAGCCGTTCACACGCGAAGAACTGCTGGGTGCCATTGAGCAGCATTGCGGTAAGACAGGTTAGGAACCAGTCAGTTCATGTTGATTTTTCCATGAGGCAATATCGATGACCCGAATAATGATTATTGATGATTCACCCACTGATGCCCATGTGCTCAAGAAGATGCTTGAGAAAAACGGCTTCAGCACGGTGCTTGCCACGGATGCTAACGAGGGTATCGAGGTAGCGCGACGCGAGAAGCCTGACCTGATTCTTATGGACGTGGTAATGCCCGGCCTCAACGGATTCCAGGCCACCCGTGAGCTTACCTCTGATCCCGAAACCTCGGGCATACCGGTCATCATCGTGACCCGCAAGGACCAGCAGGTCGACCGGGTGTGGGGGATGCGCCAGGGCGCCCGCGACTATCTGACCAAGCCGGTCAAGGAAAACACCTTGCTGAGCCTGATCAACCAGGCGCTGGTTGCCTGACCATGGATGCAGTCAAGGTATCGGTCGATCCGGCATCCCTGCTCAGGGAGATCGAGGAGCTGTGCCGTGCCAGCGCCGCAGGCATGGAGCGGCAGGTCGAGAACGCCATCGTATGGTCGGGTATCGCCTACCGACTCGGCGACAACTACCTGGTGTCGAAGCTGGGGGAGGTCGTCGAGATCCTGGAGCTCCCGGAGTTATCGATTATACCTCTTACCCAGCCGTGGGTACGCGGCATTGCCAATGTGCGCGGCAACCTGCTGCCTGTAATAGACATGAACGGCTACCTGAACGGCCGTGTGACCGAAATTACCGGCCGTACTCGGGTGCTGGTTATCGATCACGACGGTCTGTATTCGGGACTGGTCGTGGATGAGGTGCTTGGCCTCAAGCATTTCACCGAAGATGAATACTGCATGGAGGATGCGGGTGTAGATGACTACCTGCGACCTTATATACAGAGAGGATATCGCAGGGGCGATCAGATCTGGGCGATATTCAGCCTGTTCGCGCTGGCCGAGGCACCGCAGTTCCTGCAGACCGCTGTGTAGCGGCGGAACTGCGACGAAAACGGTATCGGGCATATTTGCTATCTGGACTAACCGGTCAGGAGACGGACCATGAAAAAGGTGTTTGACATGAGAATGTTTGGAGCTAGTACCAGAATGAAGGTGCTGACCATGCTGCTGCTCGCTGCGGTATGGGCCATGGTCTGGACATTCGTTCAGGTTGGCAAGCAGGCGGAACAGGACCAGCTGCGCCTGGCAGATGTCAGCGAACAGCTGGTGCTGTCTGAGCGTCTCGCCAAGTATGCGCTTGCCGCCACGACGGGTGATACCCAGGCGTTCGAGAACATGTCGAAGTCCAAGCAGAGATTCTCGGAAATCATAGAGCATCAGATCGCAGACTACGGCGGCAAACTGGGAGACAGCGAGGCGCCCGAGAGCGTTGCGCTTACCGATCTGCACAACATCTGGAGCGGATTCCGCTACAGCATCGACGCCGTGCTGGACGGTCAGTTCCTCATCATGGCTATGGCAGAAGCCGCCAATCTGATGAACGAGGTCATGCCGCAGCTTATGGAGCATACGCAGGACATCGCTGACACCCTGGTCAAGAGCGGTGCGGATGCCGAGCAGGTGCGACTGGCGAGCCAGCAGGCCGTACTCGGGCAGCGCATCATGAACAGTCTCAACGGGGTTATGACGGGCAAGAATACGGAGGCTTCGGCACTGCTGTTTGCCGCGGATACCAAGGAGTTCGGCCGCGTGCTGGACGGATTCATGCGCGGAACCGGTGGTATCAGCCAGCTGCGCGGCAAGACCCTGCAGGACAAGCTGCAACAGATCGCGCTGCTATTCAGCAGGATCAGCGATAACGCCGGGTCCATCGTCGAGAATGCCGAGGAGCTCGTTGCCATCCAGACGGCGGCGGCAGACTTTTCCAAGCAGAGTGAGGCGCTGTTCAACAGTTCTTACAACCTCAAGGATGTGCTCGAATCGGTACAGGGCAACCGGCTGATCAGCAACGAGCTGGCCTATTTCCTGGGCGCGGTTGCGCTGTGCATGCTGCTGTTCATGGGCTTCGAGGTGCTGCGCACCCAGCGGTCCCGCAGTCACATGATCGAGGACGAGAATTCCCACAACCAGCAGGCAATCATGCAGCTGCTCGACGAAATGGGCGACCTGGCGTCGGGGGATCTCACTGTGCATACCACCGTGACCGAGGACTTCACCGGAGCCATCGCGGATTCCATCAATGTCACCATTGACTCGCTGCGCGGCCTGGTCAAGACCATCAATGACACGTCCACTGCGCTGTCATCGTCGGTGTCAGAAACCGAGGAGATCGCCAACAAGCTGGCCGCGGCCAGCAAGCAGCAGTCGCAGGATATCACCGTTGCGAGCAAAAGCATCAGGGAAATGTCGGAATCAATGGAGGCGGTATCCAGCAATGCCGATGAGTCGTCCAAGGTCGCCATGCGATCTGTGGAGATCGCCAAGAAAGGCGGCGACGCGGTGAAAAGGACGATGTCCGGCATGGATACGATCCGCGAACATATCCAGGAGACATCGAAACGCATCAAGCGTCTTGGCGAAAGCTCGCAGGAGATCGGCGACATCGTGGAACTGATCAACGATATCGCCGAGCAGACCAACATCCTGGCGTTGAATGCGTCGATTCAGGCAGCAATGGCCGGTGAGGCCGGGCGCGGCTTCGCAGTGGTCGCGGACGAGGTGCAACGCCTTGCAGAACGTTCTGCGAATGCCACCAAGCAGATCGAGGCGCTCGTCAAGACGATTCAGGCCGACACCAACGAGGCGGTGATTTCTATGGAGAAGAGCACCTCGGGCGTGGTCAATGGTGCCCAGATCGCCGAGGATGCCGGCGGGGCGCTGGAGGAAATCGAGAGCGTGTCGGACCAGTTGGCCGGACTGATTAAGGAAATGTCGGTAGAGGCGCGGCAGCAGGCAAATGCCGCGGTCCAGCTCTCGACAACGATGAACGGCATTCAGGAATTGACCACACAGGCTACCGCGGGTGCTGAGCAGACGTCGCGTTCCATCGGCAACCTGGCGCGTCTTGCCCAGGATCTCGACAAGTCGGTGGCGGGCTTCAAGCTGCCGCAGTAATACGGTCGGGAGCGGAAGCGGGACTGTTGGCGATATCCGCAATGCAGCAGCAGAACACAGGCTGGCATGCAGGCCGGCGCAGTCGGCTGCGCGCGTGTGCGGATATTGAACGTGGCTTGCTAAGGAACAATTATGCGTGAAGCAATAGATTACAACGCCCTGAGCTGGATCCGTCAGGAAGTGGGTGTAAGCCTGAAGCAGGCACGTGTGGAACTCGAGGAGTATGCCGAGCGGGACCAGCGCAAGGAATTGCTGCAGGGTTGTGCTGCGCATCTACACGAAGCGCGTGGACCGCTGCAGATGGTCAGCATCAAGGGTGCCGACATGCTGGCGTGCGAGATGGAGGAGGCAATAGCCGACCTGTTGCTGGATTCCGTCGTTGATCGCGACTCTCTGCTGGAACAGCTGATGCAGGGCTTTCTCGAGCTGCCGGAATACCTCTCCAACCTGCGTTCCGGCAGGCGCGAAAATCCGCGCCAGCTGTTTCCGCTTATCAACAGTATGCGCACGAGTCGCGGGCAGCCGTTGCTGCAAGCGGATGCGGTATTCTCGCCGGACCTGACGGCCAGCATGCCGGCCGCGGAATTCGATCCTGGCGCCGTGCAGCAGGGCGAGCAGGATGTGGTCGGACTGGCGCGTGCGGCACGTGTGCGCTTTCAGAGCGGTTTGCTGGAATGGTATCGAGACAGTACCACGAATCACGGATTGCAAATGCTGGTCGAAGTCATGGAACACCTGCAGCAGCAATCGCGTACGGAAGCCGCCGCCCGCATGTGGTGGGTGGCTGCTGGCGTGGCCGAACTGCTGCGTGACGGCGCCATCGGGGCCAGCCCCGTGGTCAAGCGCCTGTTCGGCCAGCTCGACCGGCAGATCAAGCGACTGATGGATTCCGGAGAAGCGGTATTCGGCGATGCCCTGAGCGAGGATCTGCTGACCAACCTGCTGTTGCAGGTGGCAGCAGTATCGACGGAGTCGCGGCGCGTCAACGAGATTCGTTCCACGGTCGGCATCACCGCGCAGGCGGGTGAGTCACCGTCAGCCGCGGAACTGCCCGATATTGGCGACGAACTCCTGCTGACAGTGTCTTCGACCGCGCGCGAATCGGTCGATCGTATCAAGGACCAGGTCGATGGTCTGGTGCGTGGTGCACACGATGATGCGGGTACGTTGGTAACGGTCGCCGACAGCCTGCATGCACTCGGCAACACCCTTGACATGATCGGAATGGACAGGCTGGGCAAACGGCTGGCGGATGAGGAACGGCAGCTGCGCCAGGCGGTAGAAGACGGGCGGGACGCTGACAGCCCGGATTTCACGGACCTGGCCAACACCCTGGTGGCTGTCGAGGACGCCCTTGCCGATATCGGCGCGCTCTCGTCCGGCGCTGATGCGGTGGAGGACCGTGGCGAGGCAGTCCTGCGCCAGGGCCAGCAGGCTGTGATTAATGCCGTGATCACCGATATCGGGGCGGCCAAGGACGCCATCAACGAATTTCTGCAAGGATCAGGTGATTTCTCCCGGCTGGCGCAGGTTCCTGTATTACTGAACAAGATCTGTGGTGGTCTCGAACTGGTCGGCGAAGAACGCCTGGCGGCTGCGGCGGGGCGGGTTCGCGAGTTTATTGCAGGTGAGTTGCTGACCAAGCAGCGACAGCTGCAGGAGCCGGAACTCGACAACCTGGCGGATGCGATCTGCAGCATCGAGTACTGCGTCGAGGAACTTGGCGAGAATCACAGGTACGGAGAACGCGCGATCGGCGTCGCGATGGAAAGCCTCGAACGGCTCGGATACGCGGTAACCGATCAGGTGCAGTCGGCAGATCAGGCAGCCGATGTGTCCGCGGTAACGTCGGCGGCCGAGACGGTGCAGGAAGATGATCGCCCGGTCACGGCGGACCACGCGGCAGTACCGTCTGCAGGCGGATCGGAGCCTGCACCGGCAGAGCCCGCTGCCCTGGCGGTCGCGACGGATCCGGAGCACACCGCAATGGATGGCCAGCCCGGCATCGGCAATCTGCAGGTGGTGGCACCGGACGCCGACAGTGAGATCGTCGAGATCTTCATAGAGGAAGCCGGCGAGGTCCTGGACAGGCTCACCGTCGACATACCTGCCTGGATTGCGAATCCGGATGACCGGGATATGCTCGCGGAAATCCGCCGTGCCTTCCACACCATCAAGGGCAGTGGTCGCATGATCGGTGCCATGGCGGCAGGCGAGTTGGCCTGGGCGTACGAAAACCTGCTGAACAGGTTGCTCGAGGGCGTGGTGCCCACCAGCGCGGACGTGCTCGAGCTGGTCGGAGAGGCGACTCCGGCACTCAAGGACCTTGTGGCGCAGGTAAGCAATCCCGATACCATATTGCTGCGCGATATCAATGCCCTGGGTCGCAAGGCGAAGGCACTCAGTCAGGCAGCCGGGCCGGTGCCGGCGGCCGCGGCAGATATTGCAGCGGCACCCGCACCTGTACAGGAGGCGGAGCAGCTGCAGGATGCAGCCGCGCCTGCAGCTGCCTGGCCGGATGCGGCTGTCCCAGAACGGTTTGAGGAAGCAGCGGCTGATTCGGCCCTGCCGGTGCTGAAGCAGGGCGCAGACGAGGAGATCGTCGAAATCTTCCTGGAAGAGGCCGCCGAGGAACTCACCACGCTCTCGCTGAAGATACCGGAATGGATCCAGAATCCGGAAGACGACGAGTTGCTTGCCGATATCAGGCGCAGCCTGCATACCCTGAAGGGTAGCGGGCGTATGGCGGGTGCCATGCGTGCGGGTGAATTCGCATGTTCGATGGAAACCATGCTGAACAAGGTGATAGAAGGCACGGTCAGTCCGGGCGGATCGCTGTATACGCTGTTATCCCAGGTGCCGGGGGCCGTTGCCGGATTGCTGCGCCAGATACAGGACGGTATCGCGCCGGATGCTGATATAGATGCACTGATGCGCAAAGCGGACGAGCTGTCGGCAATGCCTGCCGTGCATGCGGCGTGGGAACCGGCAGGCGACGTGCCGGTAGTCGAGAGCCTGGCGGCAGACGTGTCCGCCACTGATACCGAAGCAGATGATGATGCCGTTCTACTGGACCTCTACACCAATGAATGTCGCGAACATCTTGATGCGCTGACTGCGGGTATTCCGGAGACGGCTGCGAGCGGGATGATCGCCGAGGCGCAGTATCGTGCCTTGCATACACTGTCCGGTATCAGTGAGTCAGCCAGCGTGCCCGGAATAGGGCGGGTGGCTGCGGCGCTGTACGAATATTTCGGTACGCTCTACGAGGAAAACCGTCCGGCTGGACCGCAAGCCGTCTGCGTGCTGGAAGACTGCGTCAGGGAAATGCAGGAACAATTGCTGCGCCTGCCGGATCGGGGCTATGACGCGGAAGTGGTCGCCGGACTGGTCGAGCGGATCGCCGGGCTCCCGATCGAAGTGCCGGCGGCAGATTCTGTTGCCGGCATGGAAGGCGAGGATCTGGCGCTGGAGCTTGCGGCCGCAACCGAGTTCGATGCGCTGACCGACACCGACGGGCAGGTGGAAACGGTTGCCTTCGACGACATACCGGAGCTGCCCGCGGCGGCACAGCCGGTGGCCGAGGCGCCGGCGTCAGTAGCCGATGCAGATGTAGAAGGCCGGGAGCTGGCGGAGGAACGCGCGGCCGCAATCGAGTACGAGGCTCTGGCGCACACCGATGGGGAGGCAGAAGCGGATGCCTTCGACGACATACCGGAGCTACCCGCGGCGGCGCTGCCGTTGCCCGAAGCGCCGGCGGCCGAATCCGTTGCCGGCACGGCAAGCCAGGATCAGGCGCCAGAACTTGCGGCCGGAGACGAATACCTGGATCTGGCGCAATCCGACGGGCACACGGAAAGCGCTGCCTTCGACGACATGCAGGAATCGTCCGCTGCTGCCGCGCCGCTTGCAACAGAAGAAGAGGCAGGTGGCGATGGGCTGGTAGCAACCGCGGCAGATGCGCGTGACGAAACCGTCGCAGTGCAGGAAGATGTCCGGGCGGCGACGAGCGTGGAGATGCCGGGTGCCGACATCTACGCGGACATGGACCAGGAGCTCTACGAGATCTTTGTTGAGGAAGCTACGGAGATCGTAGACAGCAGTGAAACCGCGTTGCGCAACTGGTCAGAATCGCCGGATGACCGCGAACAAATGGCGGACTTCCAGCGACTTCTGCATACCTTGAAGGGTGGCGCCCGCATGGTGGATATCACCGCCATCGGGGATCTGAGTCATGCGCTGGAATCCCTGCTAACGCTCGTTGCGGACAACGTGGTGCCGGCCAACGATGGCCTGTTCGGCCTGCTGCAGGAATCGCACGACCGACTCGCGGAGATGCTGGAGAAGGTCAGGTCCCGCAGCCACATCGATGCGGCCGCGGACCTGGAGGCGAGGCTTGAGGCATTCAAGCGCGGCGAGGCGGAGACATTGCCTGACAATGACAGCACTGTCGGGACATCCCGTGAGGGACCGCCGGCGGCCGGGTTTGTACGCGCAGGCGAGCGGGCATTCGAGGATACACTTTCCGATCACGTGCAGACCGAGCACGCCGGGTCAGACTATGATCATGGTGCCTGGCAGGATCAGCATGATGACGATGAAGCGGATAGTACATCAGACACCGGCCACATGGCGCAGGCCATGTCCGCGCAGCCCGTGCCTGTCGAGCGGCGCAAGGAAGGGCGTGCACGCGGTGAATTGGTCAGGGTGCAGGCAGAAGTGCTGGATAACCTCGTCAACAACGCGGGCGAGATCAATATCTATCGCGCCCGCATGGAACAGCAGATCAGTAACTTCCGCTTCAACCTCACCGAACTCGACCAGACGATCAGCCGCCTGCGCGACCAGCTGCGCCAGCTTGAAATTGAAACCGAGGCGCAGATCCTGTTCCGTTACGAGCAGGAAGCGGAGAACACTAACCAGGATTTCGATCCGCTGGAGCTGGACCGATACTCGAAACTGCAGCAGCTGTCACGATCCCTGATAGAAAGTATCAGTGACCTGCGCAGCCTGCAGGCGCTGATGGATATGACCACGCGTGACTCTGAAACGCTGTTGTTGCAGCAGTCTCGTGTCAGCACCGATCTCCAGGAAGCGCTGATCCGCACCCGCATGATCCCGTTCGCCGGGCTGGCACCGCGCCTGCGCAGGATCGTGCGGCAGTCGGCGCGGCAACTCAACAAGAAAGTCGATCTGCATCTGCGCGGCGCCGAGGGCGAGATGGACCGTGCGGTTATCGAGCGCATCGTGGCGCCACTCGAGCATATGCTGCGCAATGCGGTAGCCCATGGCATCGAGAGTCCCGGGCAGCGCCGGCATGCCGGCAAACGGGATGCCGGCAGTATCACGATTGAGCTGAGCCGTGAAGGCAACGAAATCGTGTTGCGTATCAGCGATGACGGTGCGGGACTCGATATCGATGCCATCAGGAAGCGTGCCATCGAACGCGGGCTGATGGATCGGGGTGTGGACCTGCCGGACAGCGACGTCATGCAGTTTGTGCTGCAAACGGGATTCAGTACGGCGAGCGAGGTGACCCAGATATCCGGGCGCGGCGTTGGCATGGATGTCGTAAACAGCGAGGTCAAGCAGCTCGGCGGTTCACTGCATATCGATTCCGAGACTGGCAGGGGATCGCTGTTCACCATTCGCCTACCCTATACGCTCGCCATCAATCAGGCGCTGCTGATCACGGCCGGAGACCAGATCTTCTGCGTGCCGATGAGCAGTATCGAGGGCGTCGTTACGGCAAGCGCCGAACAGCTGCAGTCCTGCTATGCGGATGCAACCCAGGAGTTCGGCTATGCTGGCCATAGCTACCAGCTGATGCATCTCGGCTCGCTGCTCGGAATCAATCGCAACGACCTGGAAAATGCCGGCAACCAGATACCGGTACTGCTGGTCAGGGTTGGTGAAAAGCGTATCGGGGTCCAGATAGATTCATTGCTCGGCAGCAGGGAAGTGGTGATAAAGCCGTTGGGTGCACAGCTCAGCATGGTCGACGGCATTACCGGTGCAACCATCCTCGGCGACGGCCGGGTGGTCATGATCCTGGATATGTTCGCCGTCTCGCGCATGAAGGTCCGCGAACAGGAACCGTTGCGTCCGGCCGGTACGCAGGACGATAGCCGCCTGGTAATCATGGTAGTCGACGATTCTATCACCGTACGCAAGGTCACCAGCCGCCTGCTGGAGCGCAGTGGCTATCGGGTCCTCACGGCGAAGGACGGTGTCGACGCGATGGGGCAGCTGCAGGAGATCGTCCCCGACATGATGTTGCTCGATATCGAGATGCCGCGTATGGACGGGTTCGAGCTGGCGACGCACATGCGTAACGACGAGCGACTCAAGCATGTGCCGATCATCATGATCACTTCGCGCACCGGCGACAAGCATCGCGAACGCGCCTTCGAGATAGGCGTCAACGAGTACCTCGGCAAGCCGTATCAGGAGTCCGAGCTGCTGGCTTCGATCAACAAGATCATCGGTGTCAACACACTCGCGGTCGGCGGGTGACGGGACCACCGGAGGAAATAGCGATGGAAGGTACACAGGAAAAGATACGCAGCCTCTGGGTCCCGTTGCGGAAGCTGAACCTGCTGCTGCCGAACGTGGCGGTTGCCGAGATCGGCAGCTATCGGACGCCAAGGTCCACTGCCGATACTCCCGACTGGTACCTGGGTACAGTGCGCTGGCGGGACCAGGATATCCCCGTGATGTCGCTGGAAGCCCTGGTCGGTATCGGGGCGCCGTCCAATCCTGTCTTCTCCAGGCTGATGATTCTCAACTCGGTGCACCCGGGGAGCGCAGTGCGCAATTATGCGCTCATAACGGCCGGCTTGCCGGGTCTGATCCAGTTCGCGAATGACACTGCCAGCGAATTCCACCCGCTGGAAGATGCCGGGCTGAAATGCCTGGTCCGGATCGGCAACGAAGAGGCCGTGATACCGGATCTCGATTACCTGCAGACGCTGCTCGAGGAGCAGCTCTCCAGGGCGGCCTGATCAGCGGAAGTCACCCCACAGCGTCTGTAACCCTGCGATCGCGGCCAGCGCCGCTGTCTCGGTACGCAGTATGCGCGGACCGAGACGGATGCCGGTAAAGCCGGCAGCAGACGCGAGCGCCTGTTCGTCGCCGTCCAGTCCACCCTCGGGACCCGCAAGCAGGACTATCGCGCCGTCCGGTCTGCTGAGCTGGGTGAGTGTTGACGCGCTATCCGGCTGTAACAGAAGCTTCATGGCCGCTTGCGGCGAACTGTGCAGCCACTGGGCGAGATCGAGCGGTGGGTGCAGTTGCGGCAGTATATTGCGCCCGCATTGTTCACATGCGCTGTTGATGATTCCTTGCCAGTGCAGTATCCGTTTCTCCAGCCGCTCGCCACTGAGACGTGACTGGCTGCGTTGCAGCCAGAGCGGCTGTATGTTGCTTACCCCAAGTTCAACCGCTTTCTGCAGTATCAGGTCCATGCGGTCATGCCGCGCGATACCCTGCGCGAGGTCTAGGCGCAGGGCCGACTCGCGCGCGCCAGGAATGGCCTTGCCGATGTCCAGCGTGACCCGGGCGCGCCCGCTGTCGGTGAGTCGGGCGTGGTGTTCATGCCCGCAGCCGTCGAACACCCTGAGCGCGGCACCCGTGCGCAGGCGCAGTACATGCAGCAGGTGATGCGCCTGTTGCCCCTCGACGGTGATCCTGTCTCCGTCCGAGAATTGCTGCTGCACGAGCAGACGCGTATCACCCATGGCTCAGGACCGGGTGGCCACTTCGATACCGGCGCCTGCCACCTCGGCCATGAGACCGATTTCCTCCGGTGTGATCACATAAGGTGGCATGAAGTAGACGACATTGCCGAGCGGCCTCAGCAGGACACCTTGCTGCAGGGCGTGCTGGTATACGCGCAGACCGCGCCGTTCCTGCCATGGATAGGGTTCCCGGCTGGCTTTGTCGCGGACCATCTCGATGGCGAGGATCATACCGGTTTGCCGCACTTCGCCGACATTGGGGTGATCCTCGAGCGGGGCCGCGGCCGTGCGCATGGCCGCAGCCAGCAGTCGGTTGTGTTCGATGGCATTGCCGGATTCAAACAGCTCGAGTGTCGCGAGCGCCGCCCGGCAGCCGAGTGGGTTGCCGGTGTAGCTGTGGGAATGGAGAAACGCGGACAAGCTGCTGTAGTCGTCGTAGAAGCATTCGTAGATGCTGCTGCCCGTCAGGACCACTGACAGCGGCAGGTATCCGCCCGTCAGACCTTTGGAAAGGCAGAGAAAGTCCGGTGTTATCGCGGCCTGTTCACAGGCGAACATGGTGCCGGTACGGCCGAAGCCCACGGCGATTTCGTCTGCGATGAGGTGTACGCCGTAGCGATCGCAGGCACTGCGCAGCAGTTCCAGGTAGACCGGGTCGTGCATGCGCATGTTGCCGGCGCACTGTACCAGCGGCTCGATGATTACGGCACAGACCTCGTGTGCATGACGCTCGAGTACCGCTTCCATGTCGGCAAATCGACGTATTGTGTAGTCGCGCCAGTTTTCTCCCGGTGCCCGGTGATAGCAATCGGGCGATGTTACGCTGATGGTCTCCATCAGCAGCGGTGCGTAGGTATGTTTGTACAGTTCAACGTTGCCGACCGCGAGTGCGCCCAGTGTTTCGCCATGATAGCTGTTGCTGAGCGTGACGAACTTGGTTTTTCCCCTATGCCCCTGGTTGCGCCACGCGTGAAAGCTCATCTTGAGCGCGACCTCGATGGCCGAGGAACCGTTGTCGGCATAAAAGCAGCGCGTCAGCCCCGGCGGTGCGATCGCTACTAGTTTTTCCGACAGCTCAACGACGGCTTCGTGCGTGAAGCCTGCCAGCAGTACATGCTCCAGTGTTTCCAGCTGGGTGTTGAGCGCGGCGTTGATATGGGGGTTGCTGTGGCCGAACAGGTTGACCCACCAGGAACTGATTGCGTCGAGATAGCGCCTGCCGTCGAAGTCCTCGAGCCAGGCGCCCTGTCCGGATCGTATCGGGATCAGCGGTAGCCATTCGTGATCCTTCATCTGCGTGCAGGGATGCCACAGTACGGCAAGGTCGCGGCGGGACAGGTCGGCATTCGACATCCCGTGAAGATACTGAAAAGCGCGGGGATTGGCCATTGTGGCACTGTGCATTCGGTATGTGCCGGCGGGCGTGATCATATCCCGCTCGCAGGCTGCCACCGGCAGGCCGCGTGTATGCACCGGTGTACGGTTGTTGCGGCCTGCGGCACCGCCCGGACCCGGGCGGTGCCGCGGTCTATGACTCAGGGCTGCGGGGTGAGTCCGGCTGGCCGGGCTGGTGGCGGCGGACTGGCGACCGGGGCTGCCGCGGCTGCCGGTGCATCAAGTCCGAGCGGCCGGTCGAAGCAGTGAATATACGGCGAAGTACCCTCAGTACTGACGTAGGACACCAGACATTCCTTGCGGTTGGCCTCGTCCAGGATCTTCCTGACGACCAGGTCGCCTTCGCGCAGGTAAGCTGATTGCGACATCGCGCCCTTGCCGTTGCTGATGCTGTCATAGCATGTCAGCGTCGGATTGGCGCTGCCGACGCTGACATAGGCGATCAAGCAGGTCTTCGTGCTGTCGGCGTCGAGTATGCGCTCGATTTCCAGGTCACCCTCGCGCAGCCGGCCGGTGCGCTGGATCTCGTCCTTCGCCTTCGGGCTGCTGCGGTAGCAGTTGATGGCCGGCGAGGTACCCTCGGCGCTGACGTAGGCGACTAGGCAGGAGACGTTGTTGAGCTTGTCCTTGATCTTGCGCACGACCAGCTTGCCGTTCTTGAAGTGGCCGGTCTGGCTGACCTGGGAGCGGAAGCCGCCCTGGGTATCGTAGCAACTCATGACCGGGCTGGTGCCCATCGTCCTGATATAAAAAGCCAGGCAGATCTTGTTGCTTTCCAGGTCCGTGACGGTGCGCACGATCAGATCGCTCTCACGCAGCGTACCCGTCTGGACCAGCAAGGTGGACTGGTAATCCTCGGCCGACCCGAGTGCCGGCAGGCCTAACAACAGCAGCGCAAGCAACCTTTTCATTGTTCCCCCTGTTATGTGGTTGATGCCGTATCCCGTGGCGGGACGGCGGCGATCGCTCCGCCAGACTGTTGGGCCGGCGGCGGCGTTATATTTGAACCTAATTGTTAATATATACAGTAAATAATTGTAAATCGACGGGTAAGGCGGTATACGTATTTCATGTTATGACCAATTATCCGTAAGGCTGGTTTGATATAGGTCAGGTAAAGCATAAATTACATATGCTCTTATTGATGCAGGCCTGAGTGATCCAGCCCGGCGGCGCTCGCCGCGGGTTTATTTTAATTATATGATTTTAAAGGATAATGGAGGTAAAGGTACAGTGAAGCGCAAAACAATTATGCTATCCGCCGCTGCGGCCCTTGCCCTGGGAATGAATGCCGCGCACGCCTTCAATTTCGGCAATATGATGAACCCGGGTAAATGGTTCGACGATGACGATCATGATCGTTATTACGGGCGCTATGGCGGCTATGGTTATGGACCTTATGGCTGGGGCGGACCGTATGGCTATGGTGGCGGCCCCTACGGCTGGGGCGGACCATATGGCGGTTGGGGTCCCTACGGCGGGCATCCCAGCACGATCGTGGTCAATCCCTCGAGCGGCGATTCCAAGCCGGCTCCGAAGGCGCCGGAATAAGCGCAGGTAACTGAACCGACGGGAGCGCGGCAGAACGGTTCCCGTCGCGCACTCCTGTCAGAGCCACTCCGGCAAGGCGCGCGGGTAGCAGCTGCGCTAGCGCTTGCCGATGCCCAGGTTGTTGCAGATCGCCAGCGCCGGTTCCGCGCGGTTGAGGGTATAGAAGTGCAGCCCCGGGGCACCGTGGGCCAGCAGCCGTTCGCACAGTCCGGTCACGACTTCCTCCCCGAAAGCACGGATCGAGCCGAGGTCCTCGCCGTAGCATTCCAGGCGCTTGCGGATCCAGCGCGGTATTTCCGCACCGCACACATCGGAAAAGCGGATCAGCTGGAAGTAGTTCGTGATCGGCATGATACCCGGTACGATCGGGATCTGAATGCCGTTATTGCGGCAGCGTTCCACGAAATTCAGATAGGCGTCCGCATTGTAGAAGTACTGCGTGATGGCGCTGTCTGCGCCGGCGTCCACCTTGCGCTTGAAGTTGGCCAGATCCCGGTCGGGGCTGGTTGCCTGCGGGTGATACTCCGGATAGGCGGCAACCTCGATATGGAAGTGATCGCCGGTAGTGGTGCGGATAAACGCGACCAGTTCATTGGCATAGCGGAATTCCCCAGCCTCGACCATCCCGGAGGGCATGTCGCCACGCAGGGCGACGATGTGCCGGATCCCGCGGTCCATGTAACCCTGCAGCATCTCACTTATATTATCGCGCGTCGAACAGACGCAGGACAGATGCGGCGCCGTTTCGACGCCGGACTTCGCCTGGATGCCGATAACGGTGTCGTACGTGCGATCGCGGGTTGATCCGGCGGCGCCGAAGGTGACCGAGAAAAAGCCCGGGCGAAGCGCGGCGAGCCGCAGGCAGGCGGTTTCGAGTTTCGCTATCCCCTCCGCGGTCTTGGGCGGAAAGAATTCGAAGCTGATCGTGGCGTTGTCGGTATCCATGGCGTGAATGGACTGCTCACTGCACTGCCGGACCGCGGCGTGAACTCCCGCGCATGCCGTTCCCGCGGCGGCGGGAACGGCGGCGGGGAACGGTCAGTAACGATAGTATTCCGGTTTGTAGGGCCCATCCATCGGCACGCCGATGTAGTCGGCCTGCTGCTGGGTAAGCCGGGTCAGGTTGGCGCCGATCTTCGACAGGTGCAGGCGGGCCACTTCCTCGTCCAGTTTCTTGGGCAGCGTGTAGACCCGGTTTTCGTAACTGTCGCCCCGGTTCCACAATTCCATCTGTGCGAGCACCTGGTTGGTGAAGCTGTTCGACATGACGAAGCTCGGATGACCGGTGGCACAGCCGAGATTGACCAGCCGGCCTTCCGCCAGCAGGATGATGCGATTCCCGCTCGGCAGGCTGATGTGGTCGACTTGCGGCTTGATGTTGTCCCAGGGGTACTTCTTCATGCTGGCGACGTCGATCTCGTTGTCGAAATGTCCGATGTTGCAGACGATAGCCTGATCACGCATCTTCAGCATGTGGTCGTGGTTGATCACATGATAGTTGCCGGTTGCCGTGACGAAGATGTTGGCCTTGTCGGCGGCTTCCTCCATGGTGACCACGCGATAGCCTTCCATCGCCGCCTGCAGGGCGCAGATCGGGTCGATTTCGGTGATCCATACGGTGCAGCCGAGTCCCTTCAATGACTGTGCGCAACCCTTGCCCACGTCGCCGTATCCGATTACGACGGCGATCTTGCCGGCGATCATCACGTCGGTTGCGCGCTTGATGCCGTCGACCAGGGATTCGCGGCAGCCGTACAGGTTGTCGAATTTGCTCTTGGTGACCGAGTCGTTCACGTTGATGGCGGGGAAGGGCAGCTCGCCACGGTCCTGCATCTGGTAGAGGCGATGCACGCCGGTGGTGGTCTCCTCGGTCACGCCGCGGATGTTGTCGTGGATGCGCGAGTACCAGCCGGGCTGGCTGGCCAGCCGCGACTTGATGCTCTTGAACAGTGACACCTCTTCCTCGCTGCTCGGCTTGTCGAGGATGGCCGGGTCCTGCTCCGCCTTCCTGCCCAGCATGACCAGCAGCGTGGCGTCGCCGCCGTCGTCAAGGATCATGTTCGGTGTCCCGCCGTCGGTCCATTCCATAATCCGGTGCGTGAACGCCCAGTAGTCGTCGAGCGATTCGCCCTTGAAGGCGTAGACCGGTATGCCGCGCTCGGCGATGGCGGCTGCGGCGTGATCCTGGGTGGAGAAGATATTGCACGATGCCCAGCGCACATCGGCGCCCAGCTTGATCAGGGTCTCGATCAGCACGGCGGTCTGGATGGTCATGTGCAGGCTGCCGGCGATACGTGCGCCCTTGAGCGGTTTCTCGGTGCCGTATTTCTCGCGCAGTGCCATCAGGCCGGGCATCTCGGTTTCCGCAATGGCGATCTCCTTGCGGCCCCAGCCGGCAAGGCCGATATCGGCCACCTTGAAATCGGGTGCGTCCTTTCTGGCGGGCTGTGTGCTCATTTCGGTGCCTCTCGAGGTCTGTGCGTTAACGACCGGCCGCGTCACGCAGGGTGTCGGCCAGGTCGGTGTTTTCCCAGGTAAAACGATCGCCCGTACGGCCGAAGTGGCCATAGGCGGCGGTGTGCCGGTAGCCGGGGCGGAGCAGGTCCAGCATCTTCACCATCCCGCGGGGGCGCAAGTCGAAGTGCTCGCGGATCAGAGTCACCAGGCGATCCTCGCCCACCTTGCCGGTGCCGAAGGTATTGACGCTGATGGATGTCGGTTCGGCGACACCGATGGCATAGGATACCTGGATCTCGCAGCGCTCGGCCAAACCGGCGGCGACGACGTTCTTGGCGACATAGCGTGCGGCATAGGCAGCTGAACGGTCCACCTTGCTCGGGTCCTTGCCGGAAAAGGCACCGCCACCATGCCGGGCCATGCCGCCATAGGTATCGACGATGATCTTGCGCCCGGTCAGGCCGCAGTCGCCCATCGGCCCGCCGATGACGAAACGGCCGGTCGGGTTTATATGGATGTGCTCCTGCCGGCAGCGGTCGAGCCACTGCGCCGGGATCACCGGCTTGATGATCTCGTCCATGACCGCCTCGCGGATGGCCTTCAGGCTGATCTCCGGATCGTGCTGGGTCGACAGCACCACGGCCTCGACCCCGACCGGGCGGTCGTTTTCATAGCGAAAGGTCAGCTGGCTCTTGGCGTCCGGACGCAGCCACGGCAGCGTGCCGTTCTTGCGCACTTCGGCCTGGCGCTCCACCAGGCGGTGCGCGTAGGTGATCGGCGCCGGCATGAGCACGTCCGTTTCGTTGGTGGCGTAACCGAACATCAGGCCCTGGTCGCCGGCACCCTGTTCGTGGTCGTCGGTCTCGTCCACGCCCATGGCGATGTCGGGTGACTGCTTGCCGATCGCATTCAGCACCGCGCAGGATTCCCAGTCAAAACCGATATCCGAGCTGTTGTAGCCGATATTGCGCACGGTGTTGCGCACCACCGACTCCAGGTCCACCCACGCCGAGGTGGTGACTTCCCCTGCAATCAGGACCATACCGGTCTTCACCAGGGTCTCAACGGCGACGCGCGCGCGCGGGTCCTGTTCGAGAATTCCGTCCAGAACGGCATCGGAAATCTGGTCGGCAACCTTGTCCGGATGTCCCTCGGACACAGATTCTGACGTAAATATATGAAAATTAGTCATAATTTGATGTTTACCTGGGGCGGGGAACGGGCAAGTTTACCTTACGTTGGTGATATTTTCATCAGTCGCCCGGTTGCATAGAGTACGGCCAATCGGCAGCAGGAGGACAGGGCCTTGGCACGTACGGAAACACCGGTTTGCGAATTCGGTCTGCCAGCCGTCGATTTTGCGCTGCCTGGAACGGACGGGAAGATCTGGACGCTGGCTGAATGCCGTGGCCCGCGTGGGCTGCTGGTCATGTTTATCTGCAATCACTGCCCGTTTGTCCAGGCCGTCCGCGAGCGGCTGGTGCGTGATACGCGCGAGCTGCGTACCCTGGGCGTCCACAGCGTCGCCATCATGTCCAATGACCCGCGGCAGTACCCAGAGGACAGTTTCGAGAACATGCGTGCTGTCGCCGCGGAATATGCCTTTCCGTTTCCCTATCTGATGGACGAGACCCAGCAGGTAGCGCGCGCCTACGGTGCCGTGTGTACTCCGGATTTCTTCGGTTATAACAGCGAGTTGAAATTGCAGTACCGGGGGCGGCTCGATGCCAGCGGGAAGCAGCCGGCACCGCCCGGGGTGCGGCGCGACCTGTTCGAGGCCATGCGCCGCGTGGCCGAGACCGGGCAGGGTCCAGAGGATCAGGTCCCGAGCGTGGGCTGCTCGATCAAGTGGCGCGAGGACGAGGCCGCCGGGAGTTGATCTGGATCAAATAAGTTATTGTTATACAGCGATAAACAATCGTCCTATGCGGCGCCGGTCAGCGGGTGCTGCTATTGCCGTTGCGGAGAAACTAGGGGAAAATAACGCGCCTTGCCTACAGGCAGGTGCCCGACGGCCGGCGGGAAGCTCGATCCGACAAGGCCTGCGAAAACGACACGAATCATTGCCTCAGTGCAACTGAACCGGCACTGGAGGCTTTTTTTGTCGCTGAACCCGACGCGCGCCCGCGGCGCGCAGCGCCGGACAGAGACCGGCAGTGACACGGCGACAACGTCGACAGGATTTCAATTCAGAACAGGAGAAAACAATGGCTCAGCGTAAAGACCTTGCCAACGCCATCCGCGCCCTCAGCATGGATGCCGTGCAAAAAGCCAAGTCCGGTCATCCTGGCGCGCCCATGGGCATGGCGGATATCGCCGAGGTGCTCTGGAACGACAACCTGAAGCACAACCCGTCCAACCCGAAGTGGTCCGACCGCGACCGTTTCGTGCTCTCGAACGGCCATGGGTCGATGCTGATCTATTCCCTGCTGCATCTGACCGGTTATGACATGTCCATCGATGACCTGAAGAATTTCCGTCAGCTGCACTCCAAGACCCCGGGACATCCGGAATACGGCTATGCGCCGGGCGTGGAAACGACCACGGGACCGCTGGGGCAGGGCATCACCAATGCCGTCGGCATGGCCATCGCCGAGCGCGCGCTGGCAGCTGAATTCAACCGCGACGGCCACGAGATCGTGAATCACAACACCTGGGTGTTCCTGGGCGACGGCTGCATGATGGAAGGCATCTCGCACGAGGCCTGCTCGCTGGCCGGCACGCTGGGACTGGGCAAGTTGATCGCCTTCTGGGACGACAACGGCATCTCCATCGACGGTCACGTCGAGGGCTGGTTCACCGACGATACGCCGAAGCGCTTCGAGTCCTACGGCTGGCACGTGGTTCGGGGTGTCGACGGCCACGATCCGGCTTCGATCCAGAAGGCCATCGACGCCGCGCGCGCCGAGGCCGGCAAGCCGTCGCTGATCTGCTGCAAGACCATCATCGGCTACGGTTCACCGAACAAGGCCGGCAGTCACGACTGCCACGGTGCACCGCTGGGTGAGGACGAGATCGCGCTGACGCGCAAGGAACTGGGCTGGGATCACGCGCCGTTCGTCGTGCCCGCGGATGTCTACGCCGCCTGGGATGCGAAAGGCAAAGGTGCGCAGGCCGAATCCGACTGGAATGCACGCTTCGCCGCCTACAAGACCGCGCATCCGGAGCTGGCCGCCGAGTACGCGCGCCGCATGGCCGGCGAGCTGCCGGCGGACTGGGACAGGAAATCCGCCGAGTTCGTTGCCGCAGTGAACGCCAAGGCCGAGACCGTGGCCACCCGCAAGGCCTCGCTGAATTCCATCGAGGGCTATGCGCCGCTGCTGCCGGAAATCTTCGGCGGTTCCGCCGACCTGGGGTGTTCCAACCTGACCGAGTGGTCGGGTTACAAGCCGATGCGCGCCGCCAAGCCCGATGCCAATTACGTCAACTACGGCGTGCGCGAGTTCGGCATGTCCGCCATCATGAACGGCATCGCCCTGCACGGCGGATTCATCCCGTTCGGCGCGACCTTCCTGATGTTCTCGGAATACGCGCGCAACGCCCTGCGCATGGCAGCGCTCATGAAGGTGCCGAGCATCTTCGTCTACTCGCACGATTCCATCGGTCTCGGCGAGGACGGCCCGACCCATCAGGCTGTCGAGCAGATTCCGACCCTGCGCATGATTCCCAACATGTCGCTCTGGCGTCCCTGCGACACGGTCGAGAGCGCGGTGGCGTGGAAACTGGCCGTCGAGCGCAAGACGGGTCCGAGCTGTCTGATCTTCTCGCGCCAGGCGCTGCCGTTCCAGCAGCGCACCCAGGATCAGATCGATGCCATCAGCCGTGGCGGCTACATCCTCAAGGACTGCGCCGGCACGCCGGAGGCGATCATCATCGCGACCGGCTCCGAGGTGGCGCTGGCCATGGGTGCTGCCGAACAGCTCGCCGACCGGAAGATCCGTGTCGTGTCCATGCCGTCGACCTCCGCCTTCGACGCGCAGGACGCCGCCTACCGCGAATCGGTGCTGCCGTCCGCGGTGACCGCGCGCGTGGCCGTCGAGGCCGCCGTGACCCAGGGTTGGTACAAGTACGTCGGGTTGAACGGCAAGGTGGTCGGCATCGACCGCTTCGGCGAATCCGCGCCTGACAAGGTGCTGTTCAAGGAGTTCGGCTTCACGGTTGAGAATGTCGTGAATGCCGTCAAGAGCGTCCTCTGAGGGATACGTTTTCGTCGCCCCGCGCTGGGGCGAACTTAATTTTAAATAACACGCAGGAGAACGATTATGACGATTAAAGTCGGTATCAATGGCTTCGGCCGCATCGGCCGTATGGCCTTCCGCGCTATCTCGAAGGACTTTCCGGAAATCGAAGTGGTCGGCATCAACGATCTGCTCGACCCCGAGTACCTGGCCTATATGCTGAAGTACGACTCCGTGCACGGTAACTTCCCGGGCGACATCTCCGTCGACGGTAATACCATGATCGTCAAGGGCAAGAAGATCCGCCTGACCGCCGAACGCGATCCGGCAAACCTGAAGTGGAACGAGATCGGCGCCGACCTGGTCATCGAGTGCACCGGCTTCTTCCTGACCGAGGAAACCTGCCAGAAGCACATCGCCGCGGGTGCCAAGAAGGTCGTGCAGAGCGCGCCGTCCAAGGACGCCACGCCGATGTTCGTCTACGGTGTGAATCACAAGACCTACGCCGGACAGGCCATCGTTTCCGCCGCCTCCTGCACCACCAACTGCCTGGCGCCGGTTTCCAAGGTGCTGCATGACAACTGGGGCATCAAGCGCGGCCTGATGACCACCGTGCACGCCGCCACCGCAACCCAGAAGACCGTCGACGGTCCCTCCATGAAGGACTGGCGCGGCGGCCGCGGTATCCTCGAGAACATCATCCCGTCCTCCACCGGTGCCGCCAAGGCCGTGGGCAAGGTGCTGCCCGAGCTGAACGGCAAGCTGACCGGTATGGCCTTCCGCGTGCCGACCTCCGACGTGTCCGTGGTCGACCTGACCGTCGAACTGAACAAGCCCGCCAAGTACGAGGACATCTGCGCGGCGATGAAGGCCGCCGCGCAGTCCGGCGACCTGGCCGGCGTGCTCGCCTACACCGACGAGAAGGTGGTCTCCACTGACTTCCGCGGTCGCGGCACCCCGTCCATCTTCGACGCCGAGGCCGGTATCCAGCTGGATCCGACCTTCGTCAAGATCGTGGCCTGGTACGACAACGAGTACGGCTACACCTGCAACATGCTGCGCATGGTGAAGCACGTCGCCGGGTAGTCGACAGCCCTCAGCCGCCGGCCGCAACGGCCGGCGGCTGGCGGTCTTACCGAGCGGTTTCAGGCAAGGCCCGCCTTGACCTGAGATCTTTCAGAACAGTTAACCAGGAGATCAATCATGTCCTTCATCAAGCTGACCGACCTCGCTCTGGCAGGCAAGCGCGTGCTGATCCGCGCCGATCTGAACGTGCCGGTGAAAGACGGCAAGGTGACTTCCGATGCGCGTATCACGGCCTCCATGCCGACTATCGAGCACTGCATGAAGGCAGGCGCCAAGGTCATGGTGATGTCCCATCGCGGCCGTCCGGTGGAAGGCCAGGTCGACGAGGAGAACTCGATGCAGCCGATCGCCGACGACATGTCGGCCAAGCTCGGCAAGCCGGTGCGCCTGGTCAAGAACTACCTCGATACCGCTCCGCAGGTCGCCAACGGCGAGGTCGTGCTGTTCGAGAACGTGCGCTTCAACGCCGGCGAGAAGAAAGACGACGAGACACTGGCGAAGCAATATGCCGCCCTGTGTGACGTATTCGTGATGGACGCCTTCGGCACCGCGCACCGCGCCCAGGCCTCGACCCATGGCGCCGGCAAATTTGCGCCGACCGCCTGTGCCGGGCTGCTGCTTACACAAGAGCTCGAGGCCCTGGCCAAGGCGCTGGCCAACCCGGCCCGTCCCATGGTGGCGATCGTTGGCGGATCCAAGGTTTCCACCAAGCTGACCGTGCTCGAGGCGCTGTCCGACAAGGTCGACCAGCTGGTCGTCGGCGGCGGCATCGCCAATACTTTCCTCAAGGCCGTAGGCAAGAACGTGGGCAAGTCGCTGTGCGAGGCGGACCTGGTTCCCACCGCACAGGCGCTGATTGAGAAAATGAAGGCGCGCGGCGCGAACATCCCGATTGCCGTCGACGTGGTCTGCGGCAAGCAGTTCGACGAGAACGAGCCGGCAGTGCTGAAGAGCGCGGATGCCGTCGAGGACGACGACATGATCTTCGACATCGGTCCCAAGTCCGCGCAGGAACTCGCCGAGATCATCAGCAAGGCCGGCACCATCATCTGGAACGGGCCGGTCGGCGTGTTCGAATTCGACCAGTTCGGCGAGGGAACGAAGACGGTGTCCATGGCGATCGCCAACGCCGACGGCTTCAGCCTGGCCGGTGGCGGTGACACCATCGCCGCCATCCAGAAATACAACATCTATGACAAGGTGTCCTATATCTCGACGGCCGGCGGCGCCTTCCTCGAGTACCTCGAAGGCAAGACGCTGCCAGCGGTCGCCATGCTGGAAGAGCGGGCGAGTCAGAAATAGCAGCCACCTGCCAGGCCAGAAGGTTCCGGACTCGCATATATGCCAAGACGTACCAAGATTGTCGCCACGCTGGGCCCGGCCACGGACAAGGACAATGTCCTCGACGACATGATCCGTGCGGGCATGGACGTGGTCAGGGTGAACTTCTCGCATGGTTCCCACGAGGAACACCAGCGCCGCGCGGAAACGGTGCGCAACCGCGCGCGTGCCTATGGCCATCAGGTGGGCGTGCTTGCCGACCTGCAGGGCCCGAAGATCCGTATCGAGCGGTTCAGCGAGGGCCGGATCCTGCTGGAGAAGGACGACCGCTTCATCCTCGATGCGGCGCTGCCGGCGGATGCGGGCAGCGCTGAGCGTGTGGGCGTCACCTACAAGGGTCTGCCGGGGGACGTGGCGCGGGGTGATACCCTGCTGCTGGACGATGGCATGATCGAGCTGTGGGTCGAGGATGTGGTCGAGGCCGAGGTGCGCTGCCGCGTCGTGGTCGGCGGTTATCTCAGCAACAGCAAGGGCATCAATCGTCTCGGCGGCGGCCTGTCCGCCAGGTCGCTGACCGACAAGGACCGGGCCGACATCAGGTTCGCCGCGGAGATGGGTGCGGATTACGTGGCGGTTTCGTTTCCCCGCACCGCCGACGATATCCACGAGGCGCGCGAGTTACTGCGTGCGGCCGGGGGCCATGGCGGGATCGTGGCCAAGATCGAACGCGCCGAGGCGCTGGACGCACTCGAGGAGATCGTGAAGGCCGCCGACGTCGTGATGATCGCGCGCGGCGATCTCGGGGTCGAGATCGGTGATGCCGAGCTGCCGGCGGTGCAGAAGCGAATCATTTCCGTTGCGCGTTCCATGGACCGGGTCGTTATCACGGCCACGCAGATGATGCAGTCCATGGTGGAAAGCCCGATGCCGACTCGCGCCGAGGTGTTCGATGTCGCCAATGCGGTGATCGACGGTACCGATGCCGTGATGCTCTCGGCCGAGACGGCCGCCGGCCGATATCCGGCCAAGGTGATCGAGGCCATGGACCGCATCTGCGCCGGTGCCGAGCGCCAGCGCATCACCACGGCGGCGGAACGACGCATGAACATGCGCTTCAAGCGCGCCGACGAGGCGATCGCCAAGGCCACGATGTATACTGCCAACAGCCTGGGAGTGAAGGCGATCGCGGCACTGACCGAGTCCGGTGCCACGCCGTTGTGGATGTCGCGTATCAGCTCCGGTATCCCGATCTTCGCCATGACCCGGCACGTGGAGACGCGGCGCAAGGTGACGCTGTACCGCGGTGTCTACCCGGTCAGCTTTGACGTCACCACCCCCGATCATGCCACGGTCAACAAGGAGGCCATCGACGAACTGGTGCGCCGCGGCGCGGTTCGCGATGGCGACATGGTCATCATCACCAAAGGCGACCTGATGGGTGTGCACGGCGGTACCAATGCGATGAAAATCATCAAGGTCGGTGAACACGAGATCATGGAGCAGTAGCTTGCGCCGGCGGCACTGATCGTCTCCGGCATGACGGTGACTGACTGAAGCAGTCAGCAGATGTTTTTCAACTAGACAGATAACCAGGTGGGTTTGAGGAGAAGACAATGGCCATTATTTCGTTACGCCAGTTGCTGGACCACGCTGCCGAACACGGCTACGGCTGTCCGGCTTTCAATGTAAACAACATGGAGCAGATGCATGCCATCATGGAGGCTGCCGACGAAACCGACAGCCCGGTGATCTGCCAGGCCTCTGCCGGCGCGCGTTCCTACGCGGGCGCACCGTTCCTGCGCCACCTGATTCAGGCCGCCGTCGAACAGTGGCCGCATATCCCCGTTTGCGTGCACCAGGACCACGGCGCGTCGCCGGCCGTATGCCAGCGCTCGATCCAGCTCGGTTTCAGCTCGGTGATGATGGACGGCTCGCTGGGCGAGGACATGAAGACGCCGATGAGCTATGAGTACAATGCGGAGGTTACCGCGCGTACCGTCGCCATGGCGCATGCCTGCGGTGTTTCCGTGGAAGGCGAGCTGGGCTGCCTGGGTTCCCTGGAGACCGGCATGATGGGCGAGGAAGACGGTTCCGGCGCCGAGGGCGTGCTGGACCACTCGCAGCTGCTGACCGACCCCGAAGAGGCCGCGCGCTTCGTCGAGGATACCAAGGTGGACGCGCTGGCCATCGCCATCGGCACCAGCCACGGCGCCTACAAGTTCACCCGCCCGCCGACCGGCGACATCCTTGCCATCGACCGCATCAAGGAGATCCATGCCCGTATCCCGGACACGCACCTGGTGATGCACGGTTCCTCGTCGGTGCCGCAGGACTGGCTGAAGATCATCAACGAGAACGGCGGTGCCATGGGCGAGACCTACGGCGTGCCGGTCGAGGAAATCCAGGAAGGCATCAAGCACGGCGTGCGCAAGGTCAACATCGACACCGATCTGCGCATGGCCTCAACCGGCGCCATCCGCCGCTACCTCAACGAGCATCCGGCAGACTTCGATCCGCGCAAATACCTGAAGGCCGCGACCAAGGCCATGAAGGAGATCTGCCGCGCCCGTTACGAGGCATTCGGCACTGCCGGCAATGCGTCACGTATCAAGGTGATCAACCTGGAAGACATGTACAAGCGTTACGCTGCGGGCGAGCTGGATCCGCGCGTCAACTAGACGCCGGCAGGTGGTCGGAAAAAGGCGGCGGTTGCCGCCTTTTTTCTTTGCGGATGCGTAGTTTTTCCGCCCCGGCAGGCGCGGGATGTTAACCGGTTAACATGTCCCGGGCCCGGGCCGGTTATAATCGGCCCTGTCATGAAGCGAATTCTGCTGCTCCCGTTTACGGGCCTGTTGCTCGGCGTCCTGGCGCTGGCCTTGCTGCTGGCCTCGAATCTTTATACCTATCACCGGCTGACCGCCGAGGCGCCGATCGCCGAGCTGAGTTTCAGGCAGATCGGGCCGCAGCAGTTCGAGGCCAGCATCGCCTGGGGTGATTTCTGCGACGCGCAGCAGTTCCTGCTGTATGGCGACCAGTGGCGGCTCGATGCCCAGTTCCTGAAATGGCGGCCCTGGGCCAACCTGCTCGGTTTCGATGCCATGTACCGGATCGAGCGACTCGGCGGACGCTATGCGGCGGTCGACGCGGAGAATACCGGCCAGCATCAGGCCTACGCGCTGCATGCTGCCGAGCGGGTCGACCTGCCTGCCGTGCTCGCCCGCTACAGCGGCGCATTCTCACCGGTGGACACCCTGTACGGCAGTTCGGTCTACGCCGCGATGAGCGAGGGCCGGCGCTACCGCGTCTATCGCGGGCAGTCGGGGCTGTTGGTCAGAGACGTCCCCGATGCAGCGGCGGATCGAAAGGTCAACGGCATCACCATCGACATCACCACCGGCTGCCAGGCGCGGCGCGGACTGCTGGACGGGGTGACCCGCGTCGCCGGCCGTCTCAACCGCGCTCCCGCCACACCCTGAAATCCGCCGCCAATCCCAGCCCGCTGCCTGCGGCAGCCGATGCTCAATAAGTCGTTTGAAATCAGTCTGCTGTGGCGGCCATCGCGGGCCCCGTCCCGGCGCCGCGGCGGCCGGTCGATGGCACCTGCCGGATGCTCAACTTCGCGGCCGAGATTCCGATAAAACATGTATGCAAAATCAAGCGATTATCCTGGCTGCAGCGGACGAGGCCGGCGCTGCCGGCGCAGTCATGTCCGGGCAGGCGGGCGGCATGCGTCATGGCTGAACGGCATATACACCTCGCGCAGGACGGTGATGTCGCAGAAGTGGATGCCGACGGCTCCGCCGATATCAACGTCTTCGATACCGAAATCGAGGCGCAGCAGCTCGAGCTGATCTATACCCAGGCGCCGGTCGCCATCGGGGTCGCCTTCATGCTGTCCCTGCTGGTCACCGGCAGTCTGTGGCCGGTCGCGCATCACGCCCACCTGCTGTTGTGGCTGGGTGCGCAGTTAGTCCAGACCGTGCTCCGGGTGCTGCTGGTCATGCGCTATCGGCAGGCGAGCCGGGAAAGCCGGCTGGGATCGCGCTGGAGCCTGCTGTTCTTTGCCGGCACCTTCATCGCCGGCATCACCTGGGGCTGTATCGGGCTGATCTACAGCTTTACCTGGCCGGTGGAGTACCAGACCCTGACCCTGATGTGCCTGGCCGGCATTCTGGCCGGGGCCATCTCGTCCTACGCGGTGAACCTGTCAATCTATGCCGCCTTCATGGTGCCCGCGATCCTCATTCCGGCGCAGTCCATGCTGGTCTACAGCAGCAAGCTGCAGAGCAACCTGGGCCTGATGCTCATGCTGTTCGCGGGCGCCCTGCTCATGATCGCGCGGAACTACAATCACAATGCGGTCAACCTGCTGCAGTTGCGGCAGGAAAACAGCAGTCTGCTGGACGAGATGACGGCAGCCAACAACACCCTGTCCCGCGAGGTCGCGGTACGCAAGAGCGCGGAGAAGTCATTGCTCATCGAGCAGCGGCTGTTCACCAACGGCCCGGTCGTGGTGTTCCGCTGGTCGGCTACCGAGGGTTGGCCCATCGAATACGTGTCGCACGCGGTTTCCCAGTTCGGCTACGAAGCCGACGAGCTGATGAAGCAGGGTATCAACTACCGCGACCTGATCCATACCGGGGATCTGATGCGGGTCCAGGAGTCCGAGATCTTCGCCGGCCGCGACGGCCACGAGGCGGTGACGCTGGATTACCGCATCATCGGTGCCGATGGCGTGGTGCGCTGGGTGTACGACTATACCATTCCCGTGCGCAACGACGAGGGGCAGATCACCCACTTCTACGGTTATCTGCTGGATATCACCGAACGCAAGTATTCCGAGTTCGAGCTGCAGCAGGAAAAGGAGCGGGCACAGGTCACCTTGCATTCCATCGCCGATGCAGTGATCACGACCGACCTCAATGGCCAGATCGAATACCTGAATCCGAGTGCCGAGACGCTGACCGGCTGGGAGTGCTCGATTGCGCGCGGGCTCTCCCTGGGGCGTGTATTCCGGCTGTACCGGGAGGATGACCGGGACACGGTGCAGGATCCGGTCAGCCTGTGTTTGCGCACGGGGCAGACGGTGAAGTCAGAAGGCGACTACCTCATCGTGCGGAGCGACGGCGAGCGCCTCTCCATCCGCTTCTCCGTGTCTCCGATCCTCAACGATCCCGGCACAGCCCTCGGCGCCATTCTCGTGTTCCACGACGTCACCAAGGCGCGCTACCTCGAGCACACGGTGTCGTACCAGGCTACCCATGATGCGCTGACGGGCCTGTGGAATCGTGCCGCCTTCGAATCGCATCTGGAGGACGCCATTGTCCGGGTGCACAGTTCACGCGAGAGTCATGTCGTCTGCATCCTCGACATCGACCAGCTGAAGATCATCAACGACACCGTTTCGCACGAGTCGGGCGACGAGCTGCTGCAGCGCCTGGCTGCCCTGCTCCAGGGCAGCGTGCGCGAATCCGACATCATTGCCCGGCTCGGCGGCGACGAGTTCGGCGTGCTGCTGGTCAACTGTTCACTGGTCAGCGCAGCGCGCCTGATGGAAGACATCCTCGTCGCGATCGACTCGCTGCGCTTCGCCAGCGGCGGGCGCATATTCGAGATCAGCGCCAGCATCGGTGTGGCGCAGATCAAGCAGGGTTGCAGCGGCTCCACCGCGATCATGAGCGAGGCCGACCTGGCCTGCCATGCCGCAAAGGACCGGGGCGGCAACCGTTACCACATCTTCCAGTCCGAGGACGCCGAGCTGAGACGCCGGCAGGACGAGATGAACTGGGTATCGAAGATCGCGGAGGCCGTGGAATCGGACCGGCTGGAGTTGTACTTCCAGCGGATCGTCCCGCTCGCGCCGCATGCCGGCTCGGAGCTGCACTTCGAGATCCTGATCAGGATGCGCGGCGAGTCGGGGGAGCTGATCACGCCCGACAAGTTCATGCCCGCGGCAGAGCGCTATCACCTGATAACGAGCATCGACCGCTGGGTCGTCACCAATAGCCTGGCCTGGTTCGCGGAGCAGATCAGCAACGGCACGCCGCAGCCGGATACCATGTCGATCAATCTCTCCGGCTTCTCGATCTCCGACGCCAAGTTCCTCGGTCACATCAAGGGCGCCATCATGACCTACCGGGTCCCGCCGGAGGCATTGTGCTTCGAGATCACCGAAACGGCGGCGGTTGCCAACCTGTCCGCGGCGACGGGTTTCATCCGCGAACTCAAGCAGCTGGGATGCCGCTTCTCGCTGGACGATTTCGGCAGCGGCTTGAGTTCGTTCGCATATCTGAAGAACCTGCCGGTCGACTATCTCAAGATCGACGGCGAGTTCGTGCGCGAGATGGATACCGACGAAGTCAGCCATGCCATGGTCAGTGCCATCCACGAGCTGGGCCGCGTGATCGGTATCCGCACCATCGCCGAATTCGTCGAGAACGAGCGCATCATCGAGATGCTGACTGCCATGGGCGTCGACTATGCGCAGGGTTATGCGATCGCGAAACCCGTACCGCTCGCCGAGCTCGCCGAGCGCAGCCGGCACTCGGCCTGACCCGGTGCCGCATCCCGCCTAGGCGCCGGAGCGCAGCACCAGTCCCAGGGCAACGACGCCGGGCAGCGCCTGGATCCACAGTATCGCGCGATTGGCGGTGACCGCGCCGAAGACGCCGGCGGCGATCACGCAGCACAGCAGGAAGACGATCATATCGTGGTGCGGGGCGGGATCAGACAGGCCCCACAGCAACCCGGCGGCAAGGAATCCGTTGTAGAGACCCTGGTTGGCCGCCAGCACCGTCGTCTGCTCCGCCCGGGCGCGCGACATGCGGAAGATGCGGCGGCCCAGCGTCGTGTTCCAGAGCAGCATCTCCAGCACCAGGAAGAGCAGGTGCAGCGTGGCGACCAGCAGGATCGCAAGGCGTGTCATGTTGTCCATGCGCCGACTCGCCCGCGCCTCAAATCACCAGCGGCGGCTCGGACATGGCCGCGGCCTGCTCACGCAGCGCCAGCACATGTTCCTCCCAGTAGCGCTGCGTGTTGAACCAGGGGAACGCGCGGGGGAAGGCCGGATCATCCCAGCGTTGCGCCAGCCAGGCGGCGTAATGGATGATGCGCAGGGTGCGCAGCGGTTCGATCAGCGACAGCTCGCGCGTATCGAATTCGCGAAACTGTTCATACCCCTCCAGGATGTCGAGCAGCTGTCCCTGCATCTCGTGCCGCTCGCCGGACAGCAGCATCCACAGGTCCTGAATGGCCGGCCCGGTCCGACAATCGTCGAGATCCACGAAGTGCGGACCCTGGTGCGACCAGAGGATGTTGCCGGGATGGCAGTCGCCATGCAGGCGAATCGCGGCGACCGCGCCGGCGTTGCGCTCGATCAGGTCGACCTGCCGCAACAGGTCCTCGGTGAGCGTGCGGTAGGCGGTCTCGACATGTGCCGGCAGGAATCCGTGTTCGAGCAGGAAGCGGCAGGACGCGTGGCCGAAGTGCTCGGCATCCAGGCGTGGCCGGTGCCTGAAGGGTCGGGTGGCGCCGACGGCGTGCAGGCGGGCGATGAGGCGGCCGACCCACGCACGTTCGCCGCTGCTGTTGAGCTCCGGCCAGTGTCCGCCCTGGCGCGGGTAGAGCGCGAACCGGAAGCCGGCGTATTCGAGCAGCGTCGCGCCGGCAACCTGCAGCGGGGCGATGGCCGGGATTTCCGCGTCGGCCAGCTCGCGGGCGAAGCCGTGTTCCTCCAGGATGGCCGCGTCGCTCCAGCGGCAGGGCCGGTAGAACTTGGCGATCAGCGGCGTGCTGTCCTCGATGCCTACCTGGTAGACGCGGTTTTCGTAGCTGTTCAGGGCGAGCAGCCGGCCGTCGGTGCGAAAACCGCAACCGTCGACCGCATTGAGGATGATATCCGGGGTAAGGCCGGAGTAGTCCGTGCGCTCGGGCGGGGCGTCGGCTGCTGCGCCGTCTGGATTACGATGCGACATGGTGCCGCTAGGCTAGCACAGGCAAACCCGCGGTCAATGACAGACGCCGCGGGGAAGCGGGAGACGAGGGGCTATCTCATGCCCCGGTCGGACTTGATCCGTTCGTAGGCCTGCTTGATCTGCTGGGTCTTTTCCGTCGCGATGCGGATCATTTCCTCGGGCAGCCCCTTGGCGATCAGTTTGTCGGGATGGTGCTGGTTCATGAGCCTGCGGTAGGCGCGCTTGACCTCGGCGTCCGTAGCCGACTGGCCGATACCGAGCACCTCGTAGGCCTGGGCGACAGGCTGGATGCGGGGCGCACCGGGCCGGGCGCCGTGCTCCATGCCGAACAGGTGCTCGAGCTCCGCCCGGCTGAAGCCCAGCGCCGCGCCGATGTCCAGGATGATCCGCCGTTCGGCCGGATGGATCGTGCCGTCCGCCATGGCCGTCGCGATCTGTATCTCCATGAACACCTGCAGCAGGTTATGGCGGCGCTGGCACTCCTCGCGGAACTGGGCCAGTATTCCATGCAGCTCGAAGCCGGGGCGCTTGCCGGCCTGGAACAGCTCGATAGCGGCCTTGCGCTGCGCCGGGTTCAGCTGCATCCGGGCCATGATCGACTCCGTCGCGCTGATTTCATCTGGCGTCACCCTGCCGTCCGCCTTGGCGATATGCCCCATGACGGAGAAGGTGGCGGTGAAGAAGGCTGCCTGCACGCGTTCCTGCTGGCCCGGTGCGGGTCCGGCATGCCGGTCGGTATGGATGATCCCCCGGTCGAAGTTCCGGCCCAGTGCCGCACCCAGCAGCGCACCCAGCGGGCCGCCGAACATGAAGCCCAGGGTGCCGCCCAGCAGTGTGCCCCACCAGGCCATCAGGCCGGCGTCCGGGCGGAAGGCGTGACAGCGGTCATGCGGGCAGCGTTGCGACTACCGGAACAGCGGGAGTGGCGTCGTGATATGCCACGTGCTGCGGTCGGTGTCATATATCCAGATCTGGTTGTCGAGCAGCGTGTTCAGTTTCATGCCGTCATCGTGATAGTAGACGATCCTGACCGTCACCCGGACCTCGTTGTCGCTGACGTTGTTCGTGCTGATCGTTTCGTAGGACGTGACCTTGATGTGCTCGAGCTGCTCCGGCGACTGCGCGGCGTGTGCCCCCGGTTCGAGCCGGCGCATGCCGTCGGCGAGTCCGAATTCGCTCCAGCGAATCGCCTTGCTGTAATGGAACACGGCGGTTTCGAACGTCGAGGATTTCTTCCGGCTGTCGATGCTGGAGCACCCGCCCACTGCGAGGGCGGCGATGATTACCAGGAGTAGTATGCGCATGGGGTTACCCGCCGGCTGTGTTACCGCGAACCGGGGCATTATAGCCGACTGCCCGGGGCGGTGTGCCCCGCGGCGCAAGTCACTGCCGCGGGTGTCGGGGCGCGGGTGGTGCCGCGCCGCGGGTTACTTCTTGGCGGCGGGCGCCGGTTTCAGGCGTGCCAGCAGATTATCGACGTGGCTCATGAGCTGCTCGCGGGCCTTGCGTTCCTCCAGATAGGCCTGTTCCATCTGGCGCGCCCTGGCCGCGTAGTGCTCGAGTTCGCCGCGCAGGATGCCGAGTTCCCGCTGCACCTTTTCGACCAGCTGTGTGCCGGCACCGGACGCTGCCGGCGCGGACTGGCCGGCCGCCGTCTTGGTGGCGGTCGCCGCAGCCTTCTTCGCGGGCGCCGGCGGGGCGGACGCGGCGGGTTTTGCCGCAACCGGTGCTGCCGGGGCACGCTGGGTCGCGGCGGGTTTGGGTGCCGCTGCCGGAGCGGGTGCTGCCGCCTGAACCGGGTCGGGTACGCCCTGGTTCAGACCGCCTTCCAGGACCGAGACTTCGAAACCGCGCTGGCTCAGCAGGAAGGCGGCGGCCGCGCTGCGGCGCCCGGTATCGCAGTAGACGATGTATTTCCTGCCCTTGTCCAGCTTGGAATAGTTGTTGCGGATCGCGGCCAGCGGGATGTTCAGGCTGTTGGCGAGCGCGTTGTTCTGGTGTTCCTCGGGCAGGCGCACGTCCAGCCAGCGATCACCGCTCTGGATCGCCGCCTGCGCCATGTCGTAGCTGACGTAATGCACCAGCTGCTTCTTGAGTATGTCGAGGAAATAATGCTTCGACAGCCGCATCAGCCAGCCGTCGGAGAGCATGGTGACCGTGGCATTGCGCTTGGCATCGGAGACCAGCGCGTCCTCGCCGAAACTGTCGCCGGCCTTGAGTTCGGCCAGCGGCACGTCCCAGCCCTTGCCCGAAGCCAGGCGCGTCACCGAGCAGCTGCCCTCGCGGATGATGTAGAAATAGTCGCCGTCGTCGCCCTGGCGGATCACCTTGTCGCCGGCATTGTAGGTGACCGGTTCCAGTGCCCGGATGAGGCGCTGGATTTCCGCCGGCGGCAGGCGCGAGAACGCTTCCGACTGCAGCATGCGCGACATCCAGTCCTGCTCGTTGCGCTCGCTGATCTTGACCGCGCCGGTCTCGGTGGACTGGTCGATGGTCAGCATGACGTCGAGCAGGGTGGAATCGATCGAGGCGATGACCGATTTGGTCGCGGCGCGCGCGGTGATGATGCGTGGCTGGCGGTTGGCCAGCGGGTAGCGGGCCGGATCGGTGCCGGCGCTGACCACGCCGGTGACCTTGCCGCTGCGGTCGATGAAGTTGACGACGCCGTCGAGCAGGTAGATCGAGCGGTTGTCGGTGTCGCCCTCACCGAACAGGTAGCTGCCGGCATTCACGTCCGTGATGGTCAGGCTGGTGGCGAGTTCGCGGAAGCGCTCCTCGGTCAGTGCGTTGAGCGGGATCAGATCGCGCAGGATTTCCTTGCCGCCGACGTTTTTCTTGTTCCGGTCCGGTGATGCCATGTGGTGTCCGCCAGTTTGATCGAATGGATGACTGCACCGATCTTATCGGCACGACCACTGATATATGGAGCAGCGGCCCTGCACCGCGGACGGAATTTCCCAACTATATGAACTGGTTCAAATTATTCTGGTTTCAGTCGGCCAGCCGCTCGACCTTCAGGATCACCCCGTCGACGCCGGTGACGACGACGCGGGTGCCGGCCGGCAGGTCGTCGCCGCTGATGCGCCAGGTGGTGTCGTCGACGCGCAGCACGCCCACGCGGTTGCTGATCGGTTCCTGCAGGGTGAAGGTGCGGCCGATGTACTGCTCCCCGCGCCGGTTCAGCGTGGGCTGGTCGGTGTACGCCGGGTTGTCGCGCTGATAGCGCCGGAACAGGGCGATGCTGACGACCGACAGGCTGGAGAAGATGATGACCTGGTATTGCCAGCCCAGATCGGGTACCAGCAGCATGACGAATCCGACCACGGCCGCGGCCACCGCCAGCCAGAGGAAGTAGAAGCTCGGCGCCAGGACCTCGATCAGCAGCATGATGCCGGCCAGGATCCACCAGTGCCAGTAATCCACCCGCGCCAGCCAGTCCTCCATCACGCCGTGCCCTCCCGGGCGAAGGCGGACTTCGCCACCTCGGCGATGCCGGCCAGCGAACCGATGACGCTGGCGGCCTCCAGCGGCAGCAGCACCAGTTTCTGGTTGGGTGCCGCGCCGATGTCCTTCAGTGCGCTGACGTAGTTCTGGGCGATGAAGTAGTTGATGGCGTTGATGTCGCCCTTGGCGATGGCCTCGGACACCATGGCCGTGGCCTTGGCTTCCGCTTCGGCCGCGCGCTCGCGTGCCTCGGCGTCGCGGAACGCGGCTTCGCGGCGGCCCTCGGCCTCCAGAATCGCGGAGCGTTTCTCACCCTCAGCGCGCAGGATCTCGGATTGCCGTTCGCCCTCGGCCTCGAGGATCACGGCGCGCTTCTCGCGCTCGGCCTTCATCTGGCGTGCCATGGCTTCGATCAGGTCCTTGGGCGGCTGGATGTCCTTGATCTCGATGCGGGTGACCTTGATGCCCCAGGGCGTGGTGGCGGCATCCACCACGTGCAGCAGCTTGGCGTTGATGTTGTCGCGCTGCGAGAGCAGTTCGTCGAGGTCCATGCCGCCCATCACGGTACGGATGTTGGTCATGGTGAGGTTCATGATCGCGCGCTCCAGCCCGTTCACTTCGTAGGCCGCCTTGGCGGCGTCCAGGATCTGGAAGAACACCACGCCATCGGCCTTCACCATGGCGTTGTCCTTGGTGATCACCTCCTGGCTGTTGATGTCGAATACGCTCTCCATCATGTTGAGCTTGTGTCCGACGCGGTCGATGTAGGGGACGATCAGGTTCAGTCCCGGGCGCAGCGTCTTGCGGTAGCGGCCGAAGCGCTCGACCGTCCACTCATAGCCCTGCGGCACGGTCTTGATCCCCATCATGACCGTGACCACGGCCAGGGCCAGTATGATTAGTGTAAAGCTGGAAAAACCGTCCATATCCCGTCCCCTGGCAATGTCGAAGTGAGAGCGTGCGGCGATTGTAAGGGAAAACCGGGCCGGATACATTTTTCGCGCCCCGCAGCGAGCCGCGTCCCGACAACCCCGGCGCCGCGGCCGTCACAGTATGCCGCGCAGATACCCGGTCCCGCCGAGCAGTTCCATCTGCCCGAGGATGTGATCGCGCCGCTCCAGGACATACGCCGAGGGGCGGTCGACGTGGAAGCGGTGCGGGTTCGGCAGCACGGCCGCGATCAGGGCGGCCTGCGCAGGGCCGAGCGCGTATGCGGGTATCCCGAAGTAGCGTTGCGCCGCCGCCTCGATGCCGAACAGGCCGGTGCCGGTTTCCGCGATGTTGAGATAGACCTCCAGGATGCGGTGCTTGGGCCAGAGCGCCTCCAGCAGCAGTGTCAGCCAGGCCTCCAGCCCCTTGCGCACGAAACTGCGGCCCTGCCACAGGAACAGGTTGCGCGCCACCTGCTGGGTCAGCGTGCTGGCCCCGCGCAGGCGCGCGCCGCGGGCGCGGTCGTTGACGGCCGTGCGGATGGCGTCCAGGTCGAAGCCGAAGTGCGCGGGAAACTTCTGGTCCTCGGCGGCGACCACTGCGAGCGCCGCGTCCGCGGAGATTTGCTCGAGGTCGACCCAGCGGTAGTCCTGTTGCCGTTCCCCGCTCAGGGTGCGGGCCAGCATGACCGCCGAGGTGGGCGGGGGCAGCCAGCGCAGCGCGAGCACCGGTACGAGGCTGAGCAACAGGAACGCGGCCGCGCTCCACAGCAGTATCCGCCGCAGGTGTTCGCCGCGCCCGCGCTGACGCGGCTGCCGGCGGCGGGACTTGCCGTGCTGCCCGCGCCTGCCTGCACGCGCGCTATGTGCGCCACGGGTTTTGCGGTATTGTGTCATGCAGGTCAGGCCGGCTGCTGGCCGCGCGTCTGCGCATGACCGGCCGGCATCCAGGGTAATTTCATGGCAATCAGTGTCTTTGACCTGTTCAAGGTCGGTATCGGCCCCTCGAGTTCGCACACCGTCGGCCCCATGCGTGCCGCCGGCATGTTTGCACGTGGCCTGCTGGAGCGCAAACCGGGCACCGATCTGGCGCGGGTCAGGGTGGAACTGTACGGTTCACTGGGCGCGACCGGCAAGGGACACGGCACCGACAAGGCGGTCATCCTCGGGCTGGAGGGGACGAGCCCGAGCGTGTCGACACCGACAGCATCCCCGCGCCTGGCGCAGGTGGCGTCCTCCGGCCGGCTCCGGCTGGCGGGTGAGCGGGAGCTGGAATTCGACGTGCAGCAGGACCTCCAGTTCTACCGGCAGAAGGTGCTGCCGTTCCACCCCAACGGCATGAAGTTTCATGCCTATGACGCGGCAGGCAACAGCCTGTACGCGCGCACCTACTACTCGGTCGGCGGCGGTTTCGTGGTCAACGAGACCGCTGCCGGCGAGGACCGCATCGTGGCGGACGCCACGGTACTGCCGTTTCCGTTCACCACCGGCGCGGAGCTGCTCGCGCACTGCGACGAGCAGGGCGTGTCCATCAGCGAGATCATGCTCCGCAACGAACGCGCCTGGCGCAGCGATGCCGACATCCGCGCCGGGCTGCTGCATATCTGGTCGGTGATGCAGAACTGCGTCGAACGCGGCTGCCGCACCGAGGGCGTGCTGCCCGGCGGGCTCAAGGTCAAGCGCCGCGCCGCGCGCCTGCACCGGCAGCTGCTGGGCGAGCGGGAACAGCTGCACCAGGTGCCGCTCGGCACCATGGACTGGGTCAACCTGTTCGCGCTGGCGGTGAACGAGGAAAACGCCGCCGGCGGCCGCGTGGTCACCGCGCCGACCAACGGCGCGGCCGGCATCGTGCCGGCGGTGCTGCATTATTTCTGGAAGTTCTGTTCCGGTTACAGCGAGGACGCCGTCGTGCGCTTCCTGCTCACGGCCGGTGCCATCGGCATCCTGTACAAGGAGAACGCCTCCATCTCCGGCGCCGAGGTCGGCTGCCAGGGCGAGGTCGGCTCGGCCTGCTCGATGGCCGCCGCGGCACTGACCGAGGTCACCGGCGGCACGCCGCAGCAGGTGGAGAACGCCGCCGAGATCGCCATGGAACACAACCTCGGCCTGACCTGCGACCCTGTCGGCGGCCTGGTGCAGGTGCCCTGCATCGAGCGCAACGCCATGGGCGCGGTAAAGGCGATCAACGCCTCGCGTATGGCCCTGCGCGGCGACGGCACGCACTTCGTCTCGCTCGACAAGGTCATCAAGACCATGCGCGAGACCGGCGCCGACATGAAGACCAAGTACAAGGAAACCGCCCGCGGCGGACTCGCGGTGAACGTGATCGAGTGCTGAGGTGAAGACTCAGCTCGGGCAGAGACGCCGAGTTCGCAGAGATACGCAGAGGACGCGATGTCTTGGGGTGAGTGACCACGGTAACGATTCCATGAACTTCTTACCGCAATCGTATGCCGGTTCCCTGTTTCTCAACACGCATAGAGAACGTAGGGCAGAATACGCAGCGGTTCCGCCGTGCTTTATCACATGATCCGATTTGATCGGGCGTGACAGCGTCATGCTGAAAGCCGGGATTTTGCCCCAAGCCAATCCTTCAGCCGCCGCATATGTTTGCGCCCGCTGAGTCGGTATGAGCGAAACACTCCGGTCATTGCGGTGTTTTCGATATAAACAACTGCTAATCGAAACAATGTTTAAATGCTACCTTTGTGTGGAGATGTTACGGAAATGAATAGGCGCAAGAGGCTTGTCCGGGTTGCGCTTGCGGCGAGTACTTTCGTAATTGCCGCATGCGCCACTCCCTACAAGGAAGCAATAAGACCATTCGAATCGGCAGAGCCGTGCTGCGAATCCATGGCGGATTTGCCATTTCGCATGCTTGCGGTTGAACGCAAGGAGAAAATCGAATTGAATACTGCTTCCCCCGCGTTTAACTTCGATTCAGGAAAAAGTTACTTTACCGCATTCGAGCTTCCCCCTTTCAGCGGACCTTACCGGATTGTCATAGAAAGTCTCTTTGTAGGGGATAATGTAAGCACGTCATACGTATTCTATCCACATATTCTGACCCTTGATGAAAGCCATAATATTATTAGATCCAGTGGCAAGGGGCTTTTTGCAGTACGCAGGGCGGGCTTGACAGAGACCTGGGGATACTTGAGAAAATTATCGGGTTCAATCGAGGTGTGTGAAAAGAACCGAGATGAGCGATTTCTGGTAATCATGACAACAGAGGAACTGCTGCATTTGCAAACACCAGAATTGGCATGGAGCGGTATGCCAGTGGTCATTCCGAGCGCTGGCGTGTTCGGATATATACCAACGGGTAAAGAGTTAAAGCAAATCCCTCACTCGCCTGTTGGTAAGCTGACCATATGGATTGAGTCGGTAGAAAAGTGTAAGCAGTAGTAAGGCGGCTTCACCCGGAACTGCCTGTTTCTGTGCTAACCGCAACAAGCGTCTTCTTTTGGTTGTGCTCGGGGCTGCCAGCCGAGAGAAGGGAATTCCCTTTTCTGCGGCGTTCCCGGTCTTCCCCGATTAACCGGATATGAGTTTACCAGGCCGGTATATGATCCCCCTATGAGTTCAGGTAGAGAAATGCAGCAACTTCCGGGTACGACCCAGAGCGGACCCTCGGCGTTTTACCGATGGCCGGACGCTCCCCGCCGAATATTCTCTCAATTGGCATGCATGAGCGAGGTCTCGATCTGCTCAATGGGCAAAACAACAGATATGTAACAAGCTCGTTGAATAGCTGGCAATTCGAGTGATATAACGAGGTCTGGCTGTAAATGGATAACCAGGCGGGGTGCTCGCTAATGCAACTGTTCGCGATTTGGAACAGATTAATCCAATAACCGTAATGAGGGTGACATTATGAAGCGCTCAATCTGTCATTCACTCTCTCTGCTTACCGCTATCCTGGCTCTGGCAGGCCTGTCCGCACAAACCAATGCGTCATCCGGTTCCTACCTGAGTGCCGAGGAATCCGACCCAAGGCTGTTGAAATGGATGCTTGGTTTTCCCCCGCCGCCTGGGAAGCTGATCATGCAGCCTGAATCTGATTTCTTCAGTTTCCCGAAATTGCGCTGGACGGTTTGTCATATTCGCGAGCTGATGCCCACAAAGCAAGTGGGTAGAGGCATCGGACCACCGGCTGCTCTGGAATACGCGCTTGATGCAGGTATCGACGCGGTGAGTTTCACACCACTGGGTGGTGGAAGGCCGATGACATGGAAAGAATCATTGTCTGCGAATTATTCGGACGGCATTTTGGTTCTTCATAAAGGTCGTGTCGTCTATGAGAAATATTCGGGCTGTCTCGATGAGATGGGTAAGCACGCTGCCATGTCGATGACCAAGTCCATCACGGGTCTCCTGGCCGAAATACTGGTGGTCGAGGGGCTGCTTGACGATAAGGCAAAGGTCTCCACGATCCTCCCGGAGTTAAAGGATAGTGCGTTCGGTAATGCTACTGTGCGCCAGGTCATGGATATGACTACAGCTGTGGACTTCAGCGAGGACTACTCCGATCCAAATGCTGACATATGGATATATTCAAGGGCGGCAAGCCCGCTACCAAAACCGGCCGGCTATGAAGGTCCAAACGGCTATTTCGAGTACCTGCAAACCGTAAGGCAATACGGAAACCATGGCGAGGCGTTCGGCTATAGAACGATCAATTCCGACGCGCTCGGCTGGATCATATCGCGGGTCACGGGCAAGGACATTGCGCAGCTGTTGTCGGAGCGTATCTGGAGCAGGATGGGCGCGGAACAGGATGGCTATATGACCGTGGATGCCAAGGGAGCTCCTTTTGCGGGCGGAGGGCTATCTGCTGGCATGCGCGACCTCGGGCGTATCGGGCTTCTGATGCTTAACGGTGGCGAGATAAATGGGCAGCGGTTGTTCCCGAAACAGGTTGTGGTGAATATCCGCGCCGGTGGTGATAAGCAGGCATTTGCCCGGGCTGGCTACAAGATTCTAGAAGGCGGCAGTTACCGTAGCATGTGGTGGGTATTCCATAATGAGCATGGCGCATTTGCTGCGCGTGGCGTTCATGGGCAAACTATTTATGTAGACCCAACCGCCGAGATGGTTATCGTGCGGTTCGCGTCTTTTCCCACGGCCGGGAACGTGCAGATTGACCCAACCTCGCTGCCAGCCTATCAAGCGGTGGCTGCATATTTGATGAAAGAGTCACGGGCGCAATAGCCTGTGCGCACAGGGCTTAACTTAAGGCCTGTTCCACTACGCTTCATTGCCTCCGCTGGGCTTGGCCGATGAGATTCCGCATTTTCCAATGTTCTTGTTCGTGAATGGCCGGGACTGGCCGGATTAGGAAGTGCAGGAGCTCCGCTCTGCGGATTTATCCGAATTTGGTGATGGTCCGAATGTGGCCGCCTCAGATCCTACTGAAATTTGGATAAGTGTATTGCCTGCTCGCTACGGGCATCCTGCCCTCTCGCGACGATGAACAGGGATGTCCGAGTGGCCGCTCGCGTACATCCTTGTACATCGTATGCGGGTATGACTGAGTTGGACGATCCATGCAGTACAGGTGACCCCGCTAGCGGATTCTCCGTTTCTGGTTAAGCACCGATATGCCCGCGTCTGGAGGTCTTAGGTAGGACGAAACGCACAGCGGTGTAGGCCGAATGCATTCGGCATCCGCCCTGCGGCTTGGCGCGAGGCTGATTTTCAGCCGGCCATGAGGCGGCGGTGCATTTCCAGCAGGGTGCGCTCGGTGGTGTCCCAGTCGATGCAGGCGTCGGTGACCGAGACGCCGTACTTGAGCTCGGCATGATCCTCGGGGATGGGCTGGTTGCCGGCATTGATGTTGCTCTCCATCATCAGGCCGATGATGGAGCGGTTGCCGGCGAGGATCTGCCGCGTGATCTCCTCGGCCACGCCGGGTTGCAGGTCCGCGTTCTTCTGCGAGTTGTCGTGGCTGCAGTCGACCATGATGTAGGGGCACACGCCGGCGGCGGCCAGTGCCAGCTCGCAGCGCGCGATGCTGTCCTCGTCGTAATTGGGCTGGCCGTTGCCGCCCCGCAGCACGATGTGGCCGTAGGCGTTGCCGGTGGTCTCGACAGTGGCCACGTGCCCCCCGGAGTCGATGCCGAGAAAGATGTGCGGGTGGCTCACCGACTTCAGGGCATTGATCGCGACGGTGAAGCTGCCGTCGGTGCCGTTCTTGAAACCGACCGCGCAGGACAGGCCGCTGGACATCACGCGGTGGGTCTGCGATTCGGTGGTACGGGCGCCGATCGCCGACCAGGAGATCAGGTCTTGTATGTACTGCGGCGAGATGGGATCGAGCGCCTCGGTCGCCAGCGGCAGTCCCAGTGCGGCGAGCTCCAGCAGCAGGCCGCGCGCGATCTGCAGGCCTTCCGCGATCTCGAACGAGCCGTTCATGTGCGGATCGTTGATCAGGCCCTTCCAGCCGATGGTGCTGCGCGGTTTCTCGAAGTAGACGCGCATGACCAGGAACAAAGTCTCGCTGACCGCGTCGGCCAGTGCCCGCAGCCGCCTGCCGTAGTCGAGGGCAGCCGCCGGGTCGTGGATGGAGCAGGGTCCCACCACGATCAGCTGGCGCGGGTCCTTGCGGTCGAGGATGTCGCGCACGACGGCGCGATTGCTGATGACGGAGTCCACCACGGCGGCCGTGTTCGGCAGCCGGCGTTTCAGCTCATCCGGTGTGATCAGCCGCCTGACGGCGCCGATGTTGATGTCTTCGATACGGTGGTCGGTCATGGTCTGCCCGGCCCTGGCGGCCGGCGAATCGGTTCGCGGGCAGATCATACCAGAGTGTGCAGCCCGCGGCCGTATCCGGCGGCCGCAAAGTGGCGGGGGCCGGCCCGCAATCAGGCAGAAGATCTGGGGTTATAGCCCCCCAGGGCCTGCTCCATGGAGGCGATCTCCTCGGCGAACTCTTCGAGGATCTTGCGCATGGTGTCGTGGCGCATGCGCATGCGCTTGCAGGCCGGGATGTCCTCGAAATCGGGCATCGCGTCCTCGGGCAGGTCCTTCACGTTCTCGACCAGGTTCGCGACCAGCACCACGTCGGCCACATCGGGCGAGGTGAAATGATTGCGTTCCAGCGCCTCGTGCTCGTCCACGGCCTCGGCGATATGCTGCGGAAAGCCCCAGGATTCGACGATCGCGCGGCCCACGCCGGTGTGCCAGCTGGCCACCAGCTCTTCCAGCTGCTCCGGATCGTCGAACAGCGCCGGGAAGTCCTGCACGCGGTTGAGGATGTAGAACTTGCCGATGTCGTGCAGCAGCCCGGCCAGCATCGCGTCGTCCGGGTTCTCGAATCCGGGCTGGCGCTTGGCGAGGATGTAGGCGAGCGCCGCGACGTGCGAGCTGTGCCGGCGCACCTCGTCGATGCGCTCATGCAGGATACTGCCCGCCGGCGCCTTGAAGGTGTTGTCCATCGCCATCGACACCACCGTGTTGCGGACCAGCTCCAGGCCGATGCGGCCCACCGCGGTCTTCAGATCGGTGATCTCGATGGTGCCGCGGCGCAGCAGCGCCGAGTTGGCCATGCGGATCAGCCGGCTGGTGAGCACCGGGTCGGCCATGATGATGCGGCTGATCATGTCGATGTTGACGTTGGGGTTGCTCATGGCATCGCGGATCTTGATGGCGATGTCGGGGAAGGGCGGGATATCGAATTCCTGGTGGGACAGTTCCTGGCCCAGTGTCTTGACGAACGCGAAGGCAGCACTCTGATTGTTCATGATTTCACCGATCCCTGGTTGCTTGGTCTTCCCTGGCTGCCCGGACGCAGCTGCGGCATACCTGTCCGTATCGGCTGGGCCGGTGGCGATCTGAACCCGGGTGCGTCAGCGCAGCAGGACGTAGAGGAGGTAGCCGATGCTGGACAGGGCCAGCCCGCCGCCCCAGAGGGAGAGCCAGTAGTGGCGGCTGCGCAGGCCGGCGAAGACAAACCCGATCCCGATCAGGCAGCTGAGCATGGCTATACTGCTGAAGGCGCCCTGGTCCAGGGCCATGGGGGCGGGCAGGTCCGCCGTTTCGCCGATGCGGTAGCGCATGGGCCTCAGTGCGGCAGGCCGAAACCGGCTGCCGGGCAGGTGTGCGCCGTCTCGCGCGGACTTTGGGAAAATGCCTTGATATTCATGGTGTAATCCCGGAATGACTGCGGCATATTACCCCATTCCGGGCGGCGGGATAAGACCCCGCGGCCGGTGGGTGGCGTTAACGCCTTGCACCCGCGCCCGTTAGTTATACAGTGTCGACAGCCACTCCGGGTGTGTGCGGCCGCAGGCCGCTGCCGGCGGCTGGCCCACTATAGGAGAGACCCGTGATTCGGATGCTGATACTGCTGCTGGCCATGGCCGGCACGAATGCGCTGCACGCGACCGAGGCGCCGCCGGCGTTCCGGGCGGAATACGTCGTGAAGAAGGGACCGATGCTGCTCGGGCGCTCGGTGCGCCAGCTGGAACACGGCGCGGACGGGCAGCTCGTGTTCCAGTCCAGTTCCGACACCACCGGCCTGGCGAACCTGCTGCTCAACGAGCATATCCGCGAGACCTCGCACCTGCGCCTGAACGGTGCGCATGTGCTGCCGCAGGCGTACGAGTACCGGCGCGACGGCAAGCGCACGCGCCGGGTATCGCAGCAGTACGACTGGCAGCAGGACAGCGTGACCAGCACGCTCGACGAGCGTGTCTATCACTTCGAGATTCCTGCGGTGACCTACGACCCGAGCGGTTATCAGGTCAGCCTGATGATCGATCTCGCGGGCGGTGCGCGCGACATGGACTACAGCATCGCCAGCAGCAAGGGGCTGCGCACCTGGGACATCCGCCACGTCGGCGACGAGACGGTAAAGACCCCGCTGGGTACGCTGGACACGGTCGTGATCCAGCGCAAGACCGACCAGGTGACGACCATGTGGTGCGCGCCGAAGCTGCATTACCTGCCGGTGAAGATCGTGCACGAAGAGGATGGCGTGGCCTTCACGGCCACCCTCGAATCGCTCAGCGGTCCGCTCGCCAAGGCCTCCGGCTACTGAGGGTGACTGGCGCCGCCCGCGGCGCTCAGGTCCGTTCCATGAGCCGGCGGATGCGCCGGACGTAGTGGCGGGTCTGGCCGGGGACGTGCGGTTCGAGGTGCGACCAGGACTTGGCCGGCGGGTCGATGTTCTGGAAGGTGCTCCTGATGCGGGAGTAGCCGGCGTTGTAGCTGCCGAAGGCGAAGTACAGCCGCTCGTCTCCCGGCGGCGGTGATTGCCAGCGGCGGTAGAGGGCGCGGTCGTAGTAGATGCCCGCGGCGATGTTCCAGCGCGGCGAGTCCATGTCCTGCAGATGCGGGTTTTCCTCCTGAATCTCCTCGTAGGTGCTCGGCAGGATCTGCATGATGCCGCGCGCGCCGGATTTGCTCTTTGCCCCCGGGTTCAGGCCGGATTCCGCGATCGCCTGGGCCTTGAACCAGCGCCAGTCGAAGCCGGGGCCGAAGTAGTGCTTGGTGTATTTCTTGAAATGCACGTCGTACTTGTCGGTCCAGTCCGCGACCTTCTTCTTCTGCGTGGTGCCGGCCCAGGCCGTGGTGGCCAGGACCAGCAGGAGCAGGGCGATTGCGGGGTGCATGGTCAGTTCAGTCCCAGGCCGATGACCAGCCCGATACCGATGCCGATGCCGATGAACATGCCCATGACCATCAGGCCGACCGCCTGGTTGCCCTTGCGCAGTTCTTCGCCGATGTCGAAGACGCAGACGATCTTGTTGAACATCGTGCAGCCCAGCCACATGAAGCCCAGCGTCATGAGGCCGCCGATGGCCGCGTAGACGAGATTCATGATGACCGGATCGAGTGCATCCGTCATGCCGTCACCTCCCGGGTGTTTGCCGTGGTTGTTACCGGAATATAAGCAGAATATGCCCCCGGAACCAACAGGGAAATTATTATTTAAGAATCGTCTGATCTGGTGATGGATGCGTCGGGGACAGACGTTAGGTCTGTCCCCGCTATGGCGTAGCGAATGGACAGATTTCAACTCTGTCCCCGCGGCGCGGTTGCGCTAGCGGCGGTAGATGCGCTCGAAGCTGGCCGGGGTGAAGCCGTTCAGGCGCTGCGCGCCGATCAGGATGATCGGTACGCCGCGCCCGCCGAGCCGTTTGAAATCCCGTTGCCCCCTGGCGCTGGTCTCGACATCGTACTCCGTGAAGGGAATATGCTCGGCCTCGAAATAGCGCTTCGCCTTTTTGCACACACCGCACCAGGCGGCGCTGTACATCACGACCTGGTCGCCGTTGTCGAACACGCCCTGCAACCCCTCGATGTCGGGCGCGGCGTAGGTGTTCACGCGCAGGCGCACGGTTTCCGCGGCCACATCGGCCGGCGGCCGGTCGCCGAAATGCACGTTGCCCTGGGCGTCGGTCCAGCGTTGGATCTCGCCGGCCTGCGGTGTCGGCAGCATCAGCAGGTACAGCGCCGCCATGAGCAGCGCGCTGGGCCAGGCAGGTTTCGGCAGCAACGTCATGGGCGATGTTCCGTGCTGGATGAAAACGTGTTCGTTCCGAGCAAGGATAACGGTATGGAGTCACATATCTTGATGGGGGGGCGAATGCCGCAACCGCGCTGGCGGTACGCGGACAGGGTCCGCACCTGCAAATAAAAAAGCCCCTCAACGAGGGGCTTTTCAAAACAGCCGTGATGCGTCAGCTTACTTCGAGGCGATCTCTTCCAGCTTCTTGGCCTTGATCACCTGGCCGTCCAGGCCCGCTTCCTTGCCGTTCTTGCCGTAGGCGACGCTCATCAGCGTGGAGTAGTACACGACCGGCATCTTGAAGTTGGTCTTGTACTTCTGGTTGATGTGGTTCTGGTACACCTCGACGTTCATCTGGCACACCGGGCAGGGTGTGACGATCATGTCCGCGCCGCCGTCGTAGGCCGACTCGATGATGTCCTTGATCAGCGCCTGGCTCTTCTCCGGCTCGGAGAAGGCGAGCGCGCCGCCGCAGCAGGACACCTTCTTGTCATACTTCTCGACCGGCTCGGCGCCCATGGTCTCGACCAGCTTGTCCAGGTACTTCGGGTTCTCGTAGGATTCGCCGTCGATGCCGAACGGGCGGTTGGTCTGGCAGCCGACGTAGCCGGCGATCTTCATGCCTGCCAGCGGCTTCTTCACGTGCTTGCCGAGTTCGTCGTAGCCGAAGTCCTCGATCAGCACCTCGACCATGTGGCGCACCTTCTGGTCGGCCTTCACGTTCAGGCCGGCCTCGGCCAGCGCCTGGTTGGTCTCCGCCATCAGCTTGCTGTCGCTGTGCAGGCGCTCCTGGGTCTCCTTGGTGGCGAGCCAGCAGGCGGCGCAGGTGGCGACGATGTCCTGGCCGGGATTGGCCTGTTCGCTGATCGCCATGTTGCGCGCGGACAGCGCCAGGCGCGGCAGCTCGCCGCCGCCGGCGTAGCCGATGGAGGCGGAACAGCAGTTCCAGTCCGGGATCTCGTTCAGCTCGATGTCCAGCGTGTCGCACATGCTGTTGACGGACACCATGTAGTTGGAGGCCGAGGCCGCCTTCTGCGAGGAACAGCCGGGGTAGAAGGAATAGGATTTCTTTGCCATTGCGCTTTACCTCACTTGCCGGCCACGGGAATCCGGGCGGCCTCCAGTTCTTCGGCCTTCTTCAGGATCTTGTGCAGGCCGCTCGTGTCCTTGCACTTGTGACCGCCGATCAGCTCCATCGGGCTGAGCCGCTTGGTCATCATCATGCCCAGGCCGACGTCCTTCATCTTCAGCGAGGTCTTGATGCCCTCGCCGATGCCGTTCATGAAGTACAGGGCCAGGCCCAGCTTGAGCTCGTTGACGCGGCCGGTCTTGGTCAGGTTGTTCCAGAACTTCTGCGCGAACTTGTGGGTCGGCTGGTTCTTCGGGGCTATCCCTAAGCGCTTCGCGTAATGGGCCAGGCCGTGCATGATGTGCGTGATCGGCAGCTCGCGCGGGCAGCGCACGATGCAGTTGTAGCAGGAGGTGCACATCCACATGGAGGTGGACTCCAGCACTTCCTGGCGCTTGCCGGCGCGGATCATCATGAACAGCTCCTGCGGCGGATGATCCCAGTGCGGGCCGAGCGGGCAGGAGCCGGAGCACACGCCGCACTGCATGCACATCTTCACCCATTCGCCTTCCTCGACGTTCTCCTCGACTTCGCGGAGAAAATTGTTGCGGTACTGTTCGACCATTTGCTGGTTTACGTCACTCATGCGGGCACCCCTTTAAGTCTGGATTCAGGGTGCAAACCTGCAACCCTGGACACAGATGAATTGTTCGTCATCCCGGCGCAGGCCGGGATCCAGATGTCCCGCCGCATGGATTCCGGCTGGCGCCGGAATGACGGGGGAACCTGATATTCCATGCTGGTTTCAAGAAAAGTCATCATTCGCTTGACCAATCAGAACTTGAACGGGCTCATGCCGACCTTCTCGACGGTCTCGGCCATCTCGTTGATCAGCCTGGGCGCGCGCTCGATGTCGGTGATCGCGATCTCGTAGGTGGCGACGCGCTCCTTCTCGAGGTTGAGCGACTGCAGCGTGTCGTCGATCTTGCTCATGCGGATGTGCGCGATCTCGGAGCCCTTCACGAAGTGGCACTGGTAGTTCTCGCCCTTCTGGCAGCCCATCAGCACGATGCCGTCGTAGCCGCTGTTGAGCGCATCCGTCACCCAGATGGTGTTGACGCTGCCCAGGCAGCGCACCGGGATGACGCGCGCGAACGGCGAGTAGTGGTTGCCGTTCTGTGCGGCCATGTCGAGCGCCGGGTAGGCGTCGTTCTCGCAGGCCAGCACCAGGATGCGCGGTTTCTCCTCGAACTCGTCCGGGATCTCTATGTTCTTCAGCTGCTGGCCGACGGTCTCGACCGAGTAGTTCTCGAAGCTGATCACGCGCACCGGGCAGGCGCCCATGCAGGTGCCGCAGCGGCGGCAGCGCGCCTCGTTGAACTGCGGGTAGCGGTTCTCGTCCTCGTCGATGGCGCCGAACGGGCACTCCACCGTGCAGCGCTTGCACTGCGTGCAGCCTTCCTTGCGGAAGCTCGGGAAGGACAGGTCACCGGAACGCGGGTGCGCGGCGCGGCCGAGCTTGGCGTTCTCCAGCGCCTGGATGGCCTTCAGCGTGGCGCCGGTGGCGTCTTCCTTGGCCTGCAGCATGTCCATCGGCCGGCGCACCGGGCCGGCGGAATAGATGCCGGTGCGGCGCGTCTCGTAGGGGAAGCAGATGAAGTGCGAGTCGTTGAAGCCGTACTTCAGGTGCGGCAGGTCCTTGCCCTGGCGGTAGGTCATGTTGAGGATGGATTCCGCGTTGACCGTGAACTGGCCCGGCTCGTCCTGCGGGACCTGCTCGATGTCCACGCCCGAATTCGGGATCATGCCGGTGGCCAGCACGACGAGATCGACGCTGCTGTTCACTTCCTGGTTGAGGATCAGGTCCTGGAACTTCACGGTCGGGCCGTTCGGACCGGCGCTGACCTCGGCTACCTTGCCCTTGGTGAAGGTGACGCCCTTCTGCTGGCCGCTGCGGTAGAAATCCTCGCCGCCGGCGCCCGGGGTACGCAGGTCCGTGTAGATGACGTTGGTGTCGATCGCCGGGTTCTGGTCCTTGAAGTACATAGCCTGCTTGATCGAGGTCAGGCAGCAGTGGCCGGAGCAGTAGGGCAGGTGGCCTTCCTGGGTGGAACGCTGGCCGGCGCACTGCACGAACACGACGCTTTGTACTTCCTTGCCGTCGGACGGGCGCTTGATCGGGCCGCCGTTGGCCGCCAGCGCCAGCTTCTCCAGGCCGGCCTGGTCGACCACGTCCGGGGTCTTGCCGTAGCCGAGCTCCGGCAGCTGGTTCGCGTCATAGTTGCGCGCGCCCGTGGCCATGATGATGGCGCCGAAGTTGCCGGTGCTGGTGGAACCGCTTTCGGTGGAGATGTCCGCCGAGAATCGGCCCGGGGCGCCGCTGGTCTTGGTGATGGTGCTGTTCAGGTGCACGGTGATGTTGCTGTCCGCCTCGATCGCCGCGACCATCGCCGCCACGCCGGTGTCTTCCGGGTCGGCATAGGGCATGCGCTCGGGGATGCGCTTGTATTCATCGTGGGCACCGCCGCCCAGTACGCCGCTCTTCTCGACGAGGGTGACCGGGTAGCCGGCCTTCGCCGCCTCGATGGCCGCGGTCATGCCGACCACGCCGCCGCCGACGACCAGGAGGTTGTCGTTGCTGGCCGCCGCCTCGTTGCGCTGCGGGAGCTTCATGTACTTGACCTCGTTGCAACCCATGCGCACGTAGTCCGCGGCCATCTCCTGGGTCAGGTCACGCGCCTCGTCGGTGTCCGGGCGGGCCCAGATCACGCCCTCGCGCAGGTTGGCGCGGCTGATGGCGACGTTCTGGAAGCCGAACGCATCGTTCTTGGCGCGTCGCGAGCAGGCCGCGATCACGACCTTGTTGACGCCCTCGCTGTCGATGTCGTTCTGGATCATGGCCACGCCTTCGGCGTTGCACAGGAAGTCGTGCTCGCGCACGACGTTGGCCTTGCCCTCGCTCTTGGCGATCTGCGCCAGCTGGCTGCAGTCGAGCCGCTCGCCCAGGCCGCAGCCCTTGCAGATGTAGGCGCCAGTCTTGATTTCGTCTGCCATGTTCAGCCCTCCGCTCTGGCGACCCGGTTCACGACCTGGATCGCCCGTAATGCACTTGCCGTTGCGCTCTGTACCGCGCGGTTCACATCCAGCGCGTCGCTGGAACAGCCCGCCGCGAAGATGCCGCCGTTGGACTCATCCGCCTCGATGAAGCCGTTGTCGTTCACCACGACCTGGATCGGGAAGTCGCCCTTCGCCACGCTCGGCTCCATGCCGACCGCCAGCACGACCAGGTCGTGCGGGTTGCTGTAGCGGTGGTAGCCCTCGGTGTTCACGCCGTTGAGGATCGGGTTGCCGGTGGACTTGTCCTCGGTGATCGAGGCGACCTTGGACTTGATGAAGGTGACGTTCGGATCGGCCTGGACGTTCTGGTAGAAGTCGTCGATGCGGTCGATGGCGCGGATGTCGATGTAGTACACGCTGGCCTTGAAGTCGTCGGCGTACTTCTCGCGCAGGTAGGTGGTCTGCTTCAGCGTGGCCATGCAGCAGATGCGCGAGCAGTGCTTGAGGTGGTTGCGGTCGCGCGAGCCGGCGCACTGGATGAAGGCGACGTCCTTCGCCTCCTTGCCGTCGGACGGGCGCACGATCTTGCCGCCGGTCGGGCCGAACGGGTCGAGCATGCGCTCGAACTCCACGCTGGTGATGACGTTGTCATAGCGGTCGTGGCCGTAAGGCTGGATCTTGTCGGCATCGTACGGCTGCCAGCCGGTGGCCCAGATGATGGCGCCGACGGTCAGCGTGGTCTCGCTCTCGGCCATGTCCAGGTCGATTGCGCCGTACTTGCAGGCATCCTTCGCCTTCTGCGCGTCGTCGGTGCCGATGATGCGCGGATCGAGCACGTAGTGCTGCGGGTAGGCCATGTTGAACGGCAGGTAGGCGCCCTTGCGCTTCTTCATGCCGTAGTCGTATTCGCTGTCGAACTCGGCGGAGACCGCCTTCTCGCATTCGCCGCAGGCGGTGCAGTTGCTGTTGACGTAGCGCGGGCGGGTCTTCAGCGTGACGCTGTAGTTGCCGGTCGCGCCGCTGACCGCGGAGACTTCCGTCATGGTCAGCACGGTGAGGTTGCGGTTGGCCTTGGTCCGGCGCAGGTTGATCTCCATGCCGCAGGACGGGAAGCACAGCTTGGGGAAGTACTTGTAGAGCTGGCTCACCCGGCCGCCGAGGGACGGGTTCTTCTCCACGAGGATCACCTGCTTGCCGCACTCGGCGGCCTCGATGGCGGCGGTGACGCCGCTGATGCCGCCTCCCACCACCAGAATGGTCTGGTTGGTTGCGATTACATCCGACATTGATATCCCTCCAGTAAACGCCCGGGGCGCTAGTAACTACATGAATTCTTTCAGATATCTTGCGTCCGTCCCGGTGGCGGGCGCTGGGATGCGCGCGGATGAGCGGGGCGGAAAAATCAGGGCTGCAACCTTACCGCGTCTGCCAGGGCGGCGCCATATATACAAGGTGGTGAGTTGCATCGAATTTTGCGATGCAGAAATAGAAACAATATATAAGGTATAGGCCGGGTAGATCCGGCTCGCGCCAGGGCGCGAAGGTGCCAAGATAAACCGCCACAGTGGGCGCCGAGGACACAGGGCAAATCAGATCGTCAATATTATGGCGATTTATGCCCGTCAGGCGCAGCCGAGCATCGCAGCCGGTTCGGGATCGAGCGAGCCGCCATGTCGAGCTGGATTTGCTAGCGAAAGCGCAGCAAATGCTGCGAGTTCGGCGAGCGCCCGAACCGGCGAGAAGCGCAGGGAACGTGGATCGTCATCGCAGATGACGATCCAGGCAAGCCTCCGGGGCCGCCTTTCTTTTGGGTACTTTTCTTTGGCGGAGCAAAGAAAAGTACCTCGCCCCGGCGGGGCGAAACCGGCAAGAAATTCAAAATCATGAAGTTAACGCGTTCATGGCGTGCTCGAATGTGTTCCGGTCCGGCGGAATGTGGCACCATCCAGACAGCTGCTAGCAACAAACCCGAGGAGTCAAAGTGACCGTCCGTACCCTCAAACCCGAAGAATATTTCGTCGAGCAGGAACCCTACTACGAGCCGGTCGGCGACGAGATCACCGTCTTCGACGCCGCCTACAAGAACCAGCTCCCCGTCCTGCTCAAGGGCCCGACCGGCTGCGGCAAGACACGCTTCATGGAGCACATGGCCTGGCGCCTGAAGCGCCCGCTGATCACCGTGTCCTGCCACGACGACCTGACCGCCTCCGACCTGGTCGGGCGTTACCTGGTCACCGGCGGCGAGACCGTGTGGGTGGACGGGCCGCTGGCCCGCGCCGTGCGCTCGGGCGCGATCTGCTACCTCGACGAGATCGTCGAGGCACGCAAGGACACCACCGTGGTCATCCACCCGCTTGCCGACGACCGCCGCGTGCTGCCCATGGAAAAACTCGGCGAGGTGATCGAGGCCGGCCCCGAGTTCTGCCTGGCCATCTCCTACAACCCCGGCTACCAGAGCGTGCTCAAGGACCTCAAGCAGTCCACCCGCCAGCGCTTCGTGGCGCTGGAGTTCGACTACCCCTCACCGCAGCTGGAGGCGAAGATCCTGGTCAACGAGACCGGCATCGGGCAGGACACCGCCGAGCAGCTCATCAAGTTCGCGCAGATGACGCGCAACCTGAAAGGCAGCGGGCTGGAGGAGGGCGCGAGCACGCGCCTGCTGGTGCATGCGGCGAAGCTGATTACGACGGGGGTGAATCCTGTTGTTGCGTGTCGGAGTTGTATTGCGGAGGCGTTGACGGATGATGCGGAGATGCTGACTGCGGTGCATGAGTTGGGGGCGGCGGTTTTTTGATGCAATTTTGGTTATTTGATTTTTCTTGCATTGTGGAAATTATGATTTCCGTGTTGTAACTAAATATTGTCATGTATTGAGGTTTTACTAAACACGCTTCGATCTGAGGGAGTGCAGGGATGGCTTTAAGAGCAAACATACTTGGGGATGTTCGTGCTGAAGCAGATGGTGAGATGCTCAAGATTGCTTTCTATGAAACTCCAGACTATCGAACTCTAATCGAGTCCGCAGATCGCACTGTTGTGGTTGGGCGCCGTGGCACTGGTAAGAGTGCGCTTGCATCTAGATTAGATACGCATTGGAAGAAGGCGCAAAAGACTTTAGTTCTCAATTTGGCTGCTAATGAAGATCAAATCATTGGTATTCGGCCACTAATCAAGCTTTTTGGCGAAGAATTTAAATTGGTTCGGGCTGGTTCGCGGATCGCTTGGCGATATGCATTGCTTATAGAAGCCGCGGAAGCTCTATCGCGGCGATATAAATACCAAAACGCTGATGGTTCTCAGGTTCTGGATAAACACCTTGTTGATTGGAAAAATGACCGATATGGGTTTTGCTCAAAACTTAAAGAAAAGCTTCGTAAAGTTGTTAATGCTTCAGTATCGCCAGAAGAGCGTATAAGCGATTTGGCTAGAAATCTTGAGATTGGGGAGGTTGAGGAAGCCATTCAATCGGTGCTTGATGCAACTAATTTTCGTCTGTATGTGCTCATTGATCGATTAGATGAGGGATACGAGCCGGATGAGACTGGTATAGGCTTGATCGATGGATTAGTGCACGCGGTTATTGATGTGAATACAAAATTTCAAAATATTCGCACTTTGGTATTCCTTCGAGATAATATTTTTCGTGCTGTTTCGAAATCTGATCCAGATTTTTCGAGAAATATCGAAGGACAAACTCTTCGACTGCATTGGGATGAGTATGGGCTATTCAATTTGGTTGCAAATAGATTGAAGGTTGCATTTGGTCTTGATCAAGAGAATACAGTCCGCATATGGGATAGCTGTGCGGCTAGAGATTTGAAAGGAAGAGAAGGATTCAGAACTTGTCTTAGACTTACGTTGTATAGACCTCGTGATCTACTAATTCTTTTAAACGAAGCATTTCGCGTTGCTGGAAAGCAGGAAAGGGAGCAGATCATCGGAGACGATATAGAGGCAACTGCGAAGGGTATTTCAAAAAACAGATTAGATGACCTAGAAAAAGAATATTCAGCAATATTTCCAGGGTTGTCGCTATTTGTTTCTGCGCTATCGAACAAGAATCCGGAAATGCAAGTCTCGGAGGCCTCTTCGTTGTTCCGAGAAATATTGAATCAAGACACATATGATCAAAAAATTCAGCAGCAGCTAGCAATCATGCAAAGCCCCATCGATGTCTTGAGGGATTTGTATCGAGTAGGCTTAATTGGCGTTTTTGATGATGCAACATCAAACTTTGTATTTTTGTCACGATGGCAGGGATCCTAGCAAAGAATTTGAGGATACCGGGCGCATATTGATACATCCTTGTTATTGGATGGCCTTAAATGCAACGCGCAATAGTTTAGATCCCGACGAGGCGGAAGATATTTATGATGAATACGATATAGAAATTGCATCTGAAACACCGGAGCAGAGGATTAAAAGTATAGGTCAGTTAATATCAAATCTGGCTCTTATTCCCGAAGGTAAAGATGGGTTTAGAGATTTTGAAGAATGGTGCCACAAGGCTGTCAAGATAATTTTTGCCGGTGTGTTGCGCAACATTGAATTACATCCAAATAAAGAAGCTACTCAACGTCGCGATGTTGTTGCTACGAATCTTAGCGAATCACCTGCTTGGCGCCGTATTCAAGAGGATTATGGTGCGCGGCAGGTAATTTTTGAAGTGAAAAACTATCAGGGGTTGAGTGGTGACGAGTATAGACAAATGCTCTCGTATCTGACTGGAGATTACGGGAGAATAGGCTTCATTATCACGCGAGATAATGATGTAAATTTGAGAAAAGGAAAAGAACTTGATTGGATGCTAGAGATGTACAATCGCCATGGTGTGTTGATTGTAAAGCTGTCAGGAAAGCACCTGTGTAGTGTTTTGTCAAAATTAAGAAGTCCTCAAAAGCACGATGCACCTGACAGAATGTTGAATCACCTGTTGGATACATATACGAGGAATTATATCTCTGGGGTGGAGAAGACTAAGAAGAAATCAAAATGAAGAAAAGACCAACAATAGGTGTCAGAGCATATTTTCTGGTTATATTTGGGAAAATGTACGGTGAGAGAAATCACTAGGGTCAGACTCGATTGATTAGTCAATTTCACGTCTCATCAAAGGAGTCTGACTCCATGATTCATTCGCGAGGACTATGTTGATGGACGGCTTGATCGGTGCGTTGATCGGTGGATTTTTCACGGCCATCGTGACCTATCTGGGCTGGAAGAGAGCATCAGAAGAAACAGCCAAGAACAATATGGCGCAGTATAGGAAAAATCAAATTGATGAGTTTTACGGCCCTTTGTTGGGTTACCTAAGATATTCACAAGAAATCTTTGACATCGCGCGCCAAAAGTTACCAACCAAGGAAGGCGAAGATGGCTTGCTTCATGTGGACACAAGCCAATTTTCAAGGACAAGAAATGGTATTGAGCACAGCAAAATATGGGATTTTTTTCATACCCAATACTTTATGCGCATCAATTCTGATGTAGTAAGGCTTCTTAATCAGAAAAGGTACTATGCTGAAACGCCGGATCTAAACGAGATTATTGATGCATTCTTAGATCATGAATCACACGGAAATTGTTTGCACAATATGTGGACTCACCTGAATGAACCTTCAGATGAAATTACAGATAATGGGTATCCAAAGGGTTTTGAAGAACTAGTAGCTAAAGAGTACGGTGAGTTGAATCGGGAGTATCGCACACTATCTGGAATATGCTGATTATGGAAATCAATGGGGTCAGACACGATTGATTCGTCAAGGGTGCGTCAGATCAAAGGAGTCTGACCCCATTGATTATTGATTATAAAAAGTGGTCTATACCCGGATAAAACTGTTGTTATACAAGAAATACATATATCTGGCCGCCTAGCGGCAGCAAGGTTTTTAGCATCTGCTTCTTGCTTGAGAGAAACTATGAGATTTGCGAAGGCAAATAAATCTACTATCGAGCCATTTCTAGAAGAGACTACACGAGAGTGGATGTATGAAGACAGGGTATTCTGTTTGCTTCATCCTGAATATCAATCAAAAATTAGTGAGTACTACGTTTCTGAAGGTCCTCCCCTGCGAAAGCTTCTTTCAAAGGAAGAGATCAAGTCGCTTGACTCTGAATGTAATAAAATAATTAGAAAAAGATTTTATATATCAAAAGTCATGGCAATTCGCGATTCCCAGCTTGTAGATTCGTATTTTGCAGTAAAAGATAAACTGGGGCGGGTGCCTACACTTGTCGAACTCGGAAATTACGGCAAGTATGGCCAGCGAATTTGGCATAAGAGATTTGGTGGTTATCGTGCGTTCCTTGAGCGGCTCGGTGAGCCAAAGCCAATCACAAAGAAACCTAAGCAAAAAAATTTAGTAAAGAAACATGCGCAATTATTGGGCGATGAAAAACTTTCGGTGGGTCTTCTGATGGAAGAGTATTTAGCTAGAAAGACCGAACTCAATAGGCCGCCATCCATATTTGAAATGGGTGTATGGGATGCAGACGAGTTCAATTTGGCTGTTAAATCCTTCGGTGGGTGGGAGCGTTTTTTAAAATTTATGGGGCATTATCAATAAGCAATGGGGTCAGACTCGATTGGTTCGTCAAATGACCAGTGTCTGAGTGTTTCTCCGTTCTTGATGCGCCAGGAAGCTAGGGGTCGGAATGAATCGCCCTGGCTTACACAAGGAACAAAGGGAACGGAGAATATGAATTTACTGGGAATCACTGGGAATCAATAGCGGAATAAAAGGGGGCGGAGTATATAAATTTATAAAAAGGTGAATTTAAATTTACTGCGCTGAAATTTAATCCTTCCGTCTCCTTTATACTGGCAATAAAAGGGGTCGGAAGCATATTTCCAGTTGGTATTATTTTTCGGTTTTTCTTGGCCTGTCGCGTTGTCCTTGTCCTAGCCTGATCGATAGGGATTTTTCGATCTTCCTTCAAAACAAAAAGGGGTTGGATACAATCTCTATTAAATGTATCCGGCCCCTTTTTTGGGTTGGTGTCGACCGGTGATGATTTGAAGCGCCCTTCCCATAGCGCGATCAATGGGGTCAGACTCGATTGATTCGTCAATGTAACGTCAAATCAAAGGAGTCTGACCCCATTGATTAGTTATTTCCGCGCTGGGTTATGTGCTGGGGGATGTCCGGAATATTCAGGCGCCTGGGACGTGGCATGTGTCAACTCCGGATACAGGAGTTATCACAATGACGTCATGAGGTTTGGATGGCTGTCGGTAGATTCCGGGTAACACAGTCAGAAAATGTATCCGACCCCTTTTCAACCCGGTAATTTTATTTTAGTCGGATTTCCCGTAAAAGTATAAGCACTTTTACAAGCATCGTGGATCATACACATGAATGAGTTACTGGGTTTGTATGTATTGGCGGGGCCATTATTACTCCTTCTTTGGGTGCCGATAGCTCTACTGATAGCTTTCGCGATACCAAAGCGGTCATCCAGGCGAGGTAGTAGATTTCTAACTGGGTTGATTGCATTTCTTGTCCTGCTCTTTTTGCCATTGGCTGATGAGATTGCGGGAAGGATATACCTAAAATATTTATGCAGTACACAGGGTGGATTCAAGGTATACCGCACAGTTGAGTTACCCGATGAGTACTGGGATGAGGATGGAGATCCAAGATTTATCAAATTCACAGAATCTAAAATTATTCCGTCGCTAAATAGGGTGGATGGGACGCTAAATCTTGACGTGCTCACTGATTATGGAAAAGAGCGGACCGGTTGGAAGCCATACTCGAATATCTTAAGCATATCTCAATCAAGATATTGGTATTACGAAAAGAAAACAGGCGATATTCTTGCAGAGAATAAAAATTACAGTCGCAGATGCGGGCGGATACTACGTATTTTCCCGGCTGGTAGCTGCGGAGAGTCGTGTGTGTATGCTGACCGGATAAATACCAAGCAGAAAATATTATCTGTATTTGTACCGGTCAAAAAATAATCACAAATTCAGGAGGAGAGGAAAATGGAAGCGATGGAATCCGCAATAAAAGGGGTCGGATACATTTTACGACGTAATGAATCAATGGAATCAATGGGGTCAGACTCTATTGATTCGTCAATGTAACGTCAAATCAAAGGAGTCTGACCCTGTTGTTCCTTGATAACATACGAAGAATCAAGCAGGCCTCGCCTACCCCCAACTTCTAAAATTGCCCTCTAACCCATGTTTTAATATAACAATGAGTAAAACGCGGATCATATGGTTATTGGCAGGAATAGTGGTGCTTGCGGCGGTCGCTGCCGTAGCGTGGGGGCCAATCGTGAGTAACGTCGAGCAAGCGAAATACGATGTCATTGAGCGGCATGGAGCCGTCGAAATCCGCGACTATGCACCAATGATCGTTGCCGAAGTCACCGTGTCCGGTGACCGTGCGGCAGCTATCAGGGATGGCTTTCGGATGATAGCGGATTATATTTTCGGCAATAATATCTCGTCTCAGAAGGTGGCAATGACCGCGCCTGTGCTTCAGGAGCCGGGAGAAATGATCGCCATGACGGCTCCTGTTACCCAGCAAGGCAGCGATGGGGTCTGGCTGGTGCGCTTTGTTATGCCCTCAAGCTATACGCTGGAAACTCTACCCAAGCCAAACAACGCGGACGTTCTCCTTAAACAGGTCGATGGAAAGCGATTTGCGGTTATCCGTTTTACCGGGCTTCCAAGGCAAGAGAAGCTTGAAAAGCAGACCAAAGAGCTGGGGGCGTTCATTCGGGAAAATGGACTCCAGCCTGTCTCCGAACAGATTTATGCGTTTTATAATCCGCCCTGGACCTTGCCGTTCCTGCGGCGCAACGAAGTGATGATTGAGATCGGCAGATAAATGAAATAATGGGTGTCAGAGCACATTTTCTCTAATATTCGGGGCTGTCTTTAGCGCGCGGCCGTCCCTTGGGGTGAGCTTCTGTTTACATCTTCAGCATGCGCTTAACCTGTATTGTTCGTGGACCTTCAGGCACTGGCAAGCCAGATCACATGCCGGGCTCCCTTCCTGCCATGTGCGGCTACGCGGACTTCCTCCACCGCAAACCCGGCCTTGCGCAGTCGCTGCGTAAAGTCTGTATCCGGCCCGGCTGACCACACCGCCAGTACACCCTGCGGGCGCAGTGCCGCACAGGCAGCAGTCAGCCCGTCCATGTGGTAAAGCCAGTCATTCTCCTTGCGGGTCAGTCCCTCGGGGCCGTTGTCGACATCCAGCAGAATGGCATCGTAGTCCTTTTCTGCCTCGCGCAGCACTCTGGCCACGTCACAGCCCAGGATGGTGACGCGGGGATCGCGCAGTGGATGACCGGCGCAGGCGCCGAGTTCGCCACGGTTCCACTCGATCACGCCCGGTACCAGCTCGGCCACCCTGACCTGTGCCTGGTCACCCAGCTGGCGCAATGCCGCAGCCAGTGTGAATCCCATGCCCAGCCCCCCGATCAGTACGCGTGCGCCTGCACGGTCCGCCAGTCTGGCGCAGGTCTGTTCCGCGAGCGCATCCTCGGAGCCATGTACACGGCTGTTCATCAGCTCACCACCACCGGAGAGCTTGATCGAGAACTCGTCATTGCGCCGGTACAGCTGCAATGTGCCGTCCTTGCCGGGCACGGGGGCGGTGTCGAGTAGCGTCCAGGGGTTCATGCGTGAAGATGATGCCAGAATCAATAGGGTCAGACTCGATTGATTCGTCAAGGATGTGTCAGATCAATCGAGTCTGACCCCATCGATTATTGCCATCGATTATTGGGGCAGGATGCGCATTTTGTTGCGCTGCATCAAGACTTCTCCTCGTTTGCAGGTGTATGAAATTAAGTAGTTATCTCTGTTATGGCTATCAAAAGGAAACCGCATGCTGGGTGAAAAACACGATCTGCTCCACGAATTTCCGGAACACCGCGAACGCATTCATGTGCTGAAGCTGAGCGATGAGCATTTTGCTCGCCTGTTTAATGAGTACCACGACCTCGACCACGAGATCCGCCGAATTGAGGAGGGTGTCGAGACGCCTTCCGATGAATACCTGGAGGGGCTCAAGCTCAGGCGGCTGCAGCACAAGGACGATCTCTATCAGATGATCGTCAGTGAGGGCTGATCATGGTGGATACCGAACAGGCAAGGCAGAAGCTGCTGGCGTTGCGCGATGGCTATACGCGGCGCATCGCGGCGCTGGACGGCGATCTGCATCACCGGGAGCAGGCAGTCGAGAAGGACTTTGCCGAACAGGCCACCCAGCGAGAGAACGACTCGGTCCTGGCGGCGCTGGACGATGAGGCCCGGGTGCAGGTGGGCCTGATCGATGCCGCGCTCGCACGCATCGAGGGAGGCAGCTACGGCTCCTGTGTGCGTTGCGGCGAGGAGATTGCGGCGGGTCGTTTGGAGGCCGTGCCGTATTCCACGCTTTGCATCGCATGTGCGGAACAATAGGTGTCAACTAGAGCGGGGTCGGATACAAATCCTATGAATTGTATCCGACCCATTTCTTATGTATGAGTGAGTTGCCGAAGTGTCCGCAGTGTGGATCTGTGTACACCTATGAGGACGGGCCTTTGTTCGTTTGCCCGGAGTGCGCGCACGAATGGCCAAAGGATGCGTTGGTGGAAAGCGCAGACGACGGACCTGTCGTTCGTGATGCCAATGGCAACGAGCTGCAGGATGGTGACACGGTCACCGTCGTCAAGGATCTCAAGGTCAAGGGAGCATCCTCGGTGCTCAAGGTCGGGACGAAGGTCAGGAATATCCGCCTGGTCGAGGGGGATCACAATATCGACTGCAAGATCGACGGATTTGGTGCAATGAAATTGAAGTCAGAATTTGTGAGGAAGTCCTGAAATAAATGGGGTCGGATACAAATTCTATAAAATGGATCCGCCCCCTTTCTGATTTAGGGCGGAGTATACTAAATCCCGCCATGACGCTCGTCCCCACACCGGCCATGCTGGAAACCCTGTACTGGATAACGCTGCTCGCGGTAGTTGTCTCGTCGGCCTCCGGTGTGCTCAAGGCCGGCTTCATGCAATTCGACCTGTTCGGTGTCATCATTATCGCCATTGCGACCGGGCTGGGTGGCGGGTCGCTGCGCGATATGCTGCTTGATCGCGATGTGTTCTGGATCCGCGACCAGATGTTTTTCGTCGTCTCGCTCGGCAGTGCCATCGCCATGTTCATTACCGCGCGGCTGCTGACCGTACCGCCAAAACTCTTCCTGGTCGCCGATGCGGCCGGCCTGGCAACCTTCGCTATCGCTGGCACTCTGGTATCGCTGATGGTGGGTGCTCCCCCGCTGATCGCCAGTTTCATGGGCGTGATGACGGGTATCATGGGTGGCATCTTCCGCGATGTGTTATGCGGCGAGCCTCCGGTCGTCTTCCTCAGTCCGCTGTACGCAACGGTGTCCTGGGGCGGCTCCCTGATCTTTATTGCGCTGATTTACTTCGGCATGGATATCACGCCTGCGGCGATTGTCGCCGGGGTTGGCATCTTCATGGCGCGACTGCTGGCGATCCGCTACAACATCTGCCTGCCACGGTTTCGCTTCAAGACCTGAAAGAACAAAATTCAATAGGGTCAGACTCGATTGATTCGTCAAAGCAGCGTCAGATCAAAGGAGTCTGACCCTATTGGTTGTTGATTGTGTAATATGTATCCGAACCCTTTTAGGAGAACACATTGTTGAAGCCGGGCACAGCAAACATCCCTGAACAGGCGCTGGAGCATGCCCGGCGTGGTGAGATCGTCGAGGCGGTCAAGGTTGTCCGGGAGCAGACCGGGCTCGGGCTGAAAGAGGCGAAGGACGCGATCGACGGCTACCTGAGAAATCCAGGGCAAAGTTCAGGTGTGACGGGTTCTGGAGCAAATCGGTTACTCCCGAGGTTTCGTCGCTCGCCCTCTTTGCACTGGAAAGAGGGCGGCTCATCGACGCGATAAAATATGTCCGTGAGGACACGGGGCTTGGCCTGAAGGACGCAAAAGGAACACGTCGAGCGGTTACTTGCCCGGGACTCCGCGCTCAATGCCCGGTTCAAGGCGGCGGCGGCTGTCGAGTTCAGGCGCGTAGCAAGAAAAGTGATAGCTGTCATCGTCCTGTCGGGCCTGGTTGCTGCCGGTTATTTTTACCTGCGAATCAATGGGGTCAGACTCGATTGATTCGTCAATATCACGTCTAATCAATCGAGTCTGACCCCATTGATTAAGACGATAGCTGCTGTCTTATTTTCTCCAATACCCGCCTGGCATAACCCATAAGCTCAGCAATTCGCACAGCTACCATACTGTCTTCTGCTTTCCGTGTCGTCGCTGTCCGTTCCGCACCTGCCTGTGACGGCGGCTTGCTCCCGGTGATGGATACTGTAGTTACCGCTTTTTGCGATGATGCGGGTTTCCGAGCCACCTCGGGCACGCTATTCGTGCGCGCGGCTACACCTGAAGGGCGGGGTGAAATGGCGAGTGGAAACGTCTCTCGACCGTTGAAGTTGAAATAGTCGCGTGTAACGTAGCCGTTGCCGGTCCACTCCCTTAACATCAGTACCAGTGCGTAGGTGCCAGGCGGTGGCGGCGCAATTGCAAGCTTATGCGCGCAGTTAGACCAGCTTGTGCCCCCTTGGAGGGTCTCAAGGGTAATCCCGGCCACTGCATGACCGGAAAATACTCCCCCATGATATGGCTCGGACAGCGCCCACAACTCGAGTGACAGGGTGCCGCTCACATTTTCCGGTTCTCGCGGGTTGTGGATCCGCTCAACCTCGACGGCGAGGTGACCGTCGGCAGTAACACGGTAACTCACCCGGCCTTCAAGGCATGGATGCAGGAAGACATCGCGATTGGCATAGTTCTGAAAATCATGGATAAGGTTAAAATCTTCTCCATCCCACTCTGCTATTACCAGCGCGATCGCATAATCACCGTGTTCAGGAAAGTTGGCAGGCACGTCAGACCGGACTGGTGCGATAAAGTGATTCGCTTGCAGTGTACCCAGGTTCAGCTCGGCCAGTTTCCATCCTGTCAGGGCGCCACCGTTATAGGGACCCTGGCATCCCCAGAGTTGCAAGGCGAGGTTGCCACTGGTAATGCCGGAGTTATTCAGGTTATCGATACGCTCGGCATAGAGTGAGATAGTGTCACCGTGCCTTGAATAACCGCTGTTGCCACTGATGTGAATGCATGCATTTTCGACGCTGTGTGGGGGCATGGCCCGATCCTGTTCTGCTGTTAGAGAGTGGACATTTTAGAATTCGCGCATTCGAAAGCAAGCTAACTTATTGGATCAGGGAACGTATCGTTTTAGTGCAGCCCTGAATATGCAGATGGACCGATCGCACTAAAATGCTGCAGTGCTGCTTGCTGGTGCAGGATCAATGGGGTCAGACTCGATTGATTCGTCAAATGGCCAGCGTCTGACTGATTTTCCTTGCCGCTTACGTTAGCGTGCTTGCTGTAGCCCGTCGTTTGCGGGTGCAGGAGGTGCGCCGTGGCGCGTCAGCCGCGTTTTCATCTGCCTGGACATCCCCAGCATGTGATCCAGCGCGGGAACAACCGGCATGTCCTATTTGCCGATGCGGCGGACTGCCGGTTTTATCTGGACACGTTGAGGGATGCATGCGAGCAGTTTGCCTGTCATGTCCATGCCTATGTCCTGATGACCAACCATGTGCACCTGTTGATGACGCCTGATTGCAAGGCGGGGATCGGCAGGGTCATGCAGTCGCTGGGTCGCCGGTATGTGCAGTATTTCAATTACCGCTATCGTCGTAGCGGCACGTTATGGGAAGGCCGTTACAAGGCGGCCTTGCTGGACACGGAGCCGTATCTTTTGACCTGTTACCGCTATATCGAATCGAATCCGTTACGGGCCGGCATGGTCGACCGGCCGGAGGCGTATCGCTGGTCGAGCCATCGCTGCAACGCACTGGGTGAGCCGGACGTGTTGGTCACCCCGCATCCTCTCTACCTGCAACTGGCTGAATCAGCGGAGCAGCGGTGTCGGGCCTACCGCCGGCTGTTCGGGGATGCCCTGGAGGCGGTTGCCATAGCTGCCATTCGTGAGGCGACCAACAAGGCATGGGTTCTGGGCGATGACCGGTTCAGGGTGGAAATCGAGGACCTTCTCATGCGTCAGGCGGCGCCAAAATTGCGGGGCGGGGACAGAAAGTCCGCTCGCTTCCGGCAGTGGCGAAAAATCAATCGAGTCTGACCCCATTGATTTACTGTTCCCTGATTGTGGACTATCCTGCAGTGTCAGGGGGTGGGCTATGAAACAGGTCGCTGTTTTCCTGTTATCCACTATTACGCTTGTGCACGGCGTCATGGCCGGCGAGCCTGCCGGCACGCTGCCGGAGACCTGGTACAGCATCGCCCCCTGGGCCACGCAACCACCGGTCGACCTCGCGCGGCGCCTGGCCGCGGCGAACCGGGCTGTCAATGCCGCCCAGGGTGTCGTCACTTCGTACTCGGGGATGGTACAGGCACAGGCCGATATCCAGAACCAGCGCATGGCCATGCAGACCGAGCTGGATGCCTACTACCTGTCGCAGCGTGCGGCACAGGAGAGCGCGGCATCCGGGCGCCGCCAGGCAGAGCTCGAGGCGCTCGACCAGACGCCACAGATGCCGGTTTCCGGCAAAACACCGACGGTTCCAGTCGATGGCATCGGCTACAGTCCGTCACCGGATCAGGCCAGGGAGGTGGGAGAACTGTTTTTCAGTCAGACGAGATTCAGTCATGGCTGGGCACGCTCGGAGTACCGGCGTCTTGATTCGAAAGTGCCCAAGTAGGCGTACCCCAGCCCGATGCCGGCTATGACTAATGAACCGGTCTGACGCGGGGATGGCATGATCACTGCAAAGCGAGTCTGCGTGCTGCTGTTGGCTGCGTTGTGGACAGGTTGTGCATCGTACCAGTCACTCCATTACAACTGGGCGTACACGCCATTGCATGATGTGACCAGCGGGGGCTTCCAGGCCAGCAAGGGCGATCCCGAGTACCGCAGGCTGGACAGTTACGCGGCCATGGCAGCGGCCGAACGTGACATGTACCGCAATGGCTATGTCATGATCGGCTATTCCAACATGATCAGTCCGCAGCTGCAGTCATTCGGCGACTCCGGGGCGCAGGCGCTTGCAGACAAGTACGGCGCCAGCGTGGTGCTGAATTACTTCAGCCCGCCCTACTACCTGGCGACGCTCTGGGCGCGGCCACGGCAATTCGTGTTCGGCGCCTATTTTACCGACCAGTTGCCGGAAGAGGCGCGCAAGGCGCTTGAGCTGGCGCAGAAAACAGAACACGCCGTCATCATTCAGACCGTCGTCCCGGACAGTCCCGCTTTTGCCGCCGGTATCCGGCCCGGTGACCTCGTGTTCAGGCTCAACGGGGAAGCCGTGACGGACAGCGCCGCGATGAGCGCCTTGCTGCAGCACAACGTCGGGCACGACGTCGAACTGGGAGTCTGGTCCATGGAGGAGGGGCCGCCCCGGTCCGTTACGGTTGCGCTGGAACAATAGGGGGCAGGCCGCGTTTCCCTGATCATCTGTCTGACTGCAGGAACGATGGGTGTCACAACGCATTTTCTCTAATATGAACGGAAAATGTGCTGTGACGACTTATTTGTATGCTCAGGTATGCCTTGTCTGAAGTCAGTCCGTCACCTGTAACATCCCGCGATGGAGTTATGTACGAGGAGAGAGCGTGAAGATCACTCGCCGGTTGCTCTGGAAGGTTGTTGTCCTGCTATGCATGGTAACGGCGGGTCCGTTGCTGCTTGCGCAGGAGGCGGGCGAGGTGGTGATCAAGCGCGGCACCATCGAGGATGACCTCTATGTGGCCGGCCGCCGCGTGGAGGTGATGGCCGCGGCCCAGGGCGACGTGGTCGCGGCCGGGCAGTTCGTCAGCATCGACCAGGCGGTTGGGGGCGATATCCTTGCGGCGGGTGAGACCGTCGCGATTCGTGCGCAGGTAGGGGATGATATCCGTGCCGCAGGGCGCGCCGTCACGCTGTCGGGGTCGGTTGCAGGCCACGTGGTGGCGGCGGGAGAGACCATCGACATTGCGCCTGCCGCAACCATCGGCGGCTGGGCATGGCTGGCGGGACGAGAGGTCAACATGGCCGGCAATGTCTCAGGTGAGCTCAAGGTGGCCGGGCAGAGCGTGATCGTTTCCGGCAAGGTCGGCAAGGACGTGGAGATCATGGCCGAGGACATCCGGATCCTGGATGGCGCCGTGATCGAAGGGGACCTGGTCTACCGCAGCAACAGCAAGCCGGTTATCGCCGACGGCGCCCGCATTGCGGGCGATACGATTTCAAAACCGTTACCGTACAAGGAACCGGAAGGGAAGGGCGCGGGCGTCGTAATCCTTTTCACCGTGTTGGTGGCGGCGATCGCTTACAACCTGATGTTCCCGGTATTCAGCCTGGGGGGAATCGATGTGCTGCGGCGTACGCCGCTCAAGGCGGTGGGTGTCGGTGTGGCCGTACTCTTCGCCGCGCCCTTTATCATCCTGCTGCTGTTCATTACCGTGATCGGAGCGCTGGTGGCGCTGCCGCTGCTTGCCGGCTACCTGATATCGCTGTTGCTCGGTTTCCTGAGCGGAGTGATCTTCCTGGGCGATGCCGGGTTGCGGCTGGCGGGCAGGGCTGATGCCGCCGGCAAGGGTCTGCGCGCGGTCTCGTTCGCCATTGCCCTGGCAGTCATCCTGCTGCTCCAGCTCGTGCCCGTACTCGGCGCAATGGCGATGTTTGCGCTGTTCGTGTGCGGACTCGGTGCATTTCACCTGCAGCTATGGCGGGCCTATTCGCAGCCGTAGTCATCGGGCGAAACGCAACAGGAGTCAGGGTGCATTCTTCTCTAATATCAGCAGGAAACGTGCTCTGACACCTGCCAAGCCAGTCATTCGATCTTGATGGGAACTACTGTTTCTAGCCGGTCGATCAGTGTTTCCCACAGGTTCTCCGTTCCCTCCTGGAATACTATCCCTGGTTCCGCCTGCATGAGATGCCAGTAACCCTTCCTGAGCTCGTCCTCGAGCTGGCCGGGCGACCAACTGGCAAGCCCGGAATAGCAGCGCAGGGTGATCCCCGCTTCCTTCCGCAGGGCCAGATCGTGCAGCAGTAGCGGGTAGCTGGAGAAATGAAGGTCGTCCGTTACCGGTTCGGTCAGGAGTGGCGGTTTGGATGTGCGCAACAGGATCAACATCTTATAGGCATCCACTGGCCCGCCGTGATACACGGGCAGGTCCTGCAGCCAGGAGCCCTCCACGCCATCCACAACCTCGGATAAGCGCTTCCTGCGTGGCTGGTTGATGATCACGCCGAAGCTCGATTCCGCGTCGTGGTGCAACAGGAATATCACGGTGTGATAGAAGAAAGGGCTCGTAAATCCGCGCCTTGCAACGAGGAGCATGCCTGGTGCGGGTTCGGGGTGTTGCTGCGGTGACCTGCCCGATAACGCAGGCGGTGATATCGCCGCCCCGGCGAGCGGAAGTCCCGCCAGCAGCTGTGCAAGGCAGAATGCGAGTACCGGCAGCAGCGAAATCTTCCTCACGGGAATGATTTTAGAACAACAGGTGTGAAAGCACATTTGCTCCTCGATACGAGCTGAAGATGCGCGCTGACACCGTATCACTGTCGGGCTTTACTGCGTTTTTACTGATTTGTTGACAGGAAATGACAGGTAGGTGTTTCCGTTTCACGACGGGCGTCATACGAGTCATACCAGTTGGTTAACGAAGATACAGCGCATGTCTGTCGCCAGGTAGCAACATTCCATGCTGCGGCAGCAACTCCCAGGAAACTCACAACTCCCTGTGGCTAAAGTAAATTCATTTTTGGTCCGTTATTTGCTTACGTGATTGCGTTGCGTTGCGCTGAGTCTGGGACGACCGTTTTGTGACCTGCATCTGGAATGCGCTGTGAATCAGTCGCGCATTCCGCTAACGGGATTCAGACCACAGTATTCACCAGGTCTCAGTACGCAGCATCAGTAAGGATCGATTGCCGTACATGTGATGTCTTCACCAATCAGCAATCACGTCGACACATAGAATTGTGATGCAGGCATAGCCAGGGGGGCTACGCCACCAAAGCCGTTCAGATCGCTAGAGTCCGTCGGCAGTATTCCGGTATGTCCACAAGTCGAGACAGGGATTCCTGACTTGTTCGATTGAGGTGGATTATGGACCATACGAAAATCAACCGAATTCTACGGTTCTCACTCAGCTGTTCCATTTGCCAGCTGCTGATAGCCTGTAATGCCGAGTTTGTTGAAAAGGCATCCCCACGTCCCCCCGCGGTTGATTCAGTGATCGCTGCTGTTGAGGATCCTGCGGTTCCAATGGTCAGTGTCGGTGCTCCCGCTGTCGCGACCGGGGACCAAAACACGACTTTTGTCTTTACTGTCACTTATGCCGGCGCCGACAGTATTCATTTAACTCAAGACAAGGTAATGATTATTACGACCGGAAGTGTCGTCTGTGATGCTCCGGTCGCCATCACCAATGGTGATACCGCTTCACCCATCGTGAGCGTCAGCCATTGTGTCGGCGATGGAACCGTCGCAATCGCTATATCCGCCGGTAGCGCGTCCAATGGGGCTGGTGCCGACGCAGGTTTTGCCGGGGGCGCTACTGCAATCGTCAGCCTCACTTGCCCTATCGGCTATATTCCGGTCGTGCATGACCATGCTTATGGCGGCACAGATTTTTGCGTCATGAAATACGAAGCCAAGTTGCTGTACAACGGTGTGCTGGAGCTGGATGGCAATGCAGACAACAACGCGCTGCATGACTGGAGCGCGCAGTATGGCGGTGTCAACCAGTCCAGTTTCAAGGCGATAAGTCTGGCCCAGGGACAGCCATGGACTTATATCAGCCGAGGAGACGCCGCAAATGCAGGCCCTGCCGGCGCCTTGGAGGCCTGTCAGTCGTTGGGTGCCGGTTATGACTTAATCTCAAACGACCAATGGCAGACCATTGCCCGCAATATAGAAATGGTGAACACGAACTGGGCGGAAAATGTTATCGGAGGAACATCGAGCGGATCGATCGGTACGGACGCCAATCAAATCAACCAGGGGCATTCCGAACAACTGCTGAATCAAACCCTGGCTGCCGCAACTGACGACAGTGCGGGCTGTGTTGGCACCGGGCAAGCATTGAATCCGGGAGCGGATGACAGTTGCCCAGGGGGCTGGAACATACGGAAACGAACCCATGCCCTGTCAAACGGTGCGGTCATATGGGATTTTTCCGGGAATGCAGAGGAATGGGTAAGGGATACCAATCCCGATGCCGATTTTGGGGTTGAAGCATTCTTCTCGCAGGTAACGGATCTCTCCCACGCCATGGCGCATGCCTTGAAGGGTGGAACCACTGCAGCCGCCAGGAATGCAAAAGCGCAATTCGGGCCGATGGGGGATTACACCAGTTTGAACTCGGGAAATTATGGTGGCCTTGGGAAGGGGTTGCTTGATGCAGGTGGCTACGGCTACCCAGTTATTGCAAGAGGAGGCAGTGTATTTGATCCGGATTTAGGGGCTACCGGTATATTTGCCATGAACGGATGGAATACGACGATAGACAGAAGCGAGCGGCAATCCTTCAGGTGCGCTTACATCCCCCCGGTCGATCCTCCAGTTCAAACCGGCTTTGAGAAGGTTCAGGTAGGCAACAATTACATCGCCACTGCACACGCCAACCACAATCTTCATGTCGAGATTGATTGTGATGATGGTGCTGTGGATGGTCACTACTGGGGTATGACGCCTGTCATTGACGGCCGCAGACTGGATGGCGCGCTCTGGGGGGATGATTTTGGCCTGATAACGCCGGATTTCGATGCCGGTAGCATTCAATGTGTGGGCGTTGAGGCTGCTGGCGATCGATTGATAGTAAGATTTGATGCAGGTTCATACAGGAACCTGAAAGCTGGCCCTGACGTTCCGGATCTTCCGGTGCCCACCTATGCAGAATTCTATGTCGATAACAACCGGAACCTGGTGGTGGAGCTGGAAGGGATTTATTACCTCTTATTCAACAAAGTAAATACCGCGCTTGACATAACCGCGGGCGGCCTGGGCTACACGCTGAATTATGATGCCAGTTCCGCGGATGCTGTCACCTATTATGACAGCGTAACTGCTGTGAATGTAAGCGACTCCATTTTCGGTGATTTCCTGATCGAAACCAGTATTGACCGCTTGCAGGTACAGGTTCGTACTGTCGATCCGCGCTTTGAGTTCGATCTGGACCATAGCTATACAGAAATGGGACAGCAAAGCGTCTCATCGAGAATCACATTTTATTAGAACCTATCTCAAAAATGGAAAATCCTGCGGCGGCCATTTTCTCGTCATTCCGGCGCAGGCCGGAATCCAGTGTTTTGCGGGTTTTCTGGATGCCCGCCTGCGCGGGCATGACAATGTAAGAATGCTTGTACCAATTTTGAGATAGGTTCTAGAACAACAACAGGCGCCAGGGCGCAGCTGATGCTTGTTTTGTAATAAAAAGGGCCTGACAGTCTATTTCTTGCGCGCCTTCCTGCTGTCGCTGCTTTTGCCCTTGCTTTTGCTCCCGCCTTTCATGGGTGGCCTGGGCTTGCTGTCTCTGGCTCTCGGAGACCCTGGCTGGTCGCGCTGGTCCATGCGGGTGATGCGCAATTGCTGGCCGGACACCCAGACCTTTTTCAGCGTGTTGAAAATGTCCCGGGGCATGCCCTTGGGCAGGTCGACCAGGCTGTAGTCAGCGTGAATGTCGATGCGACCGATGAACTTGCTGTCGAGGCCGGTTTCGCCGGCAATCGCGCCCACGATGTTCGCGGGCTTGACGTTGTGGTCATGGCCCACCTCGATGCGGAATCGTTCCATGTCGGCTTCCGGCGGTGCTGCAGGGCGGGTTTTCTCCCTGCGCGGCTTCCGCTCTTGCGGGGCATGATCCGGCGTGCGCGTGTCAGCGCGCTTGCTCGGCCTGCGATCGGCGGTGTTCTCGGGCGCGGCGGTGTCCGGCTTGCCCTGCAGCAGCAGGGGCTTATCGCCCTGCAGCAAGCGGGCGAGGGCGGCGGCAATCTCCAGGGCCGGGATGTTGTGCTCCTCCTGATACTGCTCGATCAACTCTATGAATGGTCCAGACTCCCCGGTGGCCAGTGTGTCGGTGATGCGCTGCTTGAAGCGGGCGATGCGCTGGTCGTTGATGCGTTCGGTTGATGGCAGCTCCATGAGCTCGATCCGCTTGCGGGTGGCCTTTTCGATGGCGCCCAGCATGCGCTTTTCGCGCGGCGCGACGAACAGGATCGCATCACCGGCACGGCCGGCGCGGCCGGTGCGCCCGATACGGTGCACGTAGGCCTCGGTGTCGTAGGGAATATCGTAGTTCACGACATGGCTGATGCGCGGCACGTCCAGGCCGCGCGCGGCGACGTCGGTCGCGACGAGGATATCCAGCCTGCCGTTCTTCAGCTGCTCGATGGTGCGCTCGCGCTGGGCCTGCGGGATGTCGCCATTGAGCGCAGCCGCGGCATAGCCGCGTGCCTCCAGTCTTTCCGCGAGCTCGGCGGTCGCTGTCTTGGTGCGCACGAACACCAGCATGGCATCGAAGGGCTCGGCCTCGAGAATGCGGGTGAGCGCGTCCAGTTTGTGCACGCCGCTGACCATCCAGTAGCGCTGGCGGATGGTCTCGGCCGTGGTGGTCAGCACCTTGACGGTTATCTGCGCGGGATCTTTCAGGTGGCGTGTGGCGATGTGGCGGATCTGCTGCGGCATGGTGGCCGAGAACAGGGCGACCTGCCGTTGCGGCGGCGTCTGTTCGAGTATCCATTCCACGTCATCGATGAACCCCATGCGCAGCATCTCGTCGCCTTCGTCCAGCACCAGCGTGCGCAGTGCGTCGAGTGTGAGGGTGCCGCGGCGCATGTGGTCCATCACGCGCCCGGGTGTGCCTACCACGACGTGCACCCCGCGCTGCAGGGCGCGGATCTGGGTGCGGTAGTCCTGTCCGCCGTAGATCGGCAGGACGTGAAAGCCCGGCATGTGACTGGCATATTTCTGGAACGCCTCGGCCACCTGGATGGCCAGTTCGCGGGTCGGCGCCAGCACCAGCGCCTGCGGTGCCGGCCGCGCCAGGTCGAGCCCGTTCAGGACCGGCAGGGCGAAGGCGGCGGTCTTGCCGGTGCCGGTCTGTGCCTGGCCCACCAGGTCGCGGCCGGACAGCAGCAGCGGGATCGTCTGCGCCTGGATCGGCGTGGGGTTTTCATAGCCCACCTCGTCCAGTACCTGGAGAATGGGGGCGCTCAGTGCCAGTTGCCTGAACGCGGTTACCGTGTCGGTGGTCATGTGTAGTACCTGGGAATGCGGAAAGGTGCGGAAAGCCGGGGCCAGCAATTGGTGTCAGCGCGCATTGCTCCCGAATGTAAACAGAAAATGTGCTCTGACAACTTAGTATGGTACTGTTTTCCTCCTTTTTGAGGAAGCCGCTGAAGCTGTATTGGGAAATGATGTGCGCAGGCACCGTTGATATTTGGCCGCCCTCTGACCAGCATGCCTTGCGCGAGGCGATGATCGTACTCGAAACGACAAGCTTCGCGGCGAAACTGTCGGCGCTCGTGGGTGCGCCCATCGAAACCATCCTGCGTTTGCTGCCTGAATCATGGATGGATGTGGTGTATCGAGGGAGCCGCAAGGCAATCAGCGTGGCGTTCGATCTCGCAATATCGTCGCTGGCGGTCACCAGCACCAGCTCGCTGTCGAGCGCCGCCCACAGGTTTGCCGCGGGTCTGAGCGGTGCGGTGGGTGGTTTTTTTGGTGCCGGTGCGCTGCTCGCCGAACTGCCGATATCCATTACGATCATGCTGCGGTCAATCGCCGCGATTGCCAGCCGGGAAGGCGAAGACTTAACTCAAACAGAAGCCCGGCTTGCCTGTCTGGAGGTGCTGGCGCTCGGTGGTGATGTAGCGCCTATGCCAGGTGTTTCCCGCTACTTCAGGCTTCGCGACGCGCTCCGAACCTCTTCATCGGAAGCCGTGCGTTACATCGCGACGCGTGGTATTGCGGACAAAAGCGCTCCCGCGATCGCGCAACTAGTAGACCGCATCGCAATACAGTTTGGTGCGCCACTTACCCAGAAGATTGCCGCGCAATCGATGCCTGTGATCGGGGCGGTGGGTGGCTCAGTGCTCAATGTCCTGTTTACGGATCACTTCCAATCCATCGCAAAGGCACATTTCACAATACGACGCCTTGAACGCGCGCATGGGAACGAGTCCTTGCGTGCTGCATACCAGCGCGTATGGGAGACATGGAGTGCCGAGCGATTTGGATAAGTACAACAGGTGCCAGGAGCTTTTTCTGCTTATCCTAAAATTAGCTCTGGTGCCCTAGCCGGTTCGGTACTGCTCGATCAGGGCGCCGAGCGCCTGCTCCTTGTTCGAGTAGAAGGCGGTCTCGCCAAGCTCCTGCAGCAGTCCGGAGCGCAGGAAGACGGTTTTCACCTGGTTCTTCAGGCCGCTGAACACCAGGGATACGTTAACTGCCCGTAACCGGTCGGCCAGATCGCGGACCTTCTCCTCGCCCGACGCATCGATATCATTGATGCCGCTGCCCACCACCAGGATGGTCCTGCACTTCGGGAAATCGGCCAGCGCCTCGAGGATCATGTCTTCGAAATAGGCCACGTTGACGAAGGTGAGCGAGCCGTCAAAGCGTACCGGCACGAAATATTCGCTGATCGGCTGCAGCTGATTGGCCAGTACCCCGCCCAGGGTGCCGTCGGGTTTGCGGCTGACGACCTCCGCGCGCGGCTTCATCGTCTTGATCAGGAAGTGGGTGATGGTGAGGAAGATCCCGATCAGGATGCCGTTGGCTATGGCCGGGGCCAGCAGCAGCGTGGCAAAAAAGGTGATGACGCCCGTCAGCGCGCCGATGCGGTCTATGCGCCAGGCATGAATCAACGGGTCGATGCGGATCAGGCTGAACACGGCCATCATGACGATGACTGCCAGTACCGCCTGCGGCAGGTGATAGAGATACTCGGTGAAGAAGAGCAGTACCAGCACCACGGCCAGTGCGCTGATGATGGCATACAGTCCGGTCTGTGCGCCCGACCGCGCCGCCACCGCCGAGCGCGAAAATGAACCGCTCACCGTGTAGGAACCGAAGAAGCTGCCCGCGATATTGCCAAGGCCCTGGCCGATCAGTTCCTTGCTGGTGTCCACCCGCTGCCCGGTATTGGTTGCGATCGCCTTCGATATGGACGTGGCCTCCATGAAACCGATCAGCGCCATCACCAGTGCCGACGGCAGCAGGCTCAGCATCAGCCCCCAGTGTATCGTCGGCACATTGAAACTCGGCAGGCCCTGCGGAATCGAGCCGACCACGGCGCCGCCCGCCGTGAACACCAGCCGGCCGTTGGCGATTCTGTCGAAGCGCCAGGTCTTGCCATCGTCCTGCAGACCTGCCGGCACCTGCCCGCGCGGGTACAGTACGGCGCTGCCGTCTTCCGGCAAGACCCGGCGGAAGGCAAGCGAATGCAGCGCGACCTGCTCGCGGTTGTTCTCGCGCTTGATGATCTGGAGCTGATATTCGTTGATGGCAACCTGCGACTTCAGCCGGTTTGCGGTACTGATGTTTTCCAGCCCGCCCGCCGCCTCCAGCTCGCCGATTTTCTGGTTGAGCCTGGCTGTTTCGTTCGTCAGATCGGCGCTACGCGCCTGGTTCTGCAGGTAAAATTCGATCTCGCCCTGGAAGCGGCCTTCGCGAGCCTGGCTGGCCGCGAGTTCGGTCTTGTCGTCATAGCCGATCAGTGCGCTGAGCACGGTCGAGACCGCCACCGCTATCAGCACGCCAGGCAGGGTTTGCGATATGCGGCGCAAGCCGGCGATGACCAGCCAGGCACCGGCAGCAAACGCCACCGTCGGCCAGTGCAGGTGCGCTATCTGCTCGATCACCCGCCACAGGTCGGCAAGGTAGGAATCCGAGCGCGGAAACGGTACCCCGATCACCTTGTTGAGCTGCGACAGGCCGATGATCAAGGCGGCGGCATTGGTAAAGCCGACGATGACCGGGCTCGACAGCAGGTTGACGATCGCGCCGAGCTTGAATACGCCGAGCGCCAGCCTCAATACGCCCACCATCAGGGCGAGCATCAGTGACAGCTCGATAAATGCCGGTGAGCCGGGTGCTGCAAACGGAAGCAGGGCGGCGGCAGACATCAGTGACAGCATGGCGACCGGACCGGTGTGCAACTGGCTCGATACGCCCCACATCGCGGCGACGATCACCGGCACGAATGAAGCGTACAAGCCGTAGACGACCGGCAGGCCCGCCAGTGATGCGTAGGCCATGCTTTGCGGCACCAGCACCAGCGCAACGGTGATGCCCGCCATGAGGTCGGCGCGCAGGCTTGCGCGCGTCAGCGGGAACCATCGGATAAATGGAAAAAGTGTCGTCCAGAATGAATTCATACCAGGTGGATCGTCTGGCGCCGCGGCATGCAGATTGCGGCATCATGGATAGCCACCTGCAGTTTGCGGGTGAGAATGGCTAAAAACTAATCGATTATCCCGATGCCACCTATCACCGGCTGTCGATAGGTGATCGGGAGACTCCGGTGGCGGGGGCTGACTGTTTGCGGTTAGGTCCCGCTGACCGGACAGGTCGTCAGGCGGCCATGCCGACGGCAGGCATGTGCAGCCCCGTTGTTTTGCTGTATGCGCAAGTCGGTGCCCGCCCGGGCGGTGCCTGCGACTCCGTCCCCTGCTGGCGAATCCGACCAGCCCGGTGCCGCCTAGCTGCCAGTCCACTCCATCGGGAAGGCTTCATCCCGGCTCTCAACACTGGGTTGCGCCATCTGCAGGTGGATACGCCGTGTCGGCAGACCTGCCCGGTGCTGCCCGGCGGGTCCCGGTCATTCCCGATCAGTGCGCTGATTTGTAAGGATTATTCTGTAATAGGGGTCGGAGCACATTTTTCTCTAATATAGCCGTTAAATCAGGGGTCAGAGAACGGCAGTCGCCGCGATTCGCGGATATCCTGCGCTGACCTCATTTTAAAGATCTTGTCTGGCGCGTAGCCCTTGGCAGAGGCGGTATCCGTGAGTGTACTCAGCGATCAATCCATTTTTGCCGCCATGAAGCAGGATGGCCCCTTTGCAGTGGAAGAGAGCGTGTCGCTCGACCGGCCGTTTTCCAGGCCGCACCGTGAATGGGTCAGGCGCCTGCTGGCCGACCAGGTGCAGACCACCAAGTACCGCGCGGTTCGCAGCCAGATCTTCAACCTGCTGCAGGTGCGCGATTTCGCCGCGATCCAGCGGCTGTTGACCGATGAGCGGCAGAAACGGGCCTGCCGCGAGCAGGCACACCGGCTGATAGCGCGCCTGTTCAATATCGAGGTCGAGATCCACCAGATCCAGACCAAGCTGCACGAGTTCGCGGCCACCGCCGACGAGGTCATCGATTACCTGCGCGACAAGGTGCTCACGCCCTATGCGCCGCAATTCGAGATCAGCAACGAAATCGCCACGACCATGGACCCGGTCGATCTGCTGCTGATCGTCTTCGATGACCGCTACCACAAGAAGGTGCGGTTCGAGGCCAAACGCAAGCTGGTACTGATGAACCTTGCCGGGGCGATCGATCAACGCGAGCGCGAGACCGATATCGAATCGCGCTTTTCGGGCTTTCTGCGGTTTCTCAACGACTATGTGTGGAGCCCGCAACTGCGCATCGGGGAGCATCGATCGGCCTATCTGCTCAGCGAGCATGATCCGACCGACTACCGTTGCATCGGCGTGCAGGTGATCGACATGGACAAGGTCAGCGGATTGACGTTGCGGCCCGATCAGCATCTTACCTTCGTCAAGCGCCGCCTGTTCCGTCCGGGTGCCAAGGATATCCCCGTCTACGTCTCGGTGCGGAAGAAGGTCCCGGCCGCCAAGGTGCTGAAACTGTTGCGCAAGAACGAAAAGAATCCGGCAGTCGCGGTGGACGACGAACTCGGGCTGATGGCGGTGCTGGACGGGCGCGCCGAGGTCAACCGCTTCGTCGAACACCTGACCAAGGCGGCCGTGCGCTCCGGGGTGCTGATGACGCTCGAGGACATCTCCGACACCCTGGACGGCGGCGGCTACGCCGCCGGGTCTGCCGGAAGCAGCCGCGATACCCCGATGATGAAGTTCTTTGCACGGCTGGGCGATACGCGGGTGGAGTTCATCATCCATACCAACCAGTCGTACCTCGATTACCACTACCGGCACGGCGTCTCGCATGACGAATACGAGGTGCGGCGCATCTTCGATTCCGGGGTGGCGGAGTTCCTGTTTCCACAGGACATCTACCATATGGACATGGCCGATCTGCGGGGTCGCCTGATCGCGCGTTTCCGCGATAACAGGGTGTCAGCGCACATTTCCGGTTAATATCAGCAGAAAATGCGCGCTGACACCTGACCCCATGCTGCAATTCGACGATCTTGCCCTGCGCCGCGGGCCGCGGCTGCTGTTCGAACACGCCACCCTGCAGATCCATCCGGGATGGAAGGTCGGCGTCACCGGCACGAACGGCACCGGCAAGTCGAGCCTGTTCGCCCTGATCCGCGACGAACTGCATGCCGATGCCGGCGCGTGCCGGTATCCTGCCGACTGGGTGATCGCCCACGTGGCGCAGGAGATGCCGGCCGGGGCGCGTGCGGCCATCGAGTACGTGCTCGATGGCGACGCGGGGCTGCGTGCGGTCGAGGCCGCGCTCAATGATGCGGAAGCCCGGCACGATGGCGAGACGCTCGGCTCGCTGCACGCGCAGTTCGATGCCATCGGCGGCTACACGGCACGCAGCCGCGCCGCGCAGCTGCTGCACGGCCTGGGTTTCAGCAGCGCCGACGAGGCGCGTCCGGTCAGCGCATTCTCGGGCGGCTGGCGCATGCGGCTGAACCTCGCGCGCGCGCTCATGTGCCGCTCGGACCTGCTGCTGCTGGACGAGCCCACCAACCACCTGGACCTTGATGCCGTCATCTGGCTGGAAAACTGGCTGTGCGCCTATCCGGGCACGCTGCTGCTGATCTCGCACGACCGGGATTTCCTCGACCGCGTGGTCGGCCATATTGCCCACATCGAGCGCGCGCGACTCACGCTCTACAGCGGCAACTACTCGGCGTTCGAGCGCCGGCGCGCGGAGATGCTGGCCGGCCAGCAGGCGCAATACGAGAAACAGCAGCGCGAGATCGCGCACATGCATGCCTTTGTCGAGCGCTTCCGTGCCAAGGCCACCAAGGCGCGCCAGGCCCAGAGCCGCCTGAAGGCCCTGCAGCGCATGGAGCTGATCGCCCCGGCGCACGTGGACTCGCCGTTCCGCTTCAGCCTGCGCGAGCCGCACAAATTGCCGGATCCCCTGCTGCGCCTGCGCGCGGTGGTCGCCGGCTACGGCGACACCACCGTCATCGGCGGCGTCGAGCTCAGCCTCTCCCCGGGCGAACGCATCGGCCTGCTGGGGCCGAACGGTGCCGGCAAGTCCACGCTGATCAAGCTGCTGGCCGGCGTGATCGAACCGCAGGAGGGCGCGCGCGAGCCGGCGCAGGACCTTAGGATCGGCTATTTCGCCCAGCACCAGGTCGAGCAGCTCGACGCGCAGGCCTCGCCGCTGGTGCACCTGCTGCGCATCGATCCGCAGGCGCGCGAGCAGGATCTGCGCGATTATCTGGGCGGCTTCGGCTTTCCCGCCGACCAGGCGCTGGCGCCGACCGGTCCGTTTTCGGGCGGGGAGAAATCACGGCTGGTGCTGGCGCTGCTGGTCTATCAGCGGCCGAACCTGCTGTTGCTCGATGAGCCCACCAACCACCTGGACCTGGAAATGCGCCAGGCGCTGGCCACGGCACTGCAGGACTTCGCCGGTGCCATGATGCTGGTCTCGCACGACCGCCATCTGCTGCGCGTGACCTGCGACCGGCTGGTGCTGGTCCATGCCGGGCGGGTGGAGGAATTTCCGGACAGCCTGGATGATTACCCGCAATGGCTGATCGCGCAGAACCGCGAGCAGCGGGTTGCGCCCGTCACCACTGCCGGCCCGAACAGCGCGGTCACGCGCAAGGAACAAAAGCGCCAGGAGGCCGAACAGCGCCGGCTATTGCAGCCGCTGCGCGAAAAAGTCACACGGGCGGAAGTCGCGCTCGCACGCCTGCACGCACGCCAGCATGAACTCGAGCAGTGCCTCGCAGATTCCGCAGTCTATAGCGTGGAGAACAAGGCCCGGTTGAATGAACTGCTGCGCGAGAAGACAGACGTCGACCGGAAGATTGCAGCCCTGGAGAGTGACTGGCTGGCGGCCAGCGAAGAACTGGAAGCGCGACAGTCGGAATAATAGGAGTCAGAAGACATTTTTCTCCGATGTGAGCGGCAAGTGAGTTCTGTCACCCGCATTACCCTGCGCCTGCTGCGCTAGCCTGGTCAACTACGCAATGCGTAGTGGATTGCTCCGGGTTGCGCAGTATCCAGTTGGCCGGACCGGCCCTATGCTAGGCTCGCATGTACGAATTGGCATGCCATGCTGGAGGTGAATATGATCCGCTTTCTGACACAAATGATGGAGTTGTTCGGTGTAGTCTTGTTGCGATTCCGCCCGGTTCCGCGGTTGTGGGGCATGTGGCTCTTGGTCGTCAATGCTGCTTGTCTGCTGTTTATCACGCATATCGAGGCGCAGGTCGTTCTGGCGGTGACAGTGATCGCAGTTTCAGCCCAGGCGCTCATCTATCGGTACATTGGCTTCACGCGCATCCTCGGTACGACCCATGTCCTGTGGGTGCCGATGTTTGCCTGGATGGCGACGCATATCGACACGATCACGCGTGCACCGGGCATGGCAAAATGGCTCGCCCTGCTGTTCATCACCAATCTGGTTTCGATTGTCATCGACACCGTCGATGCCGTTCGCTTTATACGTGGCGAGCGGGCGGCGCACTACCGCTGGAGGCTGGCAGATCAGAAATGAATGCCACGGGGATGGCGTGTTAATAAGGTGTCAGGGCACGTTTTCTGCTTAATAATCCGGGAAAACTGTGCTCTGACACCCTAATTCGCGCGCCGCTCGAGTGAAAGCCGCGCGAGGCCGACGCCGATGCCGTCGTGATAGTCATACACCAGGTCCGCGCCCGCGCGGTTCAAGGGCTCGACATCCTCGGCGTAATAGACGGTCGCGCTGATCAGGCCGGTGAATCCGCGCTTGCGTAACTGGCGCGTGGCGATCACCTTGGCCTCCGTCTCCGGCATGGTCAGCACCACGGTCTCCACCCCGTGCAGGTCGAGGTGGCTCCAGAAGCCGGGGTCCTCGGCATCGGCGTACAGCACCCGGCGCCCCGCCTTGCGATGCTTCTCCGCCTTGCCCGGGTCGGAGTCGAGCCCCACGGTCAGGTGCCCCTGCGCCTTGAACTCGTCGTATGCACCGGTGCCGACGCGGCCCATGCCCATGATCACCACATGCGAATTGCCCAGCGATACCGGCTCGTCGTCGGGATGGCGCCGGCGGGTCTCGAAGCGCTGCAGGAACGACTCGAAATACTCGTAGATTTCGTGCGCATGGCGGTTCAGCGGCGCCGACAGGGCAAACGACAGTGCGACGGCAAGGGCCAGCAGCACCAGCCATTCCTCGCCGAGCATCCCCTGCTTGACGCCGAGACTCGCGACGATCAGGCCGAATTCGCTGAAACTCGCCAGCGAAATACCGGCAAGAAAGGCGCTGCGTGCACGCAGGCGGAACAGCAGCAGCACGCCGAAGAACAGCAATGCCTTGAAGGGGAGTGCCAGGTTCAGCAGCGCGGCCTGCTCCAGCAGCGACCAGGTGGGCGTCCCGTACAGCCCGATCTGCAGGAAAAAGCCGACCAGCAGCAGCTCCTTCAACCCCCACAAGGCATTGGCCAGCTGCTTGGCACGCGCGTGCCCGGCAAGGATCACGCCGAGCAGCAGGGCGCCCAGCTCGGAACTGAGCCCCACGACCTCGAACGCCTTGCCACCGAACACCAGGGCCAGCATCAGGCCATAGAGAATGACCAGTTCGCCATGACCCGACAGGTCGAGCAGTTTGTACAGCAGTGGCCGCACCAACAGCAGACCGAGCAGGGCCGCGGCCCATGGTGAGGGGGCATGGCCGCCGAGTGCGCTCAGGATCGCCACCGCCACCAGGTCCTGGATGATCAGGATGCCGATGGCGACACGGCCATGGAAGGCGCGCAATTCCCGCTTGCTTTCCAGCACCTTGGCCGCGACCACGGTACTGGAAAACGACAGGGCCAGTGCGATCACCAGGATCATATGCAGGTCGAGCGCGCTGAACCGGAGCAGCAGCAACATGAACACAGCCGCGGTAATCACCATGTGCAGCAGCGAACCCGCGAGCACCTCGGCGCGCAGCATGCTCTTCAGGCGCAGCTTGAGTCCGACACCGAACAGCAGCAACAGCACGCCCGCATGCGCCACTTCCTCCAGCAGGTGGCTGGTACCGTAGCCATTGAAACTGAGCGCAAAGCCCGCCGCGAGGTAGCCCACCAGCGGCGGCAGGCCGATCAGGCGCATCAACAGCCCGAGCGAGAAGGCGAATACCAGCCAGATCGAGACGGTCATCATAGCGTCACCAACGGTGTCTGGGCGCGTTGCGCGCTATTGAGGCTTGCATATATGAGTGACAGTCAAACTGTTTACTACCGTCATTCCCGCGCAGGCGGGAATCCAGATATGCACTATATTCTCTGGATTCCGGCTCGCGCTCGCCAAGCTCGCATGGCCGGAATGACGGCAAATATTGTCAACCATTTATGTAATTCTCAATAATAGAAGCGGGAATTGCGCTTTGACACCAATCATCGCTAGCGAATCGAATGGGTTGATTGCTTCAGCATGTCCGGTGTCACCAGTACGATCCCCTTGTCTGTCACGCGGAAGCCGCGCTGCCGATCCTCGTCGTGGTTTGCGCCGATGGTCACGTTTTCCGGGATATCGCAGCCGCGGTCGATAATCGTGCGGTATATGTGCGCATTGCGTCCGATGTTCACGTCGGGCATCACCACGGTCTGCTCGACATGGGCATAGGAGTGGACCCTGACATTGGAAAACAGCAGCGCCCGATCCAGTTTGGCGCCGGATATGATGCAGCCGCCGGAGACGATCGAATCAACCGCCATGCCGCGGCGATCTTCGACGTTGTGTACGAACTTGGCCGACGGCAGCTGGGGCTGGTCGGTCAGTATCGGCCATTCCTTGTCATAGAGATCCAGTTCGGGCGTGATACCAAGCAGCTCCATGTTCGCTTCCCAGTAGGCATCCAGGGTGCCGACATCCCGCCAGTAGGCCTGCTTGCCGGTTGCCGGGTCGCGGAACGGAAATGCAAACACCCTGTGCGTCGTGATGAGCTTCGGAATGATGTCATGGCCGAAGTCGTGATTGGACGCGCTGTCGCCGGCATCGCTGATCAACCGGTCGCACAGTATGTCGGCATTGAACACGTAGTTGCCCATGGAGGCCATGCACCTGCCCGGCTGGCCAGGTATGGGCTTTGGATGCGCCGGTTTTTCCTCGAAACCGATCACCCGGCCGCTTTCATCCACCTCGATAACTCCGAAGGTGCCGGCAGCCTCGCTGATGGGAAGTTCGATGCACAGGATCGTGAGATCGGCATGTTGTTCGCTGTGAAAGGCCAGCATGGTGCCGTAGTCCATCTTGTACACGTGATCGCCGGAGAGGATCAGGACGAACTCCGGGTTATGCGTATTGATAATGTCCAGGTTCTGGTAGATTGCGTCGGCAGTGCCCCGGTACCAGTCGGTATCGATGCGCTGCGAGGCCGGGAGCACTTCGACGAATTCGCGCAGTACCCGCTTGAATCCGCCCCAGCCCTCGCCGATATGCCGGACGAGCGAGTGCGCCTTGTACTGGGTCAGTACGCCTACGCGGCGGATACCCGAGTTGATCGCATTCGACAGTGCAAAATCGATGATGCGAAACTTCCCGCCAAAAAATACCGCAGGTTTGGCGCGCCAGGCTGTCAGCTCATGCAGCCGGGAACCGCGGCCACCCGCCAATACCAACGCAAGTGTCTTGCGTGTCAGCAAGCTGACGAAACGTTGAGGGTTAGTGTCGTACATGCACAGAGTCCGCTAATCGTTGAAGGTTTCGCTATGTTGCAACATGGGAGAATGCCGGGGACAGTATACTGACTGGAACCTGTCTCATGACAGGGCGAGTTGCTATGGACCGTCATGCCTGCGCGGGCGGGCAGCCGGAACGCGGGTACACGCTGGATTACTGCCTACGCGGGAATGACGCCGGATGTTGCTGCAAAGCAAACCGGGATTTTGAGATAGGTTACGAAATTGTGACTCTGAACCGGGTGCCGGGTGATGGCTGGAGTGAATGCGGTTAAACCCTCCATCCGCTGCTGCCCCGAATGGGGGCGGAGTGGCGCAGGGGAGGTGAATCCCGCTACCGCCCCCTGTATCATTGGCGCCCAATCCAGCCTCACTCAAAGCGCCCCTCGGCCGAGGACCCTGTTGACCATGAAGCGACTTCTCGTATCCGGCTGTCTGTCACTGATCATATCCGCGGGGCCGGCGCTGGCAGCGGATGGCACTGTGCAGCTCGCGGAACTGCAGGCCGGCAGCAGCGCGCAGGCAGCCACGGCGGCGCGCTGGCGCACGCTGAACCCGAAGAAACTGCAGCTCAAGTCGGACGCGGTGCTGGTGCTGGATCGGAATGGCGCGGAAGTCTATTCCCGGCACGAGAGCGAACCGCGTCCCATCGCCTCGATCACCAAGCTGATGACGGCGATGGTCATCCTGGACAGCGGCCTCGATTTGCAGGAAAAGATCACCATCACCAAGGATGACCGGGATCTGATCCAGTTGACCGGTTCGCGGCTGCAGTCGGGCGCGGTACTGACGCGCAAACAGCTGCTGCAACTGGCATTGATGTCATCCGAAAACCGGGCTGCCAGCGCCCTTGCCAGCTCATGGCCGGAGGGCAAGGCGGCATTCGTCGAGGCCATGAACAGAAAGGCGGCTGCGCTCGGTATGCAGACCAGTCATTTCAAGGATCCGGCCGGACTCGATCCCGGCAATGTGGCCTCCGCCCGCGACACGGCCAGGATGGTGCGCGCTGCCATGACCTACCCGCTGATCCGTCAAGCCACCACCACCCGTTCGGCCAGGGTCCGGCCCTACAAGGGCCGCGGTGATCTCGTGTTCAACAACACCAATCCGCTGGTGAGGAAGGGGAGCTGGGACATCCAGCTCAGCAAGACCGGTTACATCAACGAGTCCGGGCGCTGCCTCGTGATGCAGGCCGAGATCGACGATCAGCCGCTCACCATCGTGCTGCTCAACTCCTTCGGCAAGCTGACACCCTTCGGCGACTCCAACCGGCTGCGCAAGTGGATCGAGGGCAGTAATCCGTAAGGGTGTCAGAGCACATTTCTTACTAGAACCTATCTTAAAATTGGAAGATCCTGCGGCGGCCATGTTTTTCGTCATTCCGGCGCAGGCCGGAATCCAGTATTGCGCGGGTTTTCTGGATGCCCGCCTGCGCGGGCATGACGATGTAAGAATACTTATACCAATTTTGAGATAGGTTCTAATATAAGCAGGAAATGTGTTCCGACACCTGATTCTACAGGATCGCCTCGTGGCAGCATTATTCATGTGCAATCCGGCCTCCCGTGAACTATACCTGTTCATACCGCGTCCAATGCAAGACTGACTGTGGTTGGCACTGTGGTCATCAAAAGTTGGCGTGCCGGGAGGTTACTCATGGTGCGGACGGTATTGATTTCAGTTTGTGCCGTATTGATGCTGGTGGCGGCCTTGACGCCGCCGGTCATCCTGATCGTGGAACATGCACTGTTTTAAATCCTAATCCCAGCGCAGCGCGAACGAAGGGGCGGAGGCGATGAACATCCTGCCCACCCGGCTGAGTTTGCGGTTTTGACTGACGGCCTTTGGGCGACGGGCGCAGCGACGACTATCTGACTCGCGTTGCCTGCGCGGCCCGGTTGGATGGGGCGGGGAAGGTCGTATGAAATACCGCCGCCGTCCCCGCAATCTCTTTACACGCCGCTGCTGCCGGTGTACGAATACCGTGCCCCGCGCGGCCGGTATTCCGCCGGCCCCGGATTGCTCCGGAGAGAGCCATGTTTCCTGCTTCCCGGCCGTTCGCCGTTGGCGTTCTTGCGCTGCTGGTCGGCCTGTCTCTGGCGAGTACGGCCGCAGCTTCCCCGACACCGTCAGCGACGGCGTTTTTCGGCCTGGTCGGAAACTGGTTGGGGGAGGGCGGCACGAGCGACAAGGGCCGGCAGACTCCGCTCACGCTGCGTCTGGAGTGCGAAAAGGTTTCCGACGGTCGGGCCGTGCTGTGCCGCATGGACGGACGTGATCAGGGCGGTAATCTGGTGCTGTCCGAGACCGACCTGTTCGGCGTTGACCCCGTTACCGGTACGGGACACTGGTACGCAGTGAGCAACGCCGGGGAAACGCATGACCACCTGGTCAAGTGGAGAAATCCTGACACCCTGCTGGCCAGTTTAAACTGGCAGCAGGAGGGCAAGGAAATGGCTGAAAACGTGGTGCTCGACCTCTCCTCTGCCAGTTACCTGAATATCCGTTCCATCGTGAGCGCGGATGGCGTGGAGGTGGCAGAGTTCACCGGCTCGTTTCGTCAGCAATGAAAGGCCAGCTCGCATCCCGCGCGAGACGGGTCAGAGCGCAGCAGTGCAGCAGCAAAGCGGAAATTGCGCTCTGGCCCTGATCGTCGATCGACACCGGCGTGTCAGCGGACGGTGTCTCCGCTCTCGGTCAGTACCAGCTTGCCGTCCTCGACCGGAATACGCGCGCCGGGCGCGCGGTCCATGCGGGTGGTGCCAAGCTTGTCTCCGATCCGGTAGCTGACATCGTAGCCGGCCACTTCCTCCCGGTAGTCGATCTGGGTGTGGCAGCGGTTTTCGGTCGTCGTGTAGGTGCTGTTCGCCTGCATATTTTCCTGCACCTTGTTGCCGGCATAACCGCCGGCCACGGCACCCGCAACAGTCGCCAGTTTCCTGCCGCTGCCGCCGCCGAGCTGATTGCCCAGCACACCACCGAGTACTGCGCCGGCCACGGTGCCCACCACCTTATGCTGGTCCTGTGCCGGCCTTTGCCGGTTGACCGCCACGTCCTCGCAGACTTCGCGCGGCACCTGCACCGTCGTCTTGACCTCTTTGACATCGAGGACTTCGGCAAATGCCGGCTCCTCGCCGGAGAGCATGTTGTAACCGGCGATGGTGCCGCCGGCCGTCGCGATGATCACGCCGGCAACGACTCCCGTGAGTGTTGATTTGTTCACTGGATTTCCTCTGGCAACAGAATGGGGTGAAAGATAATCGTCCTGCGCATGCGCATGCGCATGCGCAGACGCCGGGCGTTTCCGGCTCACAACAGGACCGAGCAATTCCCTTGCCAAGCCCAGTTAGGTCTTTTAACTTCAGCGGCTTGCCATCGTGCGACTGGCTGTCAGCAGGATTCCGGTGCAGAAAAATGGCGCCGCCTGTTGCCGGATTACGACGCTATCCGCCGGGGAGTGGCTAACCGCCTGAAGGACAAAGCCTCTGCCTGTCTCCGGCCGGAGACGCGGCATTAAGAAGGTGTCAGAGTTAATATACGCAGGACATGTGCTCGGACACCTATTTTCTGCCATGAACATCTGGGTCGATGCTGACGCCTGTCCCGTTATGATCAGGGACATCCTGTTTCGCGCAGCCGAGCGTACCGGTCTGCAGCTGACGCTGGTCGCCAACCAGGCGGTTCGGGTGCCCCCAGCGCGCAATATCCGGATGCTGCAGGTCGCGTCCGGTTTTGACGTGGCAGACAACGAGATCGTTAAACGCGTACAGCGTGGGGATCTGGTGATCACCTCCGACATTCCGCTGGCGGCCGAGGTGATCGGTAAAGGCGGCCATGCGCTCAGCCCGCGTGGTGAGCTGTACTGTGCCGACAACATCCGGGAGCGGCTCAACATCCGCGATTTCATGGACACGCTGCGCGCCAGCGGCATACACAGCGGCGGGCCGCCGGCACTCAGCCAGGCGGAGCGCAAGCAGTTTGCCGATCACCTGGACCGGCTGCTGACGCGTCACGCGAATGCGGCGCGTTAGAGTGGACGATGTGCTCTGACACCTGTTTTGCATATTAGCAAGGGTGAGCAGCGCAGACATGGCTGACATGACGGATTCCCAGCTGCGCCCCGCCCTGATCGGTGCACTCGGTGTGGTGTTCGGCGACATAGGTACCAGTCCGTTGTACGCGCTGCGCGAAAGCTTTGCCGGCAATGGCTCACCTGCGCTCGAGGCCGCCAGCCTGCTGGGCACGTTGTCGCTGATCCTGTGGGCGCTGGTGCTGGTCATCTCGATCAAGTACCTGATGTTCGTGCTGCGTGCCGACAACCAGGGCGAGGGCGGCATTATCGCGCTGGTCGCGCTGCTCAACCCATGGCACAGTACGCCGCGCGAGGCGCGCTACAGGCTGATGCTGCTGGGCCTGTTCGGTGCATGCCTGCTTTACGGTGATGGCACGATAACACCGGCGATATCGGTGCTGAGTGCGGTCGAAGGCCTGCATGTGGCGCTGCCAGCGCTGTCCCATTATGTAGTGCCCTTGACGTTGCTCATTTTGGTCGGCCTGTTTGCCGTGCAGCGCTATGGTACCGGCCGAATCGGTCGATTATTCGGTCCCATGATGCTCGTTTGGTTCGTGGTGCTCGCCGTGCTCGGTCTGCGCGGCATCATGCTGCAACCCGCCGTACTGGTGGCGTTCAATCCCTGGTATGCCGTGACATTTCTGCAACATCATGGCGATACTGCATTCCTGACACTGGGTGCCGTGTTTCTCGTTGTGACGGGCGGTGAGGCCCTGTACGCTGATCTTGGTCATTTCGGTATTGCGCCAATCCGCTACGCCTGGCTGATGATCGTGTTTCCTGCGTTGGTGCTGAACTATCTGGGGCAGGCGGCGCTGGTGATGCAGCAGCCCGAAACCATCCAGGCGCCTTTTTTCCATCTGGCGCCGGACTGGGCGGTCGTGCCGCTCGTGATATTGGCAACAGTCGCGACGATCATTGCCTCGCAGGCCGTGATCAGCGGTACGTTCTCGCTGACCCGGCAGGCCATCCACCTGGGTCAGTTGCCGCGCATGCGGGTACTGTTCCCTCAGGCTGAGTCGTCCGGCCAGGTTTACCTGCCGTTGGTTAACTGGTTGCTGATGGGGGCCTGTCTGGCAGTAGTGGTCGGTTTTGGCACCTCCGATGAGTTGGCTTCCGCCTACGGTGTGGCAGTATCGATGGATATGGTCATAACCACGCTGCTGGCTGTCGCAGTCGCACGGCGCTACGGCTGGCGGCTAGCCGTGCTGGCCGGGCTTGGCCTGCTGTTCCTGATCGTGGACGGTGCGTTTCTCGCAGCGAATCTGGCGAAGATCCCGGACGGCGGCTGGTATGCGCTGCTGGTTGCCGGATGCATCTTCGTATTGATGCAGACCTGGCGTGCCGGGCGCAGACTGCTGGCGTGGCGGTTGGCGGACCGCTCTACCACGCAGGAAAACTTCCTGGCGCAGATCGAAGCCGAGCCGCCATACCGAGTGCCGGGTACGGCGGTCGTGCTCACCAGCGATGTCGGCGCCTTCGTGCCGCCGGCGCTGCTGCACCATATGGCATGCACCCAGGTACTGCATGAGCGCGTGATCTTGCTTACCGTGCTTACCGCTGACCGGCCGCATGTGACGGCTAGTGAGCGTCTTCAATACGAAAGTCTCGGGCAGGGTATATTCCGCATACGCGTGACCTACGGATTTTCACAGCCCCCGAATATTCCAGTGGCACTCAAACTCTGTGATCATACGGGCATACAGGTCGATATCGACTCCGTTGTCTACCTGTTGGCGCGTGAAACGCTGATTGCACGGCGTGATGTGCCAGGCTTGCCGTATTGGCAAGAGCGACTGTTCGTGTGGCTCGCTCGTAATGCCGGAAGTGCCACTGCTTATTATCACCTGCCGGAAGGCCGTGTGCTGGAGCTGGGACTGCAGGTCTGGCTGTAAGCCGGAAACGGAGAGGACGGAAGACCGATTGCCTCTGTACGGACAGGCCGTGATCGCGATGTAATCAGGCGACCTCGGGGTGACAGGCGCGACGTACCACATCCGCGTAACCTTTCACGCGCTTGGAATCAAGCGCCTGCTGCAGTTTGCTTGGTCAGAATCTATTCTGGTTGCGTTCTAGCAGCGAATATGATGAGTGTGTCAGGTGACCGTACCAGCAAGTCCACGGGTATGGAGAGGTGCTCGACTGGATCGGATTTCAGGAGATAGTTCCATGATCAGAAATATCAATATCAGCCTGTTGTTGCTCATTGGTCTGCTCAGCGTCACCGCGTCCTATGCGGCTATCGGCTGGATAAGTCATTGGCGTTGAAACTCGCAGAATCGCCCATGTGTAACACAGGAGTGCAGACCTACAACTATGGCATCACCTGGAAGGACTCATCCAATACCGTCCGCTACTGGATCACGACGGGTAAACAGTGCCGTTACAACGGCAACGTGTGTGGTATTAACAAGAGTGAAAAATTTATTGCTTCATGCAGTCAGGGTCAGTGCCGCGCGTCACTGACCGATTGCCAGTACGGGCGGGTGTCTGCCAAGGTGCAGGTGACAGGTGTCGCTACACCAGCCTACGACGTGATCGCGCCTGTCCTACCGGCGACAGCCTGCAGCAGTAAATAGGCAATGAGCGTTTCAGGGCAAACGCTGCTCTGATAAACCCTCGCATTGGCTTTTGACGTTCGTCCCATGGGTCCTCCCGCGGTGTGACAAACAGTGTCTTGTTACTTCCCGTCGCCCCGGAGATTAACGGGAAGGATATGCTCAATCTAGTTGAATCTGGGTGCAAAGAGGAGCGGGCAGAGGTCGCCGTGCTGTCCGAAAATCGTCCGATCAGCTGAGTCTGACACCATTGAATCACGGAGTTCCTGTGCTAGATTCAGTTCACGAGGCTGCCTGTTGTCTTCGATTACCGCCCGTTCATTGCAATGGTAATGTTCGATTCCCGGAGGCAACGCATCATGAAGGTGCTATTCATTCTCTTGGCAGCGGGAACCCTGCTCGCAGGCTGTTCGGATCCCGAGCAGGATGCGCAGAAGGCACTCACCGAGGTAAAGGCCGACTGGTTTCGGCGCTCGCCGTAACCGATCCGGAGAAGCGCCTGAAGGTCTGGCAGGTGGCCCTCGAAGATCTTGCCGACATTGGCACGAAATTCGACAAGACGCAGGTCGGCATTGCCCTCGCCGCTGGACGTTCCGTCGACGGCCTGTCGCAGACTGCCATGAAGGGCGAGATTGACCGGCTGGCGGAACGCGCAGACTGCTATGCCAGGCCGACCGCAGAGTGCCTCATGCCGTTCGCCAGTCAGGGTTTTCGCACCAGCGGCGGCAGCCGGGGATATCAAGTCAGCACAAACCTTCGCGGATAAGTTCCATCTGCTCGGCAACCCAACCCGCCAACTGCGTATGGTCGAACTGCAGGCCGGGGCCGCAATCTCGCGCAATGAGAGAAGCGCGGCCGAGCCGGCGCTGCGGGATCTGTTTGCCAAAGGTGAAGCACTGGATGCACAGGGTGCCCAATCCCGTGATCGTGGTTATTATGCTGAACTTGCGGCTACGCAGGCCTTCAGGGCCGGCTACACGGACCTGGGTCTGGAGCTGTACCGGGCCGCGTCCAACAAGGACCAGCGTCCGTTCTTCGCTGCCTTCGAAGGTGCAAAGCCGGACGATTTTCCGGCGCTGTTGCTGGCTGCATACGACAGTCTGCGCGGTGAGTCGCTGGCCTACGTGATCGATGCCGCTATCCGCTGCCTTCGGAAGAGCTGATAATATGGGCCGGTGGCCCATAGCCACCGGCAAGTCTGTCAGTCAAGCGGCAATTTGCCGCCGGTTACATGCGCGAACACAGCGTTTTCTGACCTTCGATGGTGCCCACGAGGTTATCGCCGGACAACGTCAATGTGACCGAACCACCTTCGCCATTGATCGTCACCTGATCTCCCCGCATGTTGTAGGTGCCCATCTGGTGCTCACTGTCCACCACCATGTCGACCTTGCCATCCTTGCTGAAGGACATGCTGTCGAGCATGCATGCGATACCGCCATAAGTCGCCGTCAGGAAGGTCGGTTGCCCGTCATCCTGCTTGCCTGCCTTGTTGTCGCCGCCGCTGGCACCCTTGCGGCAGATGATCTTATCTCCGAGCATCGAGCCCTCGAGATCGCCGTCGTCGTTGAGTGTAAAGACGGTTGTCTGATTGTTGGCAGTTACAAGCACCTTCTCATCATCAACGGTGTAGTCTCCTGCTGTTTCGCCCATCTGCATGCCGAACATTTTCATGCTGATATAAACTTTCCCATTGTCGCGGAACGACAGTTTGTCAAACAGTCCGCAGTCATCACCACCGTAATCGCCGGATGGACCTGAAGAGCAGCCGACGGACAGAAAGGCGACCAGCATGCTAGATCCGATACCGAATATATTTCTGTTCATACACAATTCCCCCGAGATGGTTGGTCGTTGTTTTTACGGAGTATAGACCTGTCCGATCGCTGTCGGTGCAGGATTGTTTGCGACATCATCAGGCGTCCCCGCCGGGACTACCTGACGATTACCTCATCATTATCGTGGTATTGCCGGTCCGGTCATCGGACGCCTGCCGATACAGATGTCAGCACACATCTGCGCTGAAGAAATACAGGTCTGAATGCGCTGTCACCTTGCTTCTTGTGCTCTGACACCGTTTATGCGTCCGGTCAGACGTAGGTCGCCAGCAGCCTGAGCATCGCCGCGACCGCAGCGAGCGATGCGGTCTCGCTCGCGGTATGGTAGTCGGTGGTCGGAATCTGCAGGGTGGAGCCATTGATCCGGCCGTCGGTGGCGGCGGCGATGCGTCCCAGCTCGGTGCGTCCCAGAGGATAGGGGCGCGTGCGGGTGCGGTTCTGCTGTTCGATGTATTCGTCCTTGTAGCTGTAGGACAGTCCCAGCCGTTCGCAGCGCTCGGCCAGCTCCCGGGTCATCGCCACGGAGAAATCGCCGTTGGCGTCCTTTTTCCGCAAGGTGATCTGCTGCGCATCCGCATCCGCGCGTGTCGCATAGGGACTCGTGTCCAGTACCACCAGGCGCTGGGTGAGGATCTCCTGGCGCTGAAACCAGGACAACGCGTAACGCCAGCTGCGGCCGCATTCCTCCTGTGCCGTGAACAGGCCCGTTCCCTGGTAGCCGTTGCGGAACAGGTAGATGATCAGCGCGGCGCTGACGACATTGTCGAGCTGGCAGGAGATCAGGCCATGCTCCAGCTTCAGCCGGTCCAGAAACGACACCGGTGTGCCCGGCTGCAGGAAGTCCAGCCCGTCGACCTCGAAGATCAGGTTCTTGCGCCGCGGGCAGACATAGGAACCGGTGATCCTGCCCTGGCCGAGATAGGTGCCCGTGTAGGGCAGGTGGGCCTGTACCCGCTGCCCCTGGAAGCGGTTCTTGATCTGTCCCACCATGTAGGCCGAGACCGAGTCATCCATGTTTTCGCCCTGGTTGCCGGCGATGAAGGCGGCGTACTCGAACTCGTTCGGGCCGGTACACAGCAGGCCATGGCGATCGATATGGGCCGACAGATACAGATCGTCGGGCTGCTTGCCCTGGGCGACCAGCACACCGTGGAAGTGCTGCACGCGGACGCCCACTTCCTCCAGCTCGCGGCGCAGGACACGGAAGAAGGATTGCTCGTTGCCGACGACCGAGGGTTCCCGGATCAGGGGCTTGAGGATATCGAGAAACTCGTGCAGGCCACGATCGTGGCCGGCCGGATGCGCCAGGCCGGCATCCGGGGCGGGTTCGAAGGGTTCGCTGGACATGGCGGCAAGGACCTCAGGTTTAACCGGCACCGCGAGGGGTGGCCCGGCAGGTAAACCAAGCAAGTAGCATTCCATGTGCGCGCAGGGAAGACCGCCTTGTCAGGGCGGGCGCGCGGCTGCGGGCGGCGGTGGCAATCAGCCCGGCCCGGATTGTGCCGCGGCCGCGGTTTTTGCACCAGGGCGGTGCGGGCAGCCGGCGCCGTGGACCGGATCGGTACGCCGGCTGCTGCGTTTGGTGCCTGTACCCGCCGCGGGCATGGCGCTATATCTCGCACGGGGCCGGAAGAGATGCGGACTGCCGTCTCCACCAGGGCGGGACCGTCACCCTCAAGCCGCCGCAGTTCCGGGTGATTGCCGTCATGCAGACATCACAGCGCGCCCCGGGCGTTTGGTGTGATCCGCAGCCGCTCCTGTTATCCTCTACGTGGATCGATTCGCAGCGTCCCGGTGCAAACGGGGCCGTGCACACGCCCGGTCCCGGCAGCAGGGGTCCGGCGGGACGGGCCACAACAGCGTTGCTGACGACTGCGCAACGGACCGGCTCCATTCCCCTGCCGAATGGACCCCTAATTCCACCGCAACGGAGCCGAAGACAAGATCCAGCCATGCTCACGTTCCAGCAGCCCCCCAAGGATTACAGCGACATCTTTCTCGAGGAGACGGACCGTGCTCTGCCGGAGGTCCTGAATCCCAATACGCGTTACCTGTTTCTCGCCACCATCGCCACGGGCGGTAAATCGCTGATCCAGTCGGTCAAGGACATGCACCTGTCGCGGGTGGTCGCATACAAGTCGCTGCGCGCCGAATTCACCGACAACCCGATCGAGCAGCGCCGTCTGCTGCGGGAGGCGCGAGTCTCGGCCCTGATGCAACACCCCAATACCGTGCCCACCTATGAAATAGGCCGCGACCGCGAAGGCAAATATTATTTCACGATGAAACTGGTTCACGGCTACACCCTGCGCGAGATCATGGGTTACCGGGAGCGCTACGACCTGACGCAGCTGGTCGAGGTCATCGAGCAGATCGGTCATGCGCTGAGCTATGCGCAGGCCCATGGCGTCGCGCACCGCGACATCAAGCCCGAGAACATCCTGGTGGGACCTTACGGCGAGGTGTTGTTGCTGGACTGGGGGCTGGCCAAGGTGTGGCGCAAGGACGGCTCCACCGAGGTTGAGGACGAGGCGGAGATGGGCGGCAGCGCTGCCGGCACCAACAAGTCCATGACCGGGCACGGCAAGCTGCAGGGCACGTTGTGCTACATGTCACCGGAGCAGATCCGGCGCGACCCCGACATCAGTTTCGCCACCGATGTCTACAGCCTGGGCACGGTGCTGTACGAGCTGCTGAGCGGCAAGGTCCCGTTCAGCGGCGAGCACGCCTACGAAATCATCGAGGCAGTGGAAAACGAGCGGGCGGCGAAGCCCTCCAGGATCAGCAAGTATCCGGTGCCGCGGGTCCTGGAGGAGCTGGTCATGCGCTGCCTGCGCAAGGACCCGGGGCGGCGGCCGAGCATGGATGAATTCGTCCGCATCCTGCAGGAAGACTGGACCGAGGACCTGCTCGGCGGCAGACGCTGATCCGCTGCATCCGGTCGCCGCAAGGCAAAAAAAACCGGAGCGGTGTTCCCGCTCCGGTTGAGTTGCCGACAGCAAAACGGCGTTACTTTGCCAGTGCTTCCTTGGTCGTCTTGATGATGGCCGCGGCCACTTTGTACGGATCCGCGTTGGAGGCCGGGCGACGGTCCTCCAGCCGGCCCTTCCAGCCGTCTTCCACGGTGGACACCGGGATGCGGATGGAGGCGCCGCGGTCCGAGACACCGTAGCTGAACTGGTCGATGGCCTGGGTTTCGTGCTTGCCGGTCAGACGCTGCTCGTTGTGCGCGCCGTAAACCGAGATGTGGCGGAGTATGTTGCGGCCGAACTCCTCGCAGATCTTGGTGAACACGGTTTCGTCGCCGGATTCGCGCATGAGGCCGTTGGAAAAGTTGGCGTGCATGCCGGAGCCGTTCCAGTCGGTATCGCCAAGCGGCTTCGGATGCCAGTCGACCGCAAGGTCGTACTTCTCGGCGGTGCGCTCGAGCAGGTAGCGTGCCAGCCAGATCTCGTCACCGGCGCGCGCGGCGCTCTTGGCGAAGATCTGGAATTCCCACTGACCCGCGGCCACCTCGGCGTTGATGCCTTCCACGTTGAGGCCGGCTTCCAGGCACATGTCCAGGTGCTCCTCGATCAGGTCGCGGCAGTAGGCGTTGCGTGCGCCGACCGAGCAGTAGTAAGGCCCCTGGGGCGGCGGGAAACCACCGGGAGGAAAGCCCGGCGGCAGGTTGGTCTTCGGGTCCCACAGGAAATACTCCTGCTCGAAACCGAACCAGAAATCATCGTCATCGTCATTGATCGTGGCGCGGCCGTTGCTGACGTGCGCGCTGCCGTCGGCATTGAGCACCTCGGTCATGACCAGGTAGGAGTTCTTGCGACCCGGATCGGGAATGACCATGGTCGGTTTCAGCAGGCAGTCGGAGGCGTTGCCTTCCGCCTGCTCGGTGGAGCTGCCGTCAAACACCCACATGGGGCAGTCTTCGAGCTTGCCACTGAAATTTTTGCGGACCATGGTTTTACTGCGCAGGCTCTGGGTCGGCTTGTAACCGTCGAGCCAGATATATTCCAACTTACTCTTCATATGCATTTAGCTCCGAATTTATGGGTCTGTTTGCAGGCCGGGGCCCAACCAGTCGAAACGCTTCGGGGCGCACGACAACGTCACGGCGTCCGGCCAAACTCGAGTACCGCCACGGGGTCTGACGGGCCGCTCGCCGCCTGGTCCGGGACAGACATGCCGGTACCAGGGTCGTGTATGCACCATAATGAAGCGCAATTTGGTCCAAAACCCGCTGTGCGCACATTATTGGTGCATACCGGCTGATTGCCTATCATTCCCTTGCTTGCTTACTGCCTGACGTGGCTTGCATTTTCGGGGAGCAGGTCACGCTGGCTGGCATTAGTGATGCAAAAGCTGTGCCCAGCACCGAGAATCAAGGTCAGACCCCGGTGACCTGCATGAAAACCGTCGCGCCGGGCGGCGCGACGCTTGCCGCCTGGCTGCGGGAAGGTCAGTGCTGACCCCTTACTTTGAAGTTTCTCCCCGCCGCTTCGCGCGGCTGGTGGCCGGTGCCGTGAGCGGGTCTTCCGGCCAGTGGTGTTTCTTGTAGCGGCCGCGCAGTTCCTTCCGGACCTCGAAGTAGGCCGTCTTCCAGAAGCTGGCCAGGTCCTGCGTGACCTGCATCGGCTTGTAGCCCGGCGAGAGCAGGTGCAGCAGCAGTTTGAACCTGCCGTTGATGATGGCGGGCGTCTGTTGCAGGCCGAACAGCTCCTGCAGGCGCACCGCGAGCACGGGCTGGTCCGCGTCGCTGTAATCGATGGCGATGCGCGAACCGCTTGGCACGGCGACGTGTGTCGGCGCCAGCCGCTCCAGTGCCTGTTGCTGCGCATGGCTTAAATGTCCGGACAGGATGGCGTGCAGGTCGAGCGCCTGCAGCTTCCGGATGCTGTTGTGCGCATCGAGATACGGCTGCAGCCAGTCCTCGAGGTGGTCCAGCAGCACCGTGTCGGACAGGTCGGGCAGGTTGAGCGTGGCGAGTTCCGGCTCGGTGATTGCACCGGATTGCCGTTGCAGGCGGAGGAACTGTATCCGCTGACGCAGCGTCTGCGCGCGCTTGTCCCACGGCAGGCAGTCGAGGCCGCACTGGCGGATGCCTTTGATGAGCGCGGCATGCACGGCGGCGCGGCCGATGTCGACGGCCGGCTGCTGCTCCAGCACGATGGCGCCGAGGCAGGTCCGGGTGACGGCATCGACGCTTTGGGTCTGTGCATTCCAGCTGACATGGGTGTCCCGGGTGATGTCGCCGTTGAGGTGCGCTTCGATCTGCTGCAGCGTGATTTCCGCGGCGAGATAGATGCGGGCCTCGCGCGCCCGGCCGTCCAGGTCGGCGGCGACGATGAACTCCGCGCTTGCCAGGGCCTCGCCCTCGTCCAGGTAGGCGCCCTTGCCACTGCGCAGCAGGTAGCGGTTGCCGGCGGCATGACGGGAACGGCCGATACGCTCGGGGTAGGCCCAGGCCAGCAGCACGCCGGGCAGGTCGTGCGCGGTGATCGCCTCCGCGCCGGCTGGCTGTTCATGACGCCGGATGCGGCGGTGGAAGTCCTCGGCCGCGCGCAACACCCGCCGGCATTGCTGGCGGTTGACGCCGGCGGCCGTCGCCGCGCCCGCATCCTGCCGGAACGCTTGCAGCAGGGCGAGCCGGGGCGCGACGTCGGCGCTACGCGCGCCGCTGGCGGCAAGGATGTCCCGTTCGGTCAACAACGCGGCCAGCAGGCAGGCAGCGAAGCCGTGACCGGCCTGTGCGGCGCGGATCATCATATGCGCGAGCCGGGGGTGTGCGCCGGTCTCCAGCAGTTGCCGGCCGTGGACGTTGATGCCGAACCGCTCGTCGATGGCGCCGAGTGCCTGCAGCAGTTCGCGTGCCTGCGCAAGCGCGCCGGCATTGGGCGGGTCCAGCCAGTGCAGTTCACCGGTTTCGCGCACGCCCCAGTTGGCGAGTTCCAGTGCCAGCGGTGCGAGATCGCTGCGCAGGATTTCGGGTATGCCGTGGCGTGCCATGCGCTGTTGTTGCGCCGGGGTCCAGAGGCGGTAGCATTTGCCCGGTCCCAGCCGGCCCGCGCGTCCGCTGCGCTGGTCTGCCGAGTCCCGGGAGATGAACACGGTCTCGAGCCGGTTCATGCCCGCGCCAGGGTCGAAGCGGGCCTGGCGTTCGAGGCCGCTGTCGATGACGATGGCAATGCCCTCGATGGTCAGGCTGGTCTCGGCGATGTTGGTGGCCAGCACGACCTTGCGCCGGCCGGTCGCGCAGGGTTGTAGCGCCCGGTCCTGCTGCTCGCGCGAGAGGTCGCCGTAGAGTGGTGCCACGATCGGTGCGTTATCTGTCTGTGCGAGTTGCAGTGCGCCGAGCGCGTGCTCGACCTGCCGGATCTCGCGCACCCCGGGCAGGAACACGAGCACGCTGCCGGATTCCTCCGCCAGCACCCGTTCGAGCCGGTGCAGCACCGCCGCACTGATGCGGCCGGGTTCGGGCAGGGGCGCCCTGTCCGGCAGAAATGCCGTCTCGACCGGAAAGCTTTGCCCCGCGCTGGTCACCACCGGCGCGTCGCCGAGCAGGCGCGCTACGCCCGCCGCGTCGAGGGTCGCTGACATCACCAGCAGCTTCAGATCCGGGCGCAGCAGTTCCTGCGATTGCAGGCAGAAGGCCAGCGCCAGATCGGCATGCAGGTTGCGTTCGTGGAATTCGTCGAAGATCACCAGGGCGGCCGCGGCGAGTTCGGGATCGGCCTGCAGCATCCGGGTCAGGATACCCTCAGTCACCACCAGGATACGCGTGCGTGCGCTGCTCGCGCTTTCGGCACGAATCCGGTAACCCACGGTCGCGCCGGTATTTTCGCCGAGCGTCGCCGCCATGCGCGCCGCGGCAGTGCGGGCGGCGAGGCGGCGCGGCTCGAGCATGATGATCATCCGCCCGGCCAGCCAGGGCTCGTCCAGCAGCGCCAGTGGCACCCGCGTGGTCTTGCCGGCCCCGGGCGGCGCCACCAGCACCAGGCGGTTGCCGCTCCCGAGTGCCTGCCGGATGTCGGGGATGACCTGTTCGATCGGGAGACGGATCATGCCGGAAATGCTGAATCCCTATGAGGAAAAAATGTGCTCTGACACCGTTATACTTGCATTATGCCCTGGTTATCACCGAAAACTCGCCTGATTCTGCTGCTGCTGACCTTGCCGTATCGCGCCTTCGCTCACGCCGGCCTGCACGAGGAGATCGACCGGCTCAGCGTACTGATTCGCGCCAACCCGGTTGACGCATCGCTCTACCTGCAGCGCGGCGAGGCTTACCGTGTCCACGGCGACCGGGATGCGGCGCTCGCGGATTTCCATGCCGCGCTGGAACAGGGGGCGGATGCCGGGCAGGCCGAGACCGGCCTGGGTCGTGTCTATGCCGACCAGGGCGAGTACGGCAATGCGCTGCGCCATCTGGACCAGGCGCTGGCGCTGCGGCCGGGAGCGGTGCGCGCCCTGGTCGCGCGTGCCGGAATCCTGCGCGCGACCGGCAGGCCGCTGGCGGCCGCGGCGGATTACACGCGCGCCATTCTGCAGTTCGCGCCGCCACGCAAACCCTTGCCCGAGTATTACCTGGAGCGCGCGCGCAGCTACGAGGCAGCGGGCAAGATGCATCTCGAAGCGGCCTTGCGCGGTCTCGAGGACGGCATCGCCGTACTCGGTCCGGTGCCGACGCTGGTGCTGTATGCCGCAGAGCTGGAGGCGCGGCTCGGCCGGACCGACGCCGCCCTTGCCCGCCTGGACGGCATGCTGGCCAGTGCGCAGCGCAGCGAGTCGCTGCTGGTGAAACGCGCCGACATCCTGCTGCAGGCCGAGCGCTTCGCGGCAGCCCGTGACGACCTGCTCGCCGCGCAAGCCGCGATTGCCGAGCTGCCGCTGCAGCGCCGGCACTCGCGGCTGGTACAGTCCCTGGAAGCGGGCATCCGCACCCGGCTGGCGACACTGGAGCAACGGGTATCGCCATGAAATTCATGCGGACGGTCCCGGCCTGTGCCGTTTTTGTCGTGCTGTTCCTGCATGCCGTCAACACGGTCGCGGATGTGCTCGTCGCGGCAGGCGCTGCGCTCAACTACCTCGCCAACGGCAGCGACCCGGGGCTGGGCAACGCCTGGACCGCGGCCGGATTCGATGCCAGCGGCTGGTCGACCGGCGCGTATGGCATCGGCTACGAAAGCGGCACCGGCGGCGTCACCGGCCTGTTGCAGACCAGCGTGCCGGTCGGTACCTCGTCGATCTATACGCGCGCGACTTTCGGCATCGCGGATGTCACGGCGGTGAACAGCGTGACACTGGGCGCGGACTACGATGACGGTTACGTCGCCTGGATCAACGGAATCGAGGTATACCGTTCCGGCGAGCTGCCCCCCGGCGACCCGGACTGGAACACGGTGCCGGCGGCGCACGAATCCAGCAACAGCGCAGCACCGGTCTACCATCCCCTGCAGGACATTACCGCCGCCGCGCTGCCCGCGTTGCACGACGGCACCAACACGCTGGCCATCGGCGTCTACAACCGCTTCAATACGTCCTCGGATCTGGTCGTGGTGCCCCGCCTCGCCATCAACGAAGCCGTCACCCGCGGGCCATATCTGCAAATGGGGCGCCCGCCAGCGTCGTCATCCGCTGGCGCACGGCCACCGCCAGCGACAGCCGGGTCAGCTACGGCACGGCGCCGGGCAGCCTGACCGCCACCGTGACGGACGCAACCCTGACGACCGAGCATGAGGTCCGGCTCACCGGGCTGAGTGCCGACACCACCTATTACTACGCCGTCGGCAGTTCCGCCGTCATCCTCGCCGGAGACGATGCCGATCACTTCTTCCTCACCTCACCCGTGTCCGGCACCGCAAAACCGACGCGCATCTGGGTGCTCGGCGATTCCGGCACGGCCAACGCCGATGCGCGCGCGGTCAGGGACGCCTATAACGCGCTTACCGGTACCACGCACACCGATCTCTGGCTGATGCTGGGAGACAATGCCTACAATGCGGGAACCGACCGCGAATACCAGGCGGCCGTCTTCGATACCTATCCGGACATGCTGCGCAAGTCGGTCCTGTGGCCCACCCTCGGCAACCACGACGGCGTCAGCGCGGATTCGGCGACCCAGACCGGACCATACTACGACAGTTTCACCTTGCCGACCGCGGGCGAGGCCGGCGGCCTCGCCTCGGGTACGGAGGCTTACTACGCCTTCGATTACGGCAATATCCACTTCATCTCGCTGGAATCCCACGAGACCAGCCGCGCGCCCACGGGGGCGATGATGTCATGGTTGCAGGCGGACGTCGCGGCCACCGCGCAAGACTGGATCATCGCCTTCTGGCATCACCCGCCCTACACCAAGGGCAGTCACGACTCGGATACCGAGATCCAGTTGATCGAGATGCGGGAGAATGCCCTCCCGATCCTGGAGGCGGCGGGTGTCGACCTGGTGCTGTCGGGCCACAGCCACTCCTATGAACGTTCCTTTCTCTTGGAAGGCCATTACGGAACATCGGATACCCTGACTGCCGCCATGCAGATCGATGCCGGCGACGGCCGCACCGATGGCGACGGCGCCTACAAGGCCGTATACGACGAGGCCAACCCCTACCAGGGTGCGGTCTACATCACCGCCGGCAGCTCCGGCCTGCTCGGCGGCGGCACGCTCGACCATCCGGTGATGGTGCATGCCTCGCTCAACCAGCTGGGTTCGCTGGTGCTGGACGTCAACGGCAACCGGCTCGACGCCACTTTCCTGCGGGACGATGGCGTGGTCAGCGATCACTTCACCATTCTGAAGGCGCCCGACAATTGCCCGCTGCTGTCCAATCCCGCGCAAACGGATACCGATGGCGATGGCGAGGGTGATGCCTGTGATGTCGACGACGATGGCGACGGGCTGACCGATGCGTTCGAGCAGGCCATCAACACCGATCCCCTGCTGGTCGACACGGACGGGGATTCACTGTCCGATTTCTTCGAGGTCAACTACGACAATGACCCTGCCTACACCCCGGGCAGCGACCTGAATCCGTTGTCGGTCGATACCGACGGTGACGGGCTGAATGACGGTATCGATCCGGCACCGCTCGTGCCCAACGCGGCGGATGGCGATCTCGCGCCCCTGGGCGCACCGGATGGCAACCTGAATACCGGCGATCTGGTCGTGATGCTGCGGCTGGTTTCCGGAGGGCTGGCGCCGGGTCCGGTCGAACTGCTGCACGGCGACGTCTATCCGGTCGGTAGTCCGGACGGTGCGGTGGATATGTCAGATTTGTTGATCCTGCTGCAGCTGCTTGGATTCTGATCGCTGTTTGCCATATCGGTGCCGGATATATTTGCAGCCGGTAGATTACATCGGCCTGCCGCGAGTTCCGCGGCCCGGTTCTGCAGACATTAAGCGATTCGATTGGGTCGGACGCGATGGGTCCACCAATATCGTGTCGGAGCAAGGGCGTTTGATGACTTTGATTCCCGGGTGCCGATGTCCGCACTCCGGTGCTGGCGTCAGAGTTGGCTGAGATGCCATGTGGCGATCGCGGTCCCGATGCCAACCACGATAAGAATCTTGATGGCGATGCCGATGAGGAATTTTTTCTGTGCGTCGTTTTCGTTCATTTTGGGGTGAATCAGCAAGACAGGTTAAGAACAGGATTGGGCCGCGATTACCCGGCCATTGTTGCACATTGTCCTGTCCGGTTGAATGATGCCGCCGGTCCGCGCAAGCCATTCATCCGGATACCCGGCCTGATCCTGGCGGATGTTGCCTCGTCGATTCGTGGCGCATGGCGCCGGACCGGGGCACGTCCGCCAGCCGCGGTGTCACCCGGTCGCTATTTCAATGACCGGTACTTTCAGGCAGGCGCGCTGCGCGCACCGCGTTGATGTTCCTGCGCCAGTCCCCCACCTGGATCAGGTCGTCCACCAGGGTCTTGGGAATGCCGTCGAGAATACCCAGCGTCAGCCAGTCGATGATCCAGTACAGCTTGAGATCGGCGATGGTCAGGGTGGCGCCCGCGATGAAGCCGGTGCCGCCGTTCGCAAGCAGCAACCGTTCCAGGCAACCCATCCAGTATGGCAGGGTCTCTTCCGCCAGTACCTTGCGCAGCGCCATTTTTTTCTCCGCATCCTGCTCGTGCAGGCTGGGTCCCAGCAGGCAATTGATGTCCTCGCCCACACCCAGTGCCTCGTCGACCTTCAGTGCGGCAAGCGGGTCGTCCAGCGGGTACAGGCCGGCCAGTCGCCCGGCAAACCGCAGGATCGCGTTGCTTTGCGCCACGCATTGCGTGCCATCCTGTGTCTCGATCACCAGCACGGGTATGCCGCCGAACGGAAACTCGCCGGCCGCGCGGCAAGCGCAGAAGCGTTCATAACTCAGGTGCTCGTCGACGAAGTCGATGCGGCCGATGCGCAGCGTGTCGCGGATCGCCTGGGCCCGGCCGGGGAATTCCAGGTAACGCAGGCGCAGGGAGGTGAATGGGTGCATGCCGGTATCCTCTACTGGGGGCTGGTGAGGGAAAAGTCTAGTGGATAATCCGGAATCCTGCCGCGGTACCTGGTCGCGGCATCCGGATTGTCGGGTGCCGGGCGCCTATGCCCCGGACCGGCCCGCACCCGGCCGGGCTATGTGCCATGCGTCTGCCAGCGGCGGGCTGGGTGGCCGGCAGGGTGTGGCTGCGTTGGTGTCGGCGCCGCTGTTGCTGCGGAATATCCCGATATTTGCCGCGGGTTGCTGCGCGCCATCAGCCGGATTGGTCTAGAATACCCAGCTGCAGCCGCTTCCGGGCAATCCACCAGCATCCATGCAACGCAGCGTATGACTATTCCGGACCATATCGTATCCCTGCTCGGCAATGACCTCGCCGCGCTGGCGTTCTGCGTGTTCCTGTTGGGGAGTTACCAGCTCTATCTGCACCTGCGGGTCAGGCGCAACCCCTACTATTCCGTGCAGTCGATCAACCGGATCGCGCGTACCGAATGGGTCAAGCAGATTATCGCCCGGCACGAAGTCATCACGGCGGTACAGACCCTGCGGAATTCAACGATGGCCGCGACCTTCCTGGCCTCTACCGCGATATTGCTGATCGTCGGCGTGCTGACGCTGAGCGAACAGGGCGAGAAACTCGGTACGATCTGGCACAGCCTCAATTTCGTCGGTGCGGTCAACGCCCAGATCTGGACAATCAAATTGCTGGCGATCCTGATCGACCTGTTCGTCGCCTTCTTTGCCTTCGCGATGTCGATACGCACCTACAATCACGTCGGCTTCATGCTGTATGTGCCGGCGCATGTGGAGCACCCGATACTGACCGCGGAATTCGTCGCGCACCATCTCAACCGTGCGGGCAGATTATACAGTGTCGGCATGCGTGCCTATTACACCCTGGTGCCGCTGGTGTTCTGGCTGTTCGGACCCGTCTTCATGATCGTGGCAACGTTCGGCCTGCTGTTCACGCTCAACATGTTCGACCGGGCAACCCGCTAGCGCTTCATTCCGGCGCCGTTGCCGGGGATGCCTGCTGCACGGCTGTCTCGGCCTGCCTGACCCTGTCGCTCCAGTGCGCAGCGCGCGCCTTGTCCGCATCGACGCCATCGAGACCGCGGGCGTAGATGTCGGCAAGGCTTTTCATCGCCATGAGATGACCGCTGTTGGCGGCCAGGGTAAACCAGTGCAGCGCCTGCGGGTAATCGCGCTTCACGCCGACGCCGCTTTCATAGCGAATTGCCAGCTGATATTGCGCCTCCGGGTCGCCATCCTCGGCCAGTTTCCTGATGTGCGGTGAACCGTGGAAGTATTCTTCTTCCGCGTTGTATCCAAGCTTTTCCATGAAATGCAGGAAATGGATGGCGTCCGCATACCCCTGTGTCGCGGATCTTGCCAGCAGGTTGCCGGCAACCGCGCGCTCCTCGGCGCTGCTGCTGTAGTTGTAGTGCAGTTTGCCGAGCAGGTACTGGGCCTCGCTGTTGCCCTCGTCGGCGGCCCGGTTGAGCCACTGTTCGGCCTTGCCCTGGTCCTTGTCGACGCCCTCGCCGTACAGGTACATCTTTCCCAGCAAGCACTGCGCGTCGACGTTGCCGCGTTTCGCCGCCTTTTCGCGCCAGTCGGCCGCGAGCCTGGGATTCCTGGGCACGCCCATGCCTGCTGCATAGATATCGCCCAGCATCTTCTGCGCGTAGGCATTGCCCTGGGTTGCGGCCAGCTCGAACCAGTGCGCCGCCAGCGCTGCATCCTTCCGGTAGCCGCCCTCGCCATGCTGATACATCAGCGCCAGCAGGACCTGGGAACCATCGTCGCCCCGTTCTGCGGCGGTCGCCACCATGCCAGCCTCCTCCGCGGTCATCGCGTAGGAAGCCGTTGCGAGTGCCGCGAGCAGTATGCCCGCAAGGGCGATATTCGGTAATTGTCTCATGTCGATAAGTTCCTGTGATGGCATCAATGCCGCTGCGCGGCCGGCACGTGTTCCCCGGAACTGCTATTGACACCGTATCATTCAGTTTGTTCTGCACGCAGCGCCGGCGTAATACGCATGCACGAAAAGGCGGGGGGCGGATACGAATCAGGCCGGATTCCAGGCGTCCTGAAACAGCATTAGGTCGCCCGTCCTGCCTGGCCATCCGCGTTTTCCATGGCCCGGCCGGGTCGGCAGGGTGGCTGCGATCCCTTGCCAGAACCGGTCGTTCCCGGCCGGTTTGCCGGTGTTGTTGCGGATGTTTTCGATGTCTGCCTGGTGCAGGCGGGCGCTGCGTAACTTCCCCTGGGTGGGTCCGCGTGAGATGCCATCCTCGCCAACGGCGGCAGGCGGTCGTGCGGGGTGATAGCGGTGTCGTGTCCGCCAAGGGCGTTGTACTGGGGGTTCGACCGGCGACAGTCGGCAGGGTAGTGGTTGACTCACGGATCGCCTGTAAGAAAATGTATCCAGGCCCGTTGCTTCCAGACCAGAGTGCGATATGAAAAATTCACGTTCCATCATAGTGTTGGGTGTTTATGGCAGCGGCTCCAGCGCGGTAGCCGGGATACTGCATCACCTCGGCGTCATGATGGGGGAGCGTTTGGTCCCGGCAACCGCGGCCAACCCGAAGGGGCACTTTGAGGATGCCGAGTTCCGCCAGCTGCTGTACCGCTACCGCCAGGATCCTGCAGTGTTGCAGCAGATCCATGGGTTCATCGAGCAGCGCTTCACGCACTACGGTCTCTGGGGTATCAAGGAGCCCGCCATCCTGGAGGCGGTCGCCGATACGGCGCCGGTCTTGACCGGCAGGGACTACAGGATAATCTGCACTGACAGAGATACAGAGGCCTGTGTCAGCAGTTACTTGCGGAAATGGCCCGCTGCCGACAGGGAAGAGACGCGTCGGCGTATCGAGTGGCTGATCGAGAGACGCAACAGCTTTCTGCAGCAGTACGCGCCAGCGGTGCTGTGGGTGAAATACGATGACCTGACCCTGAATCCGCAAAAACACGTTGCCGAAATCGTCGATTTCGTATTCTTCGATGACGGCTCTGGCGCCGCGCCGCCACGGCCAGCGCAGTCACGTATACATGCTGCAGTCGCGTCGGTCGACCCAGCCATGAATCATCACCTTGCGCGCGATGACCGCTTTGCTGACGATCCGATCCTGAAAAAATGGGTCAATCCGCATTATCTTGATCCGGCTGTGATCGAGCGTATCCGCGCAGCCAGCAGGAGCAAGCCATTCTTCAAATTTGCCGTGCTCGATGACTTCTTCAATGAAGCCATGCTGGCGGCCTATCTCGAACAGCACCTGCAGCTGGAATTCGAGACGGATGATCCAGGCTTGCCCTACGATTCCAGCTGGGCCAAGGCCAAAATGGATGAGTCGCTGGGCGCCGAACTGTTCTACCACGAGCCCTGGCACAGGCTGCTGGCGTCCTATACCGGGACCACCCTCGAGATCGGTGCGGGTAATACCAGTGTCAAGCTGCGCAAGCACGACCCGGACAGCAAGGGCTTCTGGATACACACGGACAGGACAAAAAGAAAGTCTGCCGTGGCGCTTGCGGCGCTCTTCTATCTCAACAGGCAGTGGAAGGAGGAGGATGGCGCGATCCTGCAGCTCTGGGCCGAATCCGGCAGGGCCGAGCCGGTGACGGAGGACGCGGTCGAATACCACTGGAAAGACTACAAGGAGCGGCGTCTTGAGTTCCTGAATGAACGCTATCTTCTGACTACCGACCTGGTAACCTACGATGCCATCCGTCCTGCCGAGCTGTTTCTGATCGACCAGGTGCTGCCGGAGTACAATCGACTGGTCGTTCTCGACTTCCTCCGCGACCCCGCCTATCACTCGGTGACGCCCGGCAACGGGCGCGCGCGCTATGCCGTCGTGCAGTGGCTGATGTGATAGTTTCTCCGATCGTGTGCTGATGCAGGGTTGCGGGCAGCGGCAACCATATGTCCGCCGGCACCGTTCGCTGCACATGCCGCATTACGTCTGTAGCAGGCGCCGGTGACAAACCGGGATACCTGTCACGGCACGCGCTATTCGGGCGGGGGGACCTCGGGACTCGTGTCCGGCGGGTTCACGATCACGCGCACCGGCGGATACCAGTTGTAGGGCACACCCCAGTAGGGACCGTACAGATGGTGTTGGCGGTACCACCATTCATCGTCTTTATCATCGTCATCGAACATTTCGTCGTACCACCAGGAGGGATCCATCAGATCCCAGATATCGTCATCCGCCCGGGTGATTTGGGTTGGCACTGCGCCTCCAAGCAATGCCGCGGCGGCAACGATGACCACGGTTCTCTTTAGCATCTCGATATCTCGCAACAGCAGGTAATGAAGCACTACTGCCTATTAGTATAATTGAATCGGGCATAAATCAATGGCCCCAGGCCCGGTTGATTCCGGGCAGCCGGTGGCCGGCGTGCGCTGGTCTGCCGTGGTGCTGGCGGCCTCGACGCGGGTGAAGCATTTGCCAGGAGTGAGAAGTTGTCGATATCTGCTTCGTTCCGCATATAAAAAAACGGCGGCGTGTAACACGCCGCCGTTGTACCAGCATGGAGCGCGGGATCAGCTCGCGCCGAAGCGGCCCAGGTTCATCACCTTGGTCCAGGCTGCGACGAAGTCATCCACGAACTTCGCCTTGGCGTCGTCCGCGGCATAGAACTCGGCCACCGCGCGCAGTTCGGAGCTGGAGCCGAAGATCAGGTCCACCGGCGTGGCGGTCCAGCGTTTTTTACCGGTGCCGCGATCCACGCCCTGGTAGATGCCTTCCTTCCCGGTCTTCTGCCACTGTGTCGACATGTCGAGCAGGTTGACGAAGAAGTCGTTGCTCAGTGTGCCGGGGTTGTCGGTGAACACGCCGTTGGCCGAGCCATCGGTGTTGGCGTTCAACGCCCGCAGGCCGCCGACCAGTACGGTCATTTCCGGCACCGTCAGGTTCAGCATGCTGGCCCGGTCGACCAGCATGGCGGCAGGGGAGGCGCTATTGCCGTCGCCGTAGTAGTTGCGGAAGCCATCGGCCTTCGGTTCCAGCAGGGCGAAGGAGGCCACGTCGGTCTGATCCTGTGCCGCGTCCATGCGACCCGGCGTGAACGGCACCGTGACGGCGTGGCCGGCATCCTGCGCCGCCTTCTCGATCGCCGCCGCACCGCCGAGCACGATCAGGTCAGCCAGCGACACCTGTTTCCCGCCGGCGGCCTTGCCGTTGAAGTCCTGCTGGATGCCCTCCAGTCGCTTGAGGACCTTGGCCAGTTCCTTGGGCGAATTGGCGGGCCAGTCCTTCTGCGGTGCCAGGCGGACGCGGGCGCCGTTCGCGCCGCCGCGCATGTCGGTGCCGCGGAAGCTGGCGGCGGAGGACCAGGCGGTCCGGATCAGTTCCGGCACCGTCAGGCCGGAGTCCAGCAGCTTCGCCTTCAGGCGCTTGACATCCCCGGCATCGATCAGCGGGTGGTCGACTGCCGGGATCGGGTCCTGCCAGATCAGCGACTCCTGCGGCGCCTCGGCACCGACGTAGCGGGCACTCGGGCCCATGTCGCGGTGGGTCAGCTTGAACCAGGCACGGGCGAAGGCGTCGTTGAAGGCATCCGGATCCTGCGCGAATTTCGCGGAGATCTCGTGGTAGGCCGGATCCTCGCGCAGCGCCAGGTCGGTGGTAAGCATCACGACCGGGTTGCGCTTGCCTGCGACGTGGGCGTCCGGTGTCAGCTGGTGCAGGGACTTGTCCTTGGGCACCCACTGGACGGCGCCGGCCGGGCTCTCGGACTTCTCCCACTCGAAATTCAGCAGGTTCTGCAGGAACACGGCGGTCCACTGGGTCGGGGTCGGGGTCCAGGCACCTTCGAGGCCGCTGGTGACGGTGTCTTCGGCGTTGCCCTTGCCGCACTTGTTGGCCCAGCCCAGGCCCTGCGCGGTGATATCGGCGGCGGCCGGCTCGGGGCCGACGCAGTCGGCGGGGTTATGCGCACCGTGTGTCTTGCCCAGGGTGTGGCCACCGGCGATGAGGGCGACGGTCTCTTCGTCGTTCATGCCCATGCGGCCGAAGGTGTCGCGGATGTCGTGCGCGGCGGCGATCGGGTCGCCCTTGTGTCCGGTCGGGCCCTCGGGGTTGACGTAGATCAGCCCCATCTGCACGGCGGCCAGCGGGTTCTCCAGGTCGCGCTTGCCGCTGTAGCGCTTGCTGTCGTCCAGCCACTTGGTTTCCGGGCCCCAGTAGACCAGGTCGGCTTCCCAGTCGTCGGCGCGGCCGCCGGCGAAGCCGAAGGTCTTGAAGCCGGCCTTCTCCAGCGCGACGTTGCCGGCCAATACCATCAGGTCGGCCCAGGACACGTTGTGACCGTATTTCTTCTTGACCGGCCACAGCAGGCGGCGGGCCTTGTCGAGATTGGCATTGTCGGGCCAGCTGTTCAGCGGCTCGAAACGCTGCTGGCCGCCGTCGGCGCCGCCACGGCCATCGGCCGCGCGGTAGGTGCCGGCGCTGTGCCATGCCATGCGGATGAACAGACCGGCATAGGTGCCCCAGTCGGCCGGCCACCAGGCCTGCGAGGTGGTCATCGCACTCGCGATGTCGTTCTTCAGGGCATCGATATCGACGCTGGCGAAGGCTTTCGCGTAATCGAAATCCGCGCCCAGCGGGTTCGACCTGGCGTCATGCGCGCGCAGCGGACTCAGATCCAGCCGGTCCGGCCACCAGAACTGGTTGGATTTGGCTTGTCCCATGTCACTCGCGGCGCCGGTCTGCGCGACCGTCGACAACGTCAGAGCCATGGCGGCAACTAGCGGAAACGTACGTTTGACCATTGGTGTTTCACTCCTTGTTTGTCATGTTGTGCCTCGTCACAGCAGCAACTGCGGAGGTCCGTTGAAAATCACACAGGATGAATGTAGTTCCGCCGACGGGAGCGGGCAATTCGGGATTCGCTATGACGCCGATAGATTTTGGCTAACACGCGTGCGTCCGGTGCGGATGGATATTACCCCAGGGGCCCTCTGATCGAATTGTCTTCGCGCGGGACGCAGTGACAAAGCAATCTCCAAGCGACTGATTTCATGAGGGGAGATTGCTGCGCTGCGCGCGCATTGCCCAATCATTCAGATGTTCCCTAATATTAGGAAAACGTGTTGTTGCCTCCGCTGGCGCGTCAGATCGTGAGCACCAGCGCGACGCTGGCCCCCAGGGTGACCAGGTTGCTGAGCAGCAATACCACGGATAGGCGCTCCCGCAGTAACACCAGTCCCGCCAGGGCGGCGATGCCGATGTGCATCAGCACGATCGTCTTCACGTAGGTCACCGCGTTGGGGATGCGCTCTGACAATTCTACCGCATACTGCTGCAGGATCATTGCGCCGAGGCCCGCCGCCATGAATACGATCACGGGCAGCCGCCGATGTGTCAGTGGCGTCAGCAGCTTCCCCGCCCGCGCCTGGTGGCTGCCGATCAGCAGCAAGGTCAGCGTATTCCATACCAGTACATACAGGAACGTACCGTTCTCCACCGCCTGCAGCGCCACCCGGTCGACCACGGTGGAGATTCCATAGAGCAGCGCCGCGCTGAGCGAGTACAGCATCGGCACCACCTGGCTCTTGTACGCTGCCGGCGCATGCCGCGACACCTGGTAGACCGATGCGGATACCGACGCGGTGACGACCAGTATCAGGCCCGACTCCGCGGGGCCCGGCGCCTCCCGGTACAGCAGCAGCGTCGTCAGGATCATGAATACCGGAATGCTGGCCTGCACCGGCGCGACTATTGCCAGCATGCCCTGCTGCAGGGCTCTGATGTACAGCGTGCTGGCGCCGATCGTGAGCAGCGTCGCCAGCACGGCAGCGCCCCAGAACCGGACCGGATCGGTGATGACGAAATCCGAGTAATACGCCGGCAGCACCAGCGCGATGGCGGGAAAGGCGCGTGAATAGAACACGAGTGCGTTCGCGTCCAGGTCGCGGCAGTAGATCCTGACGCTCATCACCTTGACCACGTAGAGCAGCATGCTGGCGAGTGCAGCCCAGATCCAGGGTTCCAGAAGCAATGGGGTTGTCCGTGAAGTATGGATTTTGGGAACAGTTTACTGCCGTCATCCGGGCATGCGATCCGGCGGCCCGCTGCAGCGGTCAGATCTCGCTGGCGGCAGGCAGACCGGCGAACAGGCTGTTGCTCATCCAGCGGGTGACATTGCGGGTCAGGACCGTGCTGCCGACCAGTTTCAGGGCGCCGTCGCGCACGGCGGCGCGATAGGTGGATTTGCCCATCCAGATATCGACCATGGTCCGGATATCCGTGGTGAAATAGACATCGATGTCCTTGCCGGGATCCTTGATGCAGAGATCGACGTCGGTTCCCTTGGCGACGATCCACCAGTCCGGATACTGCTCGGCGTCCGTGAAGTGGAACCGCACCACGGTTTCGTCGCCGACCAGCCGGTCCGGCACGATGCTGCGCTTGAGGTACAGCATCAGCAGTTCCACATCGTAATCGTCCTCACCGAGGTTGTGCTGCGCCCAGCGCATGCCCCACTCGCCGAGGGCGAGGATAATCGGCTGCAGCTCCCGGCAGGAATCGGTGGGGAAATATTCGAAGCCTTTCTGTCCCGGGATCTTCTTCCGGATCACCAGTCCGTGGTCCACCAGTGCATCCAGCCGGCGCGACAGGATGGTCGGCGAAATCAGGCTCAGACCGCGCTGCAGCTCGTTGAAGCGGCGGCCGCCCATCAACAGTTCCCGGATGATCAGGATGGTCCATTTTTCGCCAAGGATTTCAGTGGCCTTGGCAATCGGGCAGAACTGTCCGTATTCCATGCGCCGGGCCCTCCGGGGCGAGCTACGCAATGTAGTGGTTTGCTACAGAAAGTGTAGCAGGATACTACGGCATCCGGAGTGGAGGGCCGCCGGGACGGTGGCTAGATTTATCCCAGGCAGCGTAGGTTCGCTGCAACACGACATATCTGGGGGTAATGCAAATGAAACGACTCGGCGTTCTTGTCTACAGCGTGGTCAACTATGCACTCGGTGTGGCAGCCCTGCTGTACCTGATTGCATTCCTGTTCAATCTCTTCGTGCCGGTATCGATAGACTCGGGCGCGGCGGGCAGTACGATCGCAGCCGTGGTGGCTGATCTGGGGCTGATCCTGCTGTTTGGTCTGCAGCACAGCATCATGGCGCGCCCCGGTTTCAAGGGCTGGCTCACCCGCCTGCTGCCGCGGGCCGCCGAACGCAGCACCTTCATGCTGGCCACGGCCGTGGTGACCTTCACGCTCTGCCTGTTGTGGCAGCCGCTGCCCACGGTGCTCTGGCAGGCCGATAGTCCGGTATTGCACAACATCCTGCTGGGCAGCGGTATCCTGGGCTGGGTGCTGGTGCTGTATGCCACGTGCCTGATCAACCATTTCGACCTGTTCGGCCTGCGTCAGGCATGGCTGTATTTTCGCGGGCGTGAGTACACGCACCTGCCGTTCAAGACCGCCGCACTGTACCGCTATATTCGCCATCCCATCATGACCGGTGTGTTCGTCGGTATCTGGTTCACGCCGGTGATGACTGCGGGGCACCTGCTGTTTGCACTCGGCATGTCGGCGTATATCCTGGTCGGTGTCTACCATGAAGAGCAGGATCTGATACGGTCATTCGGACAGCGCTATCTGCGGTACCGGCGCGAGACCGGCCGCTTCCTGCCGCGGCTTCCCGCCCGGCGGTCCACCACAGGGCGTACCGCATCTTCCGGCGTATAGCCGCGCATCCGGCGGGGTCGGACCCGATCGCTGCGTCAGCACGCAGACGGATCGGCGGCATCCGATCCCGGCCTTCCCCCCGGCGAACTGCGGAAGCTGCCGGGTGCGTCCCGGCAGGGCGCGGTCTGCTGCCGATGTTCTTGCATTACGGGCAGTCATTGGTAGCATGTGGGAGTGTGTTGCCGGGCAAGGTCCATTCTACCGCCGTGCGAGAGGTTGGCATGAAGCTTCGTACCCTCTGTTTCGTTTGCATGTTGTCGCCGGTTGTCGTTGCGTGTAGCGGCAACGACAATGACGATGCCACGCCTGCCGTAACCGTGGCAGCCGCGGAATGCCAGGCGAAGGATGTGGTAATGAACCCGACCGTCGGCATCGAAGGCATGGCTTTTCGCTGGCACGTGACCGTGTCCGTCAATGTCACCTGCAACGGGGCGCCCGTCGAAGGTGCCGAATTGACGGTCCAGTACCCCTGGCTGTTTCCCTTTACCGTTGTAACCGATGCACAGGGGGATGCCAGCGCGACCCGGGACGCCACGACGAGCCCGCAACCGACCGGCTCTATCGACCTGACGCTGCAGATGGCCGGCGAGGCGGTCACCCGCTCCGTGGCTTTTTAGCGGTGCCGGGTCGGGGCGCGGTTAGCTGGTACCGGGGGTATCCGGCGCGCTAGCGCTGCATCCCCGTTCCCGCCCCCCCGGCAGGTCCGTTGCCGTATTCGTTGTGTCGGCGTTGCGCGCGTCGAAGCTCCGATGGCTGGCCCCGGACCCAGGTCGTGCGTCGCCGCACCCTGGCTTGACCGGTGATGAGTGCAGCCCGCCGGGATAAGGCAGGTGTCACCGTGCGATACCGCGCGGGGAGCGGCTGCCCAGCGCGGCAATCATCGGTCGTCGTTCATGGCGCCGGCCCTGACCTGTGCCAGGATCGCCGCGGTCAATTGGACCGTGTCCACCGGCTTGGTCACATGGTCGGACATGCCGGCGGCCAGGCATTTTTCCCGGTCCTCCGCCAGCGCATGCGCGGTCAGCCCGATGACAGGCAGGCCCGGCTCCATCAGCTTGACCCGGCGCGTGGCCGCATAGCCATCCATCACCGGCATCTGGATATCCATCAGAACGACATCGAAGTCTTTGTCCCGCGTAATGATGTCCATGACCTGCTGGCCGTTCTCGGCGAAACTGACTTGCGCGCCTTCAGATTCGAGCAGGTGCTCGATCACGATGCGATTGACCTCGTCGTCATCGGCAACGAGCACGCGCAGGCCTTCCAGGACCGGCGCGCTGTCAGCCCTGACGACGACCGCTTCCGGCCGGCACGGAGCCGCGGTTGCGGCAAGGGGCACGGTGATCAGGAACGTGCTCCCGCTCCCCGGGCTGCTGTGCGCGACCATCTTGCCGCCCATGTGTTCGACAAGGCCGCGACTGATGGTCAGGCCCAGCCCGGTGCCGCCGTACAGACGTGTCGTGGAGCTGTCGCCCTGCTCGAACGGCTCGAACACGCGGGCAAGCTGCTCCGGTGTCATGCCGATCCCGGTATCGACGACCCGGAATGCTATCGCGTCGTCGCCAGGCGCGACTTCCAGCGTCACCGCGCCGCGGTGGGTGAACTTGATGGCATTCGTGAGCAGGTTCACGAGCACCTGCTGCAGGCGCAGGGCGTCGCCGTTGACCCAGTCGGGCAGACTGCCTGACTTGACCAGCTGCAGGTCGAGGCCCTTGTCGCCTGCGGCCTGGCGCACCATGTCCAGGGTCGCATCGAGCATGACGTGGAGCGAGAATGGCTGCCTTTCGATACTGATCTTCCCGGCATCTATCCGGGACAGCTCGAGAATATCGTTGATCAGCCTGCTGAGTAACCTGCCCGATGCCAGGATCTGATCGAACTGTTGCCTCGATTCGTGCCCCGGATACTTCTGCTGCCCAATCCGTGCTATGCCCAGCACCGCGTTCAGTGGCGTGCGGATCTCATGGCTCATGTTGGCGAGGAACTCGCCCTTCACCTTGTTGGCCAGTTCGGCGCGTGCCGTGGCCCGCTCCAGCGCCTCGGCGTGCAGGTGCGTCATGTAGTCGAGGGATGCATTCCTGCCGACACCGAGCAGTACAATGACGAATATCATGTCGAAGACGGCCAGCGACACCGAGGCGGTGGTCTGCATCCAGAGCAGCACGAGCACGGAGGGTCCTGCCACGATCAGGGTATACAGCCTGAGCAGGGACTGGCTCGGGGCGAAGCCGTAAATGCTGCCGGCGCAGAACATCGTGACAGATACCAGGATGATGGCGGACTCGAAGCTGTGGCCGAAGTGGACGATGCACCAGGCGGAGAACAGACTCCAGGGCAATGCCGTGAGGATGATGCCTGCGAGGAACAGCGCGCGCCAGCGCGCCGGGTTCGCCGCATACAGGCGGTCGAACAGCCGGTACAGCGCGTATCGAATGAACACCAGCGCGAACAGGTACGCACCCGTGGCGTACACCAGCACGGGGTTGAATTCCGCGACATCGGAAAGAATGACGACACACAGCCACGCCAGGAAATACACGACGATGCCTGGCCGGGTTCTGTGATTCAGATCGCGGTCGACCTGCTGCTGTGTGGACGCTGAGAACTGCATAACTCTCCCGGTGGCGGACGGTAGCCGTGACAGCAAAGCGGTCAGACTCCCTGGGTCCGGCAGGCCGCCGTCATGGCAATCATCCGGTAAAGGCTGTTCGTGTACAACTGCTCCGGCAGCTGCGGAAACGGGCGGGCGTGCAATCATCCGGCGGCGTGCTGCCGCAGGGTGCCGGGGCGCGCGGCAGAACAGTGCTACCGGAGGCATCGGTGCATGATCCTGCCGGATACGGAAGGCCAGTGCTGCGCCAGTGCGGTGTGGCGTTTGCCCGCATCCGGCCCATGGGATGAGACGGGGGATGCCGCAGCGGCAGGCAGGCGCTCCCGCCAGCGAGCCGCCCTCAGGCCGTCTCCGCAGTCCCCGGTCCGCTGGCGCGCCACCATGCCGGTCGTTCCAGCATCTTGGTGAGGGCCAGGAGTCCGAAGTACAGGCAGCCCGCCGAGATCACGGTATGGGGATGGCTGACCCATGCGCCGCTGCCCGGGATACCGTAGGCGGCGCCATGCCGGGTGATGCCGAATTCCGGTACGGGCAGGAACAACGTGGCCAGTACCGCCAGTAGATAGAACCCTACGGATGCACCCCAATAGCCGCGCATGCGTTGCCGGTCATGCGTGCCGTGTTGCCTGCCGCCGAGCAGCAGGACCAGCTTGGCGCCGGCCAGCCAGGTGAACGCGAGTACCGGCCACCACGACTTGAAAGGCAGCGCGAAGCCAGCGATGAAGACACTGTAGAGGACGGTCAGGCCTGCAAACAGCCTGAGGCGCTGGCGCAGGGGCTCGCCGTCAGCCAGTACGACACCACCCAGGAACGGGGCGGCATGAATCAGGATGAATTCGACCAGCATCACCAGCATCAGCTCCGACACCAGGGTCGCACGCCATGCGAACGGCGCGATCCAGGCGGAAAGAAAAATGCCTGCCGTCACCGCGTCGGGCAGCGCATTCGCAAGGCGCAGGGGCAGCGGCAGTGTCTGTGTCCGGGAAGCCGGCGTCGTGGCAGGTCGGGTGGTGCCGTGGTCAGTCAGTGTGCTCATACGCGCGGTATCGGCAAGGATTGCCCGGGATTTGAACCACGCAGACAAGGTCCGGCGAGTTAGACAATGCCGCCGCCGGCGGGCGGCAGCCCGAATAACTGCGGACAGGCCGCGTCTAATGTTCTAGGATCTAACGCAGTGGCCAGTTCCCCTGCCGTTACTGCCCGTGATAATGCTAAACACGCCAATCCACCGACCGGTAAATCCATGCAAACATCGATAGCGGACAGCGGCGGACAGGCCCGCGCGATCGCGATCACCGGTTCCGGCGGCAGCGGTGCGTTGACGGCGGGCCAGATCCTGCTGGCGGCCGTGGCGGCAGCCGGGCATTACGGGCTGATGACCCGCTCGGCCGGGCCGCAGATCCGCGGCGGCGAATCCGCCGCCATGCTGCGCTATGCCGCGCGGCCGGTTACCTGCATGGGTGACATGTTCGATGTCCTGGTGGGATTGGACTGGAACAACATCAACCGTTTTCTCGACGAGATTCCGCTGGGCCGGGACAGCGTCATCCTGACCGATCCCGCGCTCGGGCCGGTACCGGAAGGTCTCGCTGCCTGCGGCGCCCGGGTACTCGAGATCCCGTTCCGGCAGTATGCCGATGCGGTCGCTGGCGGGCGTGTGAACATGGCGGCGCTCGGTGCCACCGCCGCCGTCGCCGGTCTGCCGCTGGCTGTCATCGAGACCGCCGTGCGCAAGGTGCTGCGGCACAAAGGCGCGGACGTGGTGCAGGCCGCACTGACCTGCGTGCGCGCCGCCTTTGCCGGCGGCGAGACCGTGCTGCCCGCGGCCGACAGCGTCGACGGCGCGCCGGAACGCTGGAACATCAGCGGCAACGAGGCCAGCGGGCTGGGTGCGATCCGCGCCGGCGTGCGCTTGGTGGCGGCCTATCCCATCACCCCGGCGAGCGAGATGCTGGAATGGCTGGCGCCACGGCTGGAGCAGGCCGGCGGTGCGCTGCTGCAGGCAGAGGATGAACTCGCCTCGGTGAACATGATCATCGGCGCGTCCTTCGGCGGTGTGCCCGCGCTGACGGCCACGTCGGGGCCGGGTCTGAGCCTGATGAGCGAAGGCCTGGGACTGGCCATCGCCAGCGAGACCCCGGTGGTGGTGGTGAACGTGATGCGCGGCGGCCCGTCCACCGGCATACCGACCAAGTCCGAGCAGGCGGATCTCAATATCGCGTTGTACGGCTTCCACGGCGACGCCCCGCACCTGGTGCTGGCCGCGCTGGATATCCGCGACTGCGCGTTCACGACGCAGTGGGCGGTGCAGCTAGCCGAGCACCTGCAGACGGTCGCCATCGTGCTCAGCGACCAGTTGCTCGGCCAGGCGCGCGGCGTGGTCGATCCGCCCGAACACTGCGCGGGGGAACTGCAGCGGGTGACAGCGGGGACACCCGGCGCAGCATACCGGCGTTACCGCATCACCGCGGATGGCATATCGCCGATGGCGATCCCCGGCACGCCCGCGGGCATGTACACCGGCGACGGTCTCGAGCACAACGCCCTGGGCACACCGTCCAGTCTGCCACACGACCATGCAGAACAGCTGGAGAAGCGCCTGCGCAAGCTGACGGATTTCGATTACGGCGAGCACTGGGCAGTGCAGCGCGGCACCGGTGCGGTCTGCCTGCTGACCTGGGGGTCGAGCGCCGGTGCGGTGTTCGAGGCGGCCGCGCGCCTTACCGCCGCCGGCCGTCCGACCCGGGTGATCGCGCTGCGCCTGCTCGCGCCCCTGCAGGTCGAAGCGTTGCGCGCCGCGCTTGCCGGCGCCGAAACCCTGCTGGTGGTGGAACAGAACCAGAGCGGGCAGTGCTTCCGTTATCTCAAATCACTCGATGCCCTGCCTGCCCATGCGCGGCGCTACTGTCATGCCGGGCCTCTGCCGCTGCGGCCCGGCGCTATCATCACAGCCCTCGACGCGGAGAACTGACATGACCACTGCCACAGCAACAGCTGCCGTCCTCAAGGCCAGGGACTACAAGTCGGCGCTCAAGCCCGTATGGTGTCCGGGCTGCGGACATTTCGCTGTACTCGCCGCCGTCACCAAGGCGTTGGCCTACCTGCGGCTGCGCCGGGAGGAGGTGGCGCTGATCTCGGGTATCGGTTGCTCCTCGCGCCTGCCGGCCTATGTCGACAGTTATGGCTTCCACGGGGTCCACGGCCGCGCCCTGGCCGTGGCTGCGGGCCTGAAGGCGGCGCGGCCCGACCTTACCGTGCTGGTCGCGGGCGGCGATGGCGACGGCTTCTCCATCGGCGGCAACCATTTCCTGCATGCCTGCCGGCGCAACATGGACATGACCTACATCGCGATGGACAACGAGGTGTACGGCATGACCAAGGGTCAGGCCTCGCCGACCACGGCGCCGGACTGGACCCGGAGCAAGCTCACGCCCCACGGCACCGGGGTGCCGCGCTTCCGTCCGGCCGGTATCGCGCTGGCCTCGGGCGCGAGCTTCATCGCGCGCGGATTTTCCGGCGATCCCATCGAGCTCACCCGGCTGCTGGTGGAGGCCATCCGGCACCAGGGGTTTTCGTTCCTGCATGTGCTGAGCCCCTGTCCGACCTTTCGCCCCGAGCACAAGGCGTGGAAGCAGCAGGTGCATGCCTGCCGCATCGAAACGACCGTCACCGCCGCCGAAGCGGCGCACCTGATCCAGCAGGACGACGGCAAGGGTACCGGCATACTCTACGCCGAACAGCTGCCGGTATGGCGGCCGGTGCCTGGCGGCACGGGTGACCTGTCCGGCATCGAGGCGGGCTTCAGGGTATGACCGGCGGCACCAGGATGATCGACTCGCTGCCGGAGTTCCTCGCGCATGCGCAGGCGATGGAAGACGAGTCCGCGGAGCGCTACGAGATGCTGGCAGATGTCATGGAGGTGCATCACAACGCCGAGGTCGCGGTGCTGTTCCGCAAACTGATGCATTACAGCATGAAGCACGCGGACGAGGTGCGGTCGCTGTGCAGCGGTCTCGCGCTGCCCGACATCGCGCCCTGGGAATTCAACTGGAACTGTCCCGATTACCCCGAGGGCGGGGACTGCTTCAGTGAAATGGTCCATTACCTCATGTCGTTGCGCCAGGCGCTGGATGTCGCGGTGCACAACGAAATCCGTGGCCGGGACTTCTATGCCTGGATTGCGCGCGAATCACCCGATGCGGAAGTCCGCCGGCTGGCCGCCGCAATGGCCGGCGAGGAGCAGGGCCACGTCGAACTGCTGCTGGCCTGGATAGAGCGTGACGAGGTATCGAACGACCCCCCCCTGGAAGACCTCGACCCGCCCAACATGCCGGAGGGATGATCGGGGTGCCGCCGGCGCTGCGGTTCGTTGCGGTCACGGCTTGACGGCGGTTCGGGGCATGTTGTCGTTCGCGGGTCTGAGTAATCCCTGCTGCGGTATTGTGGGCTCCGCTCGTGCGCGAAGTTGAGCTGGCCCGGTACCGGGCCGTCGCCAGCCATGCGGTGTCGAGATCCGCGGCCATGCGCCGACGATCGTTGCCGCGGTCAGTGTGTGCGGCAATAGCTTGCGACAAAGCGCCGGAGAATCTCCTGGGCATACGGGGTGGGCCGCAGGCTGACCCGCCGCTTCAGTTCCTCCGCCTCGTGCGGTTCGAAGTAGCCATGATTGCGGTAGGTATCGATCCGCAAAACGAATTCCTCCGCATCCCCTTCCGGGTGGAACTGCGTGGCATACACGTTCGCGCCGACGCGAAACATCTGCACCGGGCAGTCGGAGCCGGTCATCAGTAGCACCGCGCCCGCGGGCAGGGTATCCACAGCCTCCTTGTGGCCGAGCAGAACGTCAATCCGGTCGGGAAGGCCGCGCAACAGCTTGTCCTCTTTGCCGGCCTCGGTAACGTCGAGGGTGACGCAACCCACCGCCTCGCCGTAGCGCGTGGAGACGCGGGTGCCCAGGTGGTTGCCGAGCAGGCCGTTGCCGGAGCAGGCGCCGAGGAAGGGAAAGTCGCGGCTGACGACCTGTGCCAGCAGCCGGTCGAAGTCGACTTCGATCTTGAGCTGGATGGCGGATTTCCGTTCGGCCGGCGTGCTGATATCGAACGGACTGCCGCCCACGATGACCGCGCAATAGCCTTCCAGGTCCAGGCCGGCGGGAATGCCGTGCCGCTCGATGCGCAGCCTGCAGGTATCATCGGCCCGCAGACCGCCGTATTTCAGGATGCAGGCGTATTCGCTGTCGGACGTGATGTCCTCCGGCCGCAGTTGCAGAATCAGCACGGGTTTTCTGGGGGGCATGGGTCCTATTTTGTATCACATCTGTTTGACCCGGTGCAGTTCGAACGTGGTGGATTCCACCGGCTTGCCCGCCCGGTATCTGACCCACTCCTGCTCGATGGGGTTCGCGTCGGTGCAGCGCACGGTCAGCGCGTGCGCGTACGCAACTCGGTCGGGATCGATGCCGCTGCTGTGAACCTAAAAGAACAGAGGGTAGACCACGGGGGCGGAGCTTGTCTGATGTGTGGTCCACCCCCTGTCTGCGCTACGGAAAAATCCGAGTCGGGGTGTGGTACGGATTTTTCCTGGCCGTCAGATCATGACGGTGTCAGTAAATGAGGACGGAGGACAGCAGTAGGCCTAAGATGGCCGCGACCAGCCAGCTTCTGCTGCCGATGGCCGTCATGCCGGCAGCGAACGTGTCCAGCCAGTCGTTGGCCGGCGCCATGCCGGCAACGGGTGCCGGTACCACCTGCAATCTGGGAGACACGGTTTTGGCGGCGTCGAAAATGCAGTAAAGCATCTGCGTCCGGGGATTCAGCTTCTCCGCCCGTAAGCGGATGGCATGGGTGGGGTGCTGCACATGACAATCAGCCACGTCTGTTACCACCGAGGTGGCATCGGTGATCGCAAAGGCCGGCTGACCCCATTCCTGCCAGCTGCTGCCAGGTGCGTTGCAGCGGCCGGCGTGCTCGATCCGCAGTAGCCAGTCATGGGTGAAACCGCTCTCGATGAGTGAGCGCAGTTTCGCCAGTTCAGGCAGGTCGAGGTGCAGTGGAATTGACTGTGCGGTTGCGCTCATATGTTGTGTCCTCTCCAATCCCTGCATTCGCTGTGTTTACGGTCGCTGGCTGAAACCGCTGGCCGTGTCCGTTCCGGTCAGGCCCTGTGGCAGGCGTGATCCTGATCCGCGTCCAAATGGTCGGCCAGTGGTTTACGATCCCCCTGTCTGCTGCAGCAACCCGCCCTGCGGTTGTCGGCAGGATGGGTCATCAGTGCACCGATTATGCAGACGGCCGAGCTGGATTACTCATTGTTTCTGGTGATAGACCCGGTTGCGTCTCATAGAGTGATGTCGATGCGGAGAGCACGCGGACCGGATCACGCTACAAACCTATTCGGAATCCGGTGCAGAACACGGCAAACGATAGACCAGGCTCGATTGATCCGGTCTACGGATAACACTTGTCCGTCATTCCGCTTCATTCTCATTGCAAATGTTCTATATATACATGGAATGGCGAACCGTGCGATCACGGGCGCCGGGGCCGCCCAGGGGCAGGGCAGCCCGGGCGCAGCTGGCGCATATTCAATCAATCAGGGAGCAGGATCGCTGCGATGCCGGAGCCGGATGACCTTCTGATACGCGCAATGGCAAGGCCGGAAGTGGATGAGCTGGTCGAGTGGGCCGCGCGCGAGGGCTGGAATCCCGGCCTGCACGATGCCGCGGCGTTCTGGGCCACGGATCCCGCTGCCTTCATCGCCGCCGAGCGCGCAGGCGCGCTCATCGGCGGTGGCGCCATCACGTCCTATCAAGGTGCCTTCGGCTTCATGGGCTTCTTCATCGTCAGGCCCGAATACCGTGGTCAAGGCTTCGGCAATGCCCTCTGGCATGCCCGCCGTGACCGCCTGCTCGCGCGCCTGCAACCGGGCGCGACCATCGGGCTGGACGGCGTGTTCGAGATGCAGTCCTACTACGCCCGGGGCGGCTTCGTCTTTTCCCATCGTGACCTGCGCTTCCGGGCCGTGATACCCGGGGATTGCGCGGCCGCACGGCAAGACGAGGAGATCGTGCCGCTCTCGGCCGTGGACTTCGATCAGCTGTCGGCGTATGACCGCACCTGCTTCCCGGCGGCGCGCCCGGCCTTCCTGCGTGCATGGACCGCGCTGCCCGCTGCGCTGGCGCTGGCCTGCCGGCGCGAGGGCAGGCTTGCGGGCTACGGCGTGGTGCGGCGTTGCCGCGCAGGCTGCAAGATCGGCCCGCTGTTCGCGGATGATGCACTAGCGGCCGATGCCCTGTATGCCCGCCTCGCGGAATTCGCCGCCGGTGGGCCGCTGTATCTCGACGCCCCGGAAAACAACCCTGCAGCCATGGCGCTGGTGCAGCGGCACGGTATGGACGAGGTCTTCGGCTGCGCCCGCATGTACCTTGGTTCCGCCCCCGCGCTCGCACATGAACGCGTCTTCGGCGTCACGACCTTCGAGCTCGGCTGATGTCCGAACGCGACCTGACCGGTTACGCTGGCCAGCCCCCGCATCCGCGCTGGCCGAATGCCGCCCGGATCGCGGTTCAGTTCGTGCTCAACATAGAGGCGGGTGCGGAAGCGTGCGTCCTGAACGGTGATGATAGCTCGGAGGCCTATCTGCACGAACTCTACGGCCGCCCGTCCCGGCAGCGGGAGCGCGATCCGAGTGTCGAGGGCATGTACGAGTACGGGTCGCGCGCCGGGGTATGGCGGCTGCTGCAGCTGTTTCGCGAGCGCCACCTGCCGTTGACGGCGTTCGCCGCGGGTCGGGCGCTGGAACTCACGCCCGGAATCGGCCACGCGCTCGCCGCCGCAGGCCACGAGATCGCCGGGCATGGCTATCGCTGGCTGGACCATCACGGCATGTCCGCAGACGAGGAGCAGCGTCACATCCGGCTGATGCTGGCAGCCATCGAGCGCATCTGCGGCCGGCGTCCCGTCGGCTGGTACACGGGGCGGGTCAGCCTGAACACCCGGCGCCTGGTACGCGCACAGGCGGGACTGCTGTACAGCTCGGACGCCTACAACGACGATCTGCCGTACTGGTTGGAGGGCGCGCCGCCACACCTGGTGATTCCGTATACGCTGGTGAACAACGACGCCCGCTACCTGCTGCCCAACGGATTCGCCTCCGGGGAGGATTTCTTCCGGCTGCTCAGGGACGCATTCGACCAGTTATGGCTGGAGGGGGCGCACAGCCCCAAGATGATGAGCATCGGTCTGCATGGCCGCATCAGCGGACATCCCGCGCGGGCACGGGCGATCGCGCGCTTTCTCGATCACATACTGGCGCACGACGCGGTGTGGATCTGCCGGCGCGAGGACATCGCCAGACACTGGCGCGCGGAACATCCCTGCGTCCGGATGGCCTGAACCGGCCGTAGCGGCGGGAAGCGGGTGGGCCGTGGCGACGGACATGCGGATTTCCGGCATCCCCATGGCGTCCAGGGTAGCGCCGGTCGCGGGCATACCCACGCGCCGGCCGGTTCCCGGGTGGATTACTGCAGAATGTGTGGGTTAAGCTTTCCGCATGGCGCAGAGGCGTGTGCATCCGGCCCGGTTGCGAGCGGGCACGGGGCACATCGACCTTGCCTGCGCAGCGAGGACGGAACAATCGCCCGCAGGGCGGGAGGTAGCAGTGATTTCCAAGGACATGGCGTCCAGTCTCAACGCCCAGATCAATCGTGAGATGTACTCGGCCTATTTCTACCTGAGCCTGTCGGCGCAGGCCGAGACGGCGAACCTCAAAGGCGCGGCGGCCTGGTTCTTTGCCAAGCACGGCGAGGAAATGGCCCATGCCCTGAAGATCTACCGCTACCTGATCAATCAGGATGCCGAGATCCGTTTCAGCGCGATCGCTGCGCCGCCCGCCAGCCCGGCGGGCATCATGCACATGTTCGAGCAGACACTGGCGCACGAACGCGAGGTCACGGGCGCCATCAACGAACTGGTGGATGCGGCCCTGCGGGAAAAGGATCACGCCACCAGCGTGTTCCTGCAGTGGTTCATTACCGAACAGATCGAGGAGGAGGCGACCGTGAACGACATCCTCGGGCGCCTGCGTCTGTTCGGCGACCAGGGCCAGGGCCTCTTGATGATCGACAACGAACTGGCCACGCTCGCCAGGCAGATGGGGCAGGGGCAGGCTGCCACTGCCGGGACGTGACGCGACGTGGCGGGTGAGTCCACGCCGCCTATGCCGTTCCGCCCGGGTCAGCGCAAGCGCAACCCAGCTTCCCGCCTGAGCGCGCTGTGGCCGGCTGCGTAGCGGTCATGCACTGTCCGGCCCGATGGCGTTATGTGCGTGAACGCTGCCGGCGTTTGCGTTCCCCGCCAGCCGCCGCGGTGTTGCGGTGCTGGCGCGGGGCCTGCCGCGCAGTGCCGGCCGGCGCGGCCCTGCCGGCGGCGCGCTCCGGTGTCGGAGCAGCGCGCCGATCGGCGCTGATTTCATAACCCGGGATCACCACCTTCGGCAGCTCGCGCCTGAGCAGGCGTTCTATACCGGCCAGCAGCGGGTGTTCCTCGTGGCATACCAGCGATACGGCGCAACCTTCGTTGCCGGCGCGGCCGGTACGACCGATGCGATGCACGTAGTCTTCCGGCACGTGTGGCAATTCGTAATTCACCACGTGCGGCAGCAGGTCGATGTCCAGGCCGCGGGCGGCGATGTCGGTGGCGACCAGCACCCGTACCGCACCGCGCTTGAATTCCGCCAGTGCCCGGGTGCGTGCGCTCTGGCTCTTGTTGCCGTGTATCGCCGCGCTGCTGATGCCGTCCTGCTCCAGTTGTTTCGACAGGCGGTTGGCGCCGTGCTTGGTGCGGGTGAATACCAGGACCTGGCGCCAATTCTGGGACCCGATCATGAACGACAGCAGTTCGCGCTTGCGCTGCTGTTCCACCGGATGCACGACCTGTGAAACGAGTTCGGCCGCCGTATTGCGACGGGCCACCTCGATCAGCGCGGGGCTGACCAGCAGCGAGTCCGCGAGTTTCCGGATCTCGCTGGAGTAGGTGGCGGAGAACAGCAGATTCTGGCGCCGCTGCGGCAGCAGGCCGATGATCCTGCGGATATCGCGTATGAAACCCATGTCCAGCATGCGGTCGGCCTCGTCCAGCACCAGGATCTCGATAGCGGACAGATCGAGCGCCTGTTGCGACACGAGATCGAGCAGGCGGCCCGGCGTCGCTACCACGATATCCACGCCACGCGCCAGCATCTGGATCTGGGGATTGATGCCGACACCGCCGAAGATGACGGCTGAAGTCAGCGGCAGGTATCTGCCGTAGGTGCTCACGCTGTCGCCCACCTGCGCAGCCAGTTCGCGGGTGGGGACCAGGATCAACGCGCGCACCGGCCGGCGTTGCCTGCCACGCTGCGGATTCGCATTGAGGCGCTGCAGCAGCGGCAGCGTGAAGCCGGCGGTCTTGCCGGTCCCGGTCTGCGCCCCGGCTAGAATGTCGCGACCCTCCAGGATGACGGGGATGGCGGCACATTGTACCGGCGTGGCTTCCTGATAGCCCTGGTCGGCGACCGCGCGCAGCAGTTCGGCCGACAGGCCGAGCGTATTGAATGACATGCGTGAATGACTCCTGAATCGGCCTGCGGCTGTGGAGACGGGACGGTCCAGGCAGAATGCGGTTAATTGAACGAGGCGATCCGGATGGGTTGCCGCGGGGATCTCCATGCAGACCGAAGTGCACGGGATATGCGGCACACTATACAGGAAACAGTCCGGATTTATAGGGGGTACGCCACAATTTCACGGCCTTGCGCCTGGCGCGGTCCGGTCGGCCGCTGCGTGCCGACTGCAGGTCTGGTGACAGCCGCAGACTCGACCGGGCATGACAAGGAGCCGCACCCGGTACGGGTTGCACTGCGTGTGCGCCCCTATGCCGGTGTCGTTGGAATGGGTGCATTCGGATGGGTGCACGAACAGAAGTGCCTGCGCCAAGGCTGCACCGGTGAGTCCTGGTTGGCCGGCATGGGCCGTGCGCACTGCCGGCATGCCGTGGCGGCCTCCTGATGGTCCCGGTGCGGAATGCAACAGCCGGTGGTTGGTTGCCTGCGGTCAGTCTCCCAGGCTCGTGCCGACCCGGCGCGCACTCACCAACCAGGGATGATCCAGCGGCACCAGTTTCTTGCGGCCTGCCACCTCCTCCAGCGGCATGGCCTCGACACCTTCGCCGCGGGCGGCCACCATCACACCGCTGATACCTGCATGGATCATATCGGCACAGGCGGTGCCGAGGCGGGTGGCCAACAGCCGGTCGGCCGCCGACGGCGTGCCGCCGCGCTGCAGATAGCCGAGGATGGTCGGGCGGCTTTCCAGCCCGGTGCGCTTCTCGAGCTGGTGAGCCAGCTTCAGGGCATGATCGCCGCGCCCGGCCTCCATCTTGCGGATCTTGTCCTTGACCAACTTGCGCGACTTCTTGTCGTCGCTGTCGACGGCCGCCTCGAGTTGCTGCCGGGCGGCGCGCATTTCCCCTGCTTCTTCCAGTGACATCGCGCCCTCGGCGACGGCGACAATGCTGAAGTTCCTGCCGCTCTTCCGGCGGCGCAGGACTGCCTCGGCGATGCTGTCGATGTCGTAGGGAATCTCGGGCAGCAGGATCACGTCGGCGCCGCCGGCGATACCCGCCCCCAGTGCGAGCCAGCCGGCGCGGTGGCCCATGATCTCGACCACGATGATCCGGTGGTGGCTGTGCGCGGTGCTGTGCAGGCGGTCGATGGCGTCGGTGGCGATGCCCAGCGCGGTATCGAACCCGAAGGTGACGTCGGTGCCGTAGACATCGTTGTCGATCGTCTTGGGCAGGGTGACCACGTTGAGGCCTTTCTGCTTCAGCTGCAACGCGTTCTTCTGGGTGCCGCCGCCGCCGAGACAGACCAGCGCATCCAGGTGGTTGGCGTGATAGTTCTCGACGATGACATCGGTCATGTCCTGTACCTTCCCGCCCACCTTCATCTTGTGCGGCTTGTCGCGGCTGGTGCCGAGTATGGTGCCGCCGACGGTGAGGATACCGGCCAGCGAATTGCTTTCCAGGCGCACGGTACGGTTCTCCACCAGGCCGCGGAAACCGTCGCGGAAGCCGATCACCTGCATGTCGTATTCCTTCAGGGCCGCCCTGGCGACGCCCCTGATCGCGGCGTTGAGGCCGGGGCTGTCGCCGCCCGCGGTGAGGATGCCGATATGTTTGCTCATGTTCTGCTCCCGTTGTCGTCCGGGGAAGGGATGGTGTAGTGGCCGGAGACAGCGCTGGGTCTATGGCTTCAATCTGATACCCTACCCGATCAGGGCGTGTAGATCGACGCCCGGGCGGTGCTGCAGCAGCCCGGTGGCCGGTACTGTGGCTGCTGTGCAACGTCAGCAATATATCCTACCGGAACCGGCTTCGGGACGCCGGAAACGGTTAGATCGGCCGGATTTGAGCCTTGCATACCGCTTGTTTCGGCGCCTGTCCCGGTCATTTTACCGGAGCGCGGCCGCCTGCCCGGCCCTTGCCTGCCGGTTGGCACGGCACCGGCAGCCGGAAATTGTCCCTATAATCGGCCGCAACCCAGCATTGACTCCATCAAGCCGAGGATACCTGCCGCCATGTCCGAAATCCGTCAGTTCACGCTCCACCTCGAACAGGTGGAGAACTTCGAGTTCAGGGTCCGGTTCGACTGGCCCGATGTCCCCGACCTGCTGCTCGACGAGCCAGCCCCGCTCGGCGGCCAGGCCGGACCCAACGCCGCGCGCCTGATCGCCGCCGGTGTCGCCAATTGCCTGAGTGCGAGCCTGCTGTTCTGCCTGCAGAAAAGTCACCAGGCGCCGGGCGGAATCAGCGCCACGGTGACCGGCAGCGTCGGCCGCAACGCACAGGGTCGCCTGCGCCTGATGGGTATCGACGTTGACCTGACACTCGCCGGCCTTCCCGCGGACCGCGCGCGCCTGGCGCGCTGCTTCAGCCTGTTCGAGGACTACTGCGTCGTGACCCAGGCCGTGCGTGACGGCATTCCCGTCGGCGTACGCGTAGTGGACGAGACAGGCACGGTGCTGCACGTGGAAGACGGGCACGCGTGACGGCGTACCTGCAGGCATGCCGTGCGCCTTGCGGGCGATGCATCGCCCGTTCACGCGTATCCCGGACGTGACGGGGACGCGCGGTCGCCGTTGCCGGAACGCGCGTTTGCCACGGTTATGCACAAGCGGGGAAGCCGTATTACTGTTTGTCGGCGCTCGCTGTTTGCCGTGCCGACTGGCGCCTGCGTCCATGCGGGCGCGCCCCGGCGTTCAGTGCTAATATCCTGATTATTCATGCAGGATCAGCTGATGCAGAGCAGCCACGTCACTGCAGGCGAAGATGGTCCGCGCCCGGCGTCGGTTGGCGCGGCGGGCAGGCTGCGCGCGCAGCAGGTCGAGGTCCTGTATGACCAGTTGCCCATTGCGCTGACCGCATCCGTCGTCGCCGCGCTGATACTGGCTACCTTACTGTGGTCGGTCACGCCCGCACCGGTGTTGAGCGGCTGGCTCGCAGTGCTCACCCTCACCACGCTCTCGCGCGGCCTCCTGGTGCACAGGTACCGGCAGTCACGCGCAAGACTGCAGCAATCCGGTTACTGGCTGGCCTGGTTCATTGCCGGTGCGCTGGTATCCGGCATCGTCTGGGATGCGGTAATCCTCTTGCTCGCGCCCCGCGGCTCGACCCTCCATATCGGGATCGCGGTGCTCTGGGTTTGCGGCCTGACCGCCGGATCGGTCGCATCCCTCGCCGCCGTCAAGGGTGCCTTCTTCTCGTTCTCGCTTCCCGCGCTGGTCCCTGCGGCTTCTTATATGCTGATCGCGGGGAACAAGACCGAGGCGACCATCTCCGGCGCCATGTTCCTGTTTCTCGCCTTCCTGTCACTGAACGCGCTGCGGATGCATGCGACGGTCAGGCGCAGCCTGCTGCTGCAGTTCCAGAACAGCGAACTCATCGCCCACCTGGATACCGAAAAGGCGCGCATCGAGAAGCTGAACGCGCAGCTCGAACGCCGCGTCGCCGAGCGCACGGCCGATCTTACCGAGGCGAACGCGGCCAAGTCGCGTTTCCTGGTCGCCGCGAGTCACGATCTGCGTCAGCCCCTGCAGACGATCTCGTTCCTGACAGCGGTGCTCGCGCAGGCCGACGGGGAACCGACCCGTGCCAGGGCCGTGCAGGAATTGCGCGACACGATCAGCGTGATGGCAAGCCTGCTGGATGCGTTGCTCGATGTGAGCAAGCTCGACAGTGGCGTAGTCGCGCCCGATGTCAGGGAATTTCCGATTGCGGAGCTCCTGGACCGGCTGCGGCTGGACTTCATGAACCATGCCAGCAACAGCGGGTTGGAGCTGCGCGTGGTATCTTCGGGCGCCGTTATCCGCAGCGATCCCGTACTGCTGGAGCATATGATCCGCAATCTGCTCGCCAACGCCATCCGCTATACGCGACACGGCAGAGTCCTGCTGGGATGCCGGCGTCGGGGCGGGCATTTGCGCATCGAGGTCTGGGATACGGGCATCGGTATCCCGCGCGAGCAGATCGAGAGGATCTTCGAGGAATTCTATCAACTCGACAATCCCGCCCGGGACCGCAGCAAGGGCTGGGGGCTGGGGCTCGCGATCGTCGCGCGTTCGGCCCGGTTCCTGGGGCATCATGTCGACGTGCGGTCCATCCCGGGCAAGGGTTCCCTGTTTGCCGTGGAGGTCCCGCGCGGTACCACGCCGGTGCGGGCGCTGCAGGCAGGCAACGCGGGCAAGCTGGTCGGTAACGACCACCGGGAAGCGACTATCCTGCTGGTCGAGGATGAGCGGGCAGTACGCGAGGCCATGCGCGACATGCTGGAACTCTACGATTTCCGAGTCCATGCCGCGGCGGATATCGAGGAGGCATACCGGCAGTGTCAGGCGCTTGCGGTCGTGCCGGATCTGGTTATCGCCGATTACCGCTTGCCCATGAACCGGTCCGGGATCGACGTGATGCGCGGCGTGCGGGAACTCACGCAGGCCGCGATCCCCGGCATCATCCTCACCGGCGATATCTCCCCGCGGATACAGCAGGAGGCCAGGCAGGATCGCCTCGAGGTGATCCGCAAACCGGTTGCCGCGGACGAACTGCTGGCCTTGATCAACAGGCAGCTGTCGCAGGCCGTCCAGTCGGCGTGTTGAACGACCCGGCGGGTCGAGCTCAGCGCTTCAGCCGCTGCAGGCGCCTGTTCCCTTCCTTCTCGGTATGCTGCTCGAAGAACCAATTGTCGAGCGCCTCCTGCTTGCCGGTCTCGTGCTGCTGCCGGGCCGTGGCCTCGGTGCCGCGGCACTGTTCCAGGATGACGGCGAGCGCCCGCTGCCGGTCGGGTTCGTCCCGGTTCAGCAGGCCCGCGGCATCCAGACGTTCGAGCGTCTGCCGTGACCGGGTCTCGCAGTCCAGATCGATGCCCGCGGCGTGAGTGCCATGCCCGAGCAGGGCGAGTAACAGGGCGGCGACTCCGGGTCCCGGTTGCGCTCTCATCGTGGTTTCACCTGTGCTGACGGCGGCGGTTCATCCGGGCGCAAGCCGGGAGGATGTGCCGCGGCGCGCTGATTGACGTATTCCTTGCTGCGGCGTCGGGATACCAGTCCTGGCGCGCTGTGCTACTGTACACCGGTTCTTGGCTGTTGCACACGGAGCATGCGGTGGAGGACGAGATACCGTTTCGGGCAGGGAAGGGGCGCGGTGCGCTCAGCAATCACGCCTCGCGCTTCGAAACCTGCCGGCAGGTGCCGGTCGATGACGGCTGGTGGCGTGCGGAAGAGACCGAATCCGCCGCAGCGAACCGCACGCGTGTGTGCCGGGATACGGCACGCACGCTCATTACGCGCAATACCTCGCCGGATGTCCCCTTCGAGCTGTCGGTCAATCCGTATCGCGGCTGCGAGCATGGCTGTGTCTACTGTTTCGCCCGCCCCTCGCATGCCTGGCTGGGACTGTCGCCCGGCCTGGATTTCGAAACACGCCTGTTCTGCAAGCCCGACGCCGGCAGACTGCTGGCGGCGGAACTGGCGCGCCCCGGCTATCGCTGTCGACCCATCGCGCTCGGCATCAATACCGACGGCTGGCAACCGGTCGAGCGACGGCTGCGGATCACCCGGCAGCTGCTGCAGGTTCTGCACGACTGCGACCATCCCTGCTCGGTGGTGACCAAGTCGGCCCTGATCGAGCGGGATATCGAGCTCCTGGCGGCGATGGCGCAGAAGGGGCTGGTTCAGGTTGCCGTCTCCCTCACCACCCTGCAGGGCGAACTCGCGCGCAGCATGGAACCGCGCGCCGCCACACCGCAGCGTCGCCTGCAGACCATGCGCACCCTGGCAGCGGCCGGGGTACCGGTCAGCGTCCTCGTCGCGCCGCTGATCCCGGTACTTACGGACGGCGAACTCGAAACCCTGCTCGGGACGGCGCGGGAGGCCGGTGCGCAGGATGCCGGTTATGTACTGTTGCGCATGCCCCATGAAATCAAGGATCTGTTCCGGGAGTGGCTGGAGGCGTACCGGCCGGGCATGGCGCAGCACGTGTTCCGGCGCATGTCCGAGGCGCATGGCGGCAAGCTCTACGCTGCCCGCTTCGGCACCCGGATGACCGGTGGCGGCGCTTATGCGGACATGCTGGCCCGGCGTTTTGCGTTGGCGCGGAAGCGCCTGGGATTCCAAGCGCTGCCGGCGCTCGAGACCCGGCACTTCAGGCGGCCTGGCGCAGCAGCGCAGCAGGCGCTGTTCTGAGGAGCGCCGGCGCCGGGATGATGCACGGCAGGCGTTCCGGTGGTGCGCGCTTTCCGCTGTCTTGCGGCGGCGCGCAGGGAGCAGCCCCGGCGCGCGGTGCTCCAGGTCTATGCGCCACGCGCGCGTGCGGGACATGCACCCGCCCGTTCGCCTAGAAGATGGCGTGTTCGACGAAGAGTATGACGACCGGTGTTGCCGCCATGATGAGCATCATGCCGGCACAGACACCTGCGCAGATATTCCTGATCACAGAAATGTCCCCCCACATTTCCAGACAAGCCATCATCGGCCGGCGGTCCGCCGACTTGAGTGCGGTTGCGACGATTGCGCAACAGCCGGGCAGCTGCGCCCGTGGCAGGCATGGTGCGGCGCGGACTGTGGCGCAGCCCGTGCCACCGTGCTGAACAGGGTGGGGTAGTCTGATGACAGACCTATGCCGCCGCCCTGCGGCTCGGTCATGCGGGGGGAGCGTTGTCTCATGTGTATCCGGTGGTGCCGGGTCGTGAAGTGGTGCCATGCTCGCCTGGTTTAAGCGCTGGCGGCGCGAACGCTACCTGGGTGAGCACCTGGTTTCCGGAGTCGACTTCGGCGCCATGCTTGGGTACGTGCCTGCCTGTCGTGGCCTGAACCATGCGGAGCGGGAACGGCTGCGCCGGCTGGTGACCCTGTTCCTGCATGAAAAGGTGTTCGAGGCGGCCGCTGGCGGCGCGGTGGCGCCATCGGACCGGTTGCTCATCGCGGTCAGTGCCTGCCTGCCGGTCCTGAATCTCGGGTTCGGGCTCTACGACGAATGGGCCACCGTGATCGTCTACCCGGACGAATTCATCGTCGAATTCGAGGAAGAGGACGAAACGGGCCTCGTGCACAGCGGGCGCGACCTGCGCGCGGGGGAGGCATGGGAGCGCGGCCCGCTCGTGATCTCGCTGGCCGACGTACATGCGCAGTCCGCCGGGGAAGGCTACAACGTGGTGATCCACGAGTGCGCGCACAAGTTGGACATGCGCAACGGCAGGGTGAACGGGTTTCCGCCCTTGCATCGCGATATGTCGATGGCTGACTGGACCGCCGCCTTCACCCGTGCCTACGAGGATATGCACCGACGCCTCGCGCATGACCTCGATACGCCGCTCGACGCCTATGCGGCCGAATCGCCCGCCGAGTGCTTCGCCGTGTTCAGTGAATACTTCTTCGAGGCCCCGCAGCTGCTGCATGCCGCCTATCCGGCCGTGTACGCGCAACTGGTGCAGTACTACCGGCAGGATCCGGCAGCGCGCCTGCTGCGCGATCAGGGCGGTCGCGAGTGAGCGGTAGTCACCGCCACGCGCTGTCACCGGTCAGTGCAGTGCACCTTGCCGCAGGTGCGGGCAGCCGCTGGCTGCGCTGCTCCGCCCTCAGAACGGCCACAGGCTCCAGCTGCTGTCGAGATCGTCTTCGCAGCGTGCCAGCTGGGTGTGATATTCCTTGGCGCGGCTGTCCACCTGGCGGGCAACCTGCAGCAGCCAGGGCTTGCTGTTGTAGGTCCTGCGCTTGTAGCCGCCCTGACCCTCGTGATAGGCTAGGTACTGGTGGTAGGCGTCCCATTTGGAAATACCCAGCATGGCGTGGCTCATATTGCCGTACCAGGCGATGAAATCGACGGCATCGGCGAAGTCGTCACGGTCCGCGAAACGGTTGCCGGATTTCTTCCGGTACCAGTTCCAGGTTTCGTCCTTGGCCTGGGCGTAGCCGTAGGCGGAGGACACGCGTCCCCAGGGGATGACCCACAGCAGATAGTCGCGCGGCGGCTTGGCGTCGTCCACGAATTTTGATTCCTGGTAGATGATCGCGAGTTGCACGTGGATCGGTACACCCCAGCGCTGGTAGGCACGCTTGGCGTCCTTGTACCAGCCACCCTTGTCGTCGAAGATATCGCAGCTGTCGTGCAGGTTGTGCGGCGGGCTGGTGGAGCAGGACCAGAGGGCGGTTCCGGCCAGCAGCGCGGCCACGGAGAAGCCGAGCAGGCGGTATCTGCGGATACGCCGGCGCAGGCGGCGGGCTCGCGTCCCGCTGCGCCGTCTTCGCCGTTGCCGTGCATCCATGTTCCGGCCTCCCTTGCGCGGGCTAGGGCAGGTTGGCGCTTGCCAGAGCCTGCACGAGTTGCGTCAGATTCTTTTTGGTTGCGCCCTCGACCGCCATGATAACGCGCGTACCGCCGGCCACGGCTTCGTTCCACTCCACGTGGTGGCGCGTGTTGATGCCCTTACGCCAGATCTCCTCGCCGGTGCGCGGGTCGACGAGCCAGTATTGCACCACGATCGCGTAGGTGGGGCTGATGCCGGCCTCCGTGGTGATGGTGATGATTTCGCTGTGCAGATTCCAGTCCGCGTCACCGGAGTCGACCACGCGGGAGAAGAGGAGCGAATCGGCCAGTGTCCGGTACAACGCCTCCTGGTACTGCGTGTTGGTGATATAGGCCTCGCGGCCGAACTTCGAGGCGTGTCCGCCCGCGACCTCCATCACTCTGACGGTCTTGTCGATCTGGCGTGTCACCGCGACCGGACGGTCGGGTATCAGCCCCTCGGTCTTGATGCTGCAGGCGGCAACGGCGATGGCAATTCCTGCCAACAGAAGACGGGCCGTGTGGCGGTATCCACGTGCTGTCATCATTCCCCCCCAAAGTCGAGTCGTGGGTCAGTCGTAGTTATGTTCCGGCAGCTCGGCGAAGAGTTTTCCGAATGCGTCCTCGATGGCGGCATGCTTGTCCGGTGTTAGCAGCATGCCGATGGGCCCGCTGAGCGGATTGAAAATCTGCAGGATGTGCTCTGAATGCGAGCCGGTGCCGCCGCGCTGCCAGACGACGGCGCCGCTCTCGCGCTGCAGTATCATGGCCGAGACCGTCGCGTAGCCGGCCGAGTGCACCACTTCGTAGGATGAATCGACCTGTTCGACGAACAGGTATGCGACATAGCTGGCGGAAGCCGGTGCGAGCGCTGCGAGTGCCTGTGGCGTCAGCTGCTGCAGCGTTTCTACCGACCAGTCGGCGGGAACGGACCACTGTCTGGGGCGGTCGAGCACGTAGCCTTTCAGCGCCAGTTTCCGCAGCAGTGCCTTGTAGATGTAGTCGTCGAGCGTGCCGTACAGGCTGTCGAGGTTTTCCGACCTGTCCGCGGCGGTCTGGCCGGCAGGGAAGGCGACCGGCAGGATGGTGATCGTGTCGACATCCGCGAGCGTCGGGCCGGGTGTGTCGGCAGCGTGGCAGAGCGGCAGTGCGGTCAGGAACAGGCAGTGCGCCAGCAGCAGCCGGAGGAAGCTGTAGCGACAACTGGCGCTGGCATGCATGATTCGGCAGTCCCCCTCTGTGCTGCCGGCAATAATACAAAATATGGTGCCTGCGTACAGACACCGGGGCGTCGCCTGGTGCGACGGCGCAATCCGGTCAGGCGAGATCCCGGCCCTGCCGCGCGAACAGCGCCTGCACCTCCTCCCTGCTCATGGTGCCGGGCACGTGGGTGCTGCCCCAGGTCAGCATGGCCTGCAACACCGGCCCCAGGTCCAGCCCCTTGGCGGTCAGATGATAGGCGTAGCGGGGCGGTCGTTCCTGGTACAGCGTCTTGCTGAGGATGCCTTCGCGCTCCAGCCGCTTGAGCCGGTTCGCCAGGATATTGCTGGGGATCCGTTCCGGTGCCGCCTGCAGTTCCTTGTAGGTATGCCGGCCCAGCAGCAGGTCGCGTATCACGAGCAGGGTCCATTTGTCCCCCAGCAGATCCAGGGTACAGGCCACTGGGCAGGCTGAACGCTTGCGGTCGTTCATCGGGTGTCATTCGCTATCGGGTTGATAGAAATGAGTATAACACTTACTTGCAATTATGAAGTCACTGTCCTAGTCTAGTTACTTTCAAAATAAAAGTTACTGGGGGATGCAATGAAGCTGACACTCTATTACCTGTCCGGCAGCCGTGCCGAGCGGGTCCGCTGGATACTCGACGAGCTGGGCTTGCCCTACCGGCTGCAGACGATCGATCTGTTCCGGGGGGAAGGGCAGCAACCGGACTACCTCGCCATCCATCCGCTGGGGCAGCTGCCGGCACTGGAGATCGACGGCGAGGTGATGATCGAAAGCGGCGCGATCGTGCAATGGCTGGCCGAATCCGGGCCCGGCAGCGACCTGGCGCCGGCGCCGGACCGGCCGGGTCGGCGCGCCTTCGACCAGTGGATGTATTTCGCAGCCACCACGCTCGAGGGCCCCGCCTGGGAAATGATGCTGCATGGCAGGATACTGCCGGAGCGGCTGGCAGTCAGGGCGATCATCCCGTTTGCGGAGCAGCGCTACGGCCAGGCACTGGGTGTGCTGGAGCAGGCGCTGCAGGGCCGGGATTACCTGGTGGAAGACCGCTTCAGCGCCGCCGACATCATGACCGGTTACATCCTGGCCTGGTTTCCCGAGCAGCTGGCGCCTTACCCCGCGCTGCGCAACTACCTTGCACGCCTGCAGCAGCGTCCGGCGTATCCGCGCAAACCGCAGCACTGAGACCATCCCGCTCATCCCTCGACCCGGAGCACCTCGATATGCAAACACATCCGCTTGCCCCTGAACTGTACTGGCTGACGCTGACGACCCTGATGACCGGGCTGATGTGGTTACCCTACATCCTCAACCGCCTGGCGGAGCAGGGCCCGCTGACCGCCCTGTGGGATCCGCAGGGTGAAACCGCCACCCGCGTCCGCTGGGCGGACCGCATGATGCGTGCACATCTCAATGCCGTGGAAAACCTCGTGATCTTCGCGCCCCTGGTGCTTGCGCTCCAGGTGGCGGGCATCAGCAGCCGGGCAACGGTGGTCGCCTGCATGGTGTATTTTCTCGCGCGGCTGGGACATTACATCGTGTTCACCCTGGGTCTGCCGGTGCTGCGCGTGCTGACGTTCGCCACGGGGGTGGCGGCACAGGTCACGCTCGCACTGGCGCTGCTCGGACTCGTCTGAATACGGCGCCGGCGCCGCCCGTAGCATCCGCGTCTGTCTGTCTCTCTGCCGGCCGGCCGGCGCCGCCTCCGGTTCCGCTGCCGGGGTGCACGGGACGTGCAGTGATCCGCCTGCTGCCAAGGCGATTGCGGCGCATGCCGATTTGCCCAAGCTTTGTGCGCATTTCTCTGCATCATGGCATCTATACTTGATGGTGTGGCGGGGGCTTGCGGTATGGGTAGCAGACATTCTCAAGAACACGGCGACGGCGACGGTGTATTGCTGGGGATACTGACGATTGCCTTCTTCGCGTTGATCACCGGCGTGATTATCGGCCTGATCGTCGCATCGTAGGTGTTTGATACGATGCCTCCGGGCCACGGCGGCGCAGGCAGAGGCGGGGTGTCATCGGGTGCGCCCTGGTAGATGGATAGCGCCTGCGGGCTTGCAGAGCGCGGTGTGCGCTGCCGACGGCGGTCGGCCGCTGTGCGTGCGTGTCTCAGGTCGCGAACAATCCCGCGGCGACGTCGTCGAAGGCCTTGAATTCGAGCGCATTACCGCTCGGATCGAGCAAGAACATCGTGGCCTGTTCGCCCGCCTGTCCACGAAACCGGACATGCGGCTCGATCAGGAACTGCAGACCGGCGGCCTGTAGCCGTGCGGCCAGGGCGTCCCAGGCAGGTCGGTCGAGCACTACGCCGAAGTGCGGTACTGGTACATCATGGCTGTCCACCGGGTTGTGGTGATGTTTACCGACGTCGCTGCCGCTGAGCACCGCCGTGAGGTGACAGACCAGCTGGTGTCCAAAGAGATTGAAATCGACCCAGCGCGCTGCGCTGCGACCCTCCGGACAGCCCAGCAGGCCGCCATAGAAGGCGCGCGCGGCACCCAGGTCGTGTACCGGGATGGCAAGATGAAAAGGCGGTAGTCTCGGATCCATCGGATGACTCCCGGCGCTGCGGCCGGCCGGACAGCGGTTTGTCGGGGTGTACTGATGTTAACCGGAGCCGGCTGTCACGATCACTCCTGACCGGCGGACAGGCGCGGACGCGTCGTGACCGCCTGGCGGGAGCGCTGCCGGCCCGGAGTCAAGCGTACCGGCATGGGGTCGATATACAGGGCTGTGCAGCACGGAGACCATCGATGAACCTTGATTCCGCCCGCAACGAGATCAAACATCCCGCCCGGATTCCGACCAGGGGCATACTCGTCGAGGCTGCTGTTCTGGTCATTATCGCCGCCATGGCGGTCCTGTTGCTGTACTGACAATCCCGGTAGTGTACCGCAGCCACGGCTGCGGAACCCGCTAGCGTTTCCGTGCAAGCGTCAGTCCGTCGGCGATGGGGATCAGGCTGATATCCACACGCTCGTCGCGGTGGAGCGACTCGTTGAATGCACGGATCGCGCAGGTTTCCGTATCCTGGAATGCCGGATCGGCAACCTGGCCGGACCAGAGCGTGTTGTCGACGGCAATCAGGCCGCCGGGCCGCAGCAGCGTCAGCGCGCGCTCGTAGTAACCCGCGTAATTCTCCTTGTCGGCATCGATGAACGCGAAATCGAAGCTGCCCGATTCCCCGTTTGCGATCAGCGCGTCCAGCGTTTCCAGTGCGGGCGCCAGGCGCAGTTCGATCTTGCCGTCCACCCCGGCTTCCTGCCAGTAGCGCTGCGCGACCGCTGTCCAGCTCGCATTGATATCGCAGGCCACCAGTCTGCCGTCGGCGGGCAGGGCGCTGGCGACGCAGAGGGCGCTGTAGCCGGTGTAGACGCCAATCTCCAGCGCCTTGCGCGCCCGGATGAGCCTGACCAGCAGCGCCATGAACTGACCCTGTTCCGGCGCGCTCTGCATCTGTGCCATTGCGTCCGTCGCGGTCTCCCGGCGCAGCCGTTCGCGCAGCGGATCGTCACGCAGCGAGACGTCGAGCAGATAACGGTACAGGGTATCGGGCAGGGTGAAGGTCTTGTTGGACATGGCGTATGCCAGACTAGGCAAAACCCGTCGGGGAAGCAATCATGCGCACGCACGGGCAGCTGCGTACGCGGTATTGACGCGGCTGTGCTGACCCAGGGATGCCTAGCTGGTACTCATCTGCAACGCGGCTTAAGACGGGGCAGCAGCTACCCGGGCACGGTCCGGATCGGGTGGGCCGGCGGCTAGGCGGCCGGTGCCGACCCGGGTGCGGTCAGAAGCAGGGTAACTCCGGCAGGTTCAGGTCCACATCCTCGACCAGGATGTCGAAATCCTTGCCGATGACGGCCCGGGTGCAGCTGCACTGCGCCTTGTCGGAAAGCAGGTACTCTCGCAACATCGGGCGCTGGCCGGACGGGTCCGCTATGTAGTCACCCAGCACCTGCTTGGTACCGAGATAGAGCGCTTCGTCCTCGCAGTCGTCGGGGCCGCGCACACTGGAAAAATCCCGGTGCGGGTCATCCAGCACGCGCCTGACCAGTTCATGCAGGCCAGGTTTGCTGCGGATCACTTCGCTTTCGACAGGCGCGGCGGAGCGGGCGGGTAACGCGGCGATACTGGCCAGCAGCGCGAGCCCGAACGCGCATGCCTGGCTGCCGGAACGTGTGATCATGCTGTAATCCTCCACCTTGTTGAGTCAGCTATGGCAGCGACGGTTGCCAGACGAGTATAGCAGCCGGCGCCGGGGCGCGGAGGCGGGACAGCGTGGCTGCCGGCGCGGGTCACGTCCCGCAGAACGTCTGCGTAACGACTTCATCAGGTGCGGGTGGCAGCAGGTAGGCGTCTGCCCCGGATTGTCGCAGGTACGGCTGCTGCAGCACCGCGTGCAGCTCCCTGAAGGTGGAGAAATCGCCGCGATCCTCCGCCGCGCGGATGGCTGCCTCGATGCGGTGATTGCGGGGGATGTACACGGGATTGACCTGCTGCATCGCGACCTGCCGGCTGCTATCGCCGCTGCCCTCGCCGCGCAGCCGCGCGCGCCAGCCGCGCGCCCAGCGGTCGAAGGCCGCCGGTTCCGCGAACAATGCGCGTGCATCGGTGTCCTGCGCCGCCGTGTCCAGCGGCAGTCCCGACAGGTAATGGAACGTGAGTGTGAAATCCGCCCGGTTCCCGGCCATGCAATCGAGCAGATCCTCGATCAGTGTCCGGTCATCCTCCTGTGCACTGCGCAGCCCGATTTTCGCACGCATGCCCTGCAGCCACTCGTGCGCGTACAGACCGGCATAGGCGTTCAGGGTCGCCTGTGCCATCTCGACCGCGGCATCGGGGCTGTCGGCCAGCAGCGGCAGCAGCGTTTCCGCCAGGCGGGTGAGGTTCCACAGGCCGATGTTCGGCTGGTTGTTGTAGGCATAGCGTCCGAAGCGGTCGATCGAACTGTATACCCGGTCATGGGCGTAATGGTCCATGAAAGCGCACGGGCCATAGTCGATGGTCTCGCCGGCGATGGACATGTTGTCGGTATTCATCACGCCGTGGATGAAGCCGACCTGCATCCAGCGCGCGATCAGCGCGGCCTGCCGCCGGGTGACGGCTGCCAGCAGGGCGAGATAGGGATTGTCCGCCTCGCGGCAGTCAGGGTAGTCCCGCTCGATGACGTAATCGGCGAGCCGGGTGACGGCGTTCTGGTTGTCGCGCGCTGCGAAATACTCGAAGGTGCCGACACGCACGAAGCTGCGGGCGGTGCGGGTGATGACGCCGCCGGGCAGCCATTCCTGCCGGGCGACCTGCTCGCCCGTGGTCACCGCGGCCAGCGCGCGCGTGGTCGGCACGCCGAGCCTGGCCATGGCCTCGCTGACCAGGTATTCGCGCAGGACCGGCCCCAGCGCGGCACGCCCGTCGCCGCCGCGCGAAAACGCCGTGCGACCAGTGCCTTTCAAATGGATGTCGTGCTGCGTGCCATCTGGTGCCGTGACCTGACCCAGCAGCAGGGCGCGGCCGTCGCCGAGTTGCGGTACGAACTGCCCGAACTGGTGGCCGGCATAGGCCATGGCCAGCGGCGCGGCGCCAGCCGGGATACGGTTGCCGGCGAAGATGGCGGCACCCTCCGGCGTGTCCAGGCCGGTACCGGTCAGTCCGAGCGCGGTGCCCAGTTCGTGGTTGAATATGACCAGCGCAGGATCCGCCACGGCCGTGGGCGGGGAGCGGACGTAGAAATCCTCGCCCAGGTCCAGATAGGTATTGTTGAAGGGGATCGGTTTCACGCTTGCGAGGATCCGGTTGCGGTCACCGCTGCATTGCCCGGTTGCAGCAGAGCATGTGCGACACCCCATGCTTCCAAACGCAGCAGTTCAGAGGCATATGGACTGCTGCGCAGGCCAGATGTTCCCCTGAAACTGCTTGCCAGGCGTTTGGTCTATCAAAGTGCACCGCGCTCAATTTGGGCCAATTGTTCGCGCTCTCAACGCGATAAGATCAAAGTTCGATTGAACAAGCTACCGTCGGGCCACAGGATTTGCTCGACAATCGCTGCTGCCTTGAGCGCCGCTAGGTCCTGGATTCGGGGATATGCCCATATCATCCATTTGGGAACTCGAATTGACCAGACCAGCCATCCGGAAATGAAGCCGCCTATAAAGGCCGGAAAGAACCAATACATACCAGCAATTCCAGCTTGGGCACAAGATGTGGTATGCCGGCGAGAACGTAAGCAATCCACGGCAAGAACATTGCTCCATGGAAGGCCGCATCATCCAGTGCTTGGCTGTCGCTATGGCATCGGCTATCGCAATGGGCTGACTGGACAAAAGCGCACCTGCGAATACTGTAGCATGCCGGATCAGGCGCCGCGTGCGGGCTGTTCGGCTTGCCGTGGCGCAGGCACGTCTGCCACGGGCAGCCGTGATCCCGGGACTGTGCCCGTTACCGCAATGTCCCGTCCGGATTCAGCGGGCACTCTATGGTGGCTACGCGCACGCCGTCCATGATCTTGATCCTGACAGCCTCGCTGGTGAGCCTGTCGATGCCCTCGTACTGGGTTCCCGGCGTCAGCGTGAAACGATGCGCTTCGAAACAGGCGATGCCCACCTCGGGGTCGAGATCGGGTGTGTGCTGCTGTTCGCAGCCAAAGAGCAATACAGCCGCGCCGGCATATGCGATGGCGTACATTTTGCGCATGGTGAGACGTCCCTGATTCCTGTGCAGGCGCAAACATCATAATACTTCCGGTCCCCGGCCACTATCCTGCTGGCAGGGCCGAAGACGTGTGAGTTAGGTAGCCACGTTGCGTATCGGTACATGACACTTTGACCGGTGGCTGGTGCAACCCGGCTGCGATGTCGTGATCCGGGTCCGGGCGGGTGCTCCGGGTGGTCGTTGTGTGAGCCGGCGCCGGATCGTCTTAACCTGGGTATGGTGTCGCTGTTCCCGCTGGTCAGGAGATCGCGATGCGTTCGCAGCATGGTCATACATAGTACAAATGTACTAGCTCGATAGTTCTAATCATGGCGTGATTCAGGCACTGCCTGGCGTACGTACATTTTCTGACTGAAAAATGTGCCCGGCCCATTTACTATTCTCATCCTGCTGGACTTTTTCCAGGAACACGCCTAAAGGCTTCCAAATGAACTGGATCGAATGGGCCCGGAATCGTCTGCGTGGACGATCGGACAGCGAGCACGAGCAGGCGCTGATCCGAGTCGTCATTATGAGTCTGATCTTCCTCTATTTTCTATCGACTCCGCTGGAGGCTGTTACGCGGCTTGCCGGCGCTTATCTGGCGCTGTCGGCGTGCATCTTCACCTGGATACTGCTGTCACCGGCCCGGAATGTCCCCCGGCGGGTGCTGGGTATGATCGGTGACATGGCGGGGGCGTCCTACGGCCTTGCCCTGGCGGGTGCCGGTGGCACGCCGCTGATTGCCCTGTACCTGTGGGTCGTCGTCGGCAATGGATTTCGCTATGGCGAGAGATATCTGCTGCTGAGCACGCTGTTCGCCGCGGCGGGTCTGACCACCGTGCTGGTGTTCTCACCCTTCTGGTCGCAGCATCTCTGGTTCGGCTTCGGTCTCCTGATTGCGCTGGCACTGGTGCCGCTGTACATGGCGGCGCTGACCCGCAGGCTGCACCAGGCGATCCGTGTGGCGCAAGAGGCCAACGATGCCAAGTCCCGCTTCCTCGCGAAGATGAGCCATGAGTTGCGCACGCCCCTGAACGGGATCATCGGCATGAGCGACCTGCTCACCACGACGCCGCTCAACAGTGAACAGCAGGAGTACACCAGCGCTATCCAGACCTCGGGACAGACCCTGCTGGCGCTGATCGAGGACATCCTCGATATTTCCAAGATCGAGGCCGGCAAGCTGGTCAGCGAATCCGTCCCGTTCGACCTGCATACCCTGGTCAACGGCACCGTCGGTATCTTCGAGTCGCAATCCCGCAAGAAAGAGCTCGTGCTTACCTGTCACATTGACCCGGAGCTGCCGTTTAGGCTGCTGGGCGACGAGTTGCATTTGCAGCAGGTGCTCATGAACCTGCTCAGCAATGCAGTCAAGTTCACCGAGCGGGGCAGTGTCAGTGTCCTGGTGCATCGCCTGGCGCATGCCCGGGACGAGCGCATCTGGATCCGGTTCAAGGTGATCGATACCGGTATCGGTCTGTCGGCGGCGGATCAGCAGAAGATCTTCGGCCGTTTTGTCCAGGCCGACGCCTCTGTCACCCGCAAATACGGCGGTACCGGACTCGGGACGGCGATATCCAAGGAGCTCGTAAGCCTCATGGGTGGCAGCATCGGGTTGGAGAGCACGCCGGGGGAGGGATCGGCGTTCTGGTTCGATCTACCTTTTGAGCGCCAGCCCGCGGTCTGCAAGGAGACCCTGGCGCAAGATAGCTTTTCCAACATGCATGTTCTCATGTTCCTGGGTGACGCGGTTGCCCCGGACGTGGAAAGGTATCTGCAGCGATGGCGGGTGGAGTACGAGGCGGTCAAGGGTACCGCGCAGGTATTCTCGCGGCTCGTTACCGCGTGCGAACAGGCCAAGCCCTTCAGTTCCCTCATCGTCGAGCGCGAACTGCTGAGTATGGATGCTGCGCAATTCGCCGCTTCCATCAGGGAGGATGCCGCGCTCGCCGAACTGTCGCTGATCCTGGTCGACTCGCGGCACCGGTCGGACGATATGCGCGCGCTGCTCAGAGCGGATTATTCTGCGGTGCTGTATACGCCGCTCAACGAGTCACTCCTGTTCAATGCGGTGCACGAGGTCTGCGCCGAGCGGCAGCTGTCGCAGGGAGTCGCCACGCTGGCGGATTATCTGCGCAAACGCGAACAGGCGCACAGCGCCCGCATCCTCGTGGCGGAGGACAACGAAGTGAACCAGAGTGTCCTCAGGGCAATCCTGGAGCGTGCCGGGCACCGGGTGGATATCGCGGCGGATGGCGAAGAGGCGCTGGATATACTCACCGACAGTGATGCCGATTACGACCTCGTGATCCTGGATATGAACATGCCGAAGATCTCCGGCCTGGACGTGCTCAAGGCCTACCACTTCATGGATACCGAGATGAACCTGCCGGTCATCATGCTTTCGGCAAATGCCCTGCCGGGTACGATCGAGGAGTGCCGGCAGGCCGGTGCCAACGATTACCTGACCAAGCCGGTCGATGCCAGGCGTCTGGTTGAAGCCATCGATCGCCTGCTGCGGCCGGCGCTCGCACCCGTTGGCAGTCAGGCTGAAGTCCAGCCGTTTCCCGCGGCCCGGACAGCCTGGCGTTATATCGACACACTATCGTTATCCAACCTGGAACGGGATGCCGCACGTCCTGATTTTCTCCAGCGTGTGTTGCGGCAGTTCATCGGCGAAGGGGAAAAGCGCCTGGCCGCGCTGCAGGAAGTCTCCACGTCCAACGACCAGGACGCGTTTCTGAAGATAGTGCACGCCTTCAAGGGCAGTGCGGCCACGGTAGGGGTGAATGCCATTGCGCAAATCTGCATCGAGGCGGAGCAGCAGCGCCAGGTGCTGGATCATACCCGCATGGCGGACTATGCGGCACGCCTCGGGACACTGTTTCGCGGTGCGCGCGAGGAACTGGAACTCTACCTCCAGCAGACCCGGCACTAGTGCACGATGCATTGCCGAGCGCGGCACTGCAGACCATGCTGTGCAGTTGACTGCACAGCCGGTTGCATGCTGCCGCGCGGCTGCGTCCGGCCGGCGCGGTGGGAAGATTGCCCGTATCCCCACCACGCCGACATGCCCGGTGCAGCCGCGCCGTTGCCGCCTTCCGGCGTTGGCGCGGTTTCACTGCAATTGACGCCGTTCCGTCACGACACCCCTGAGCCGGGTCGGTTCCCGGTTGCGGCCTGATCTGGCGGATTGACGGCTGACGAGACGTTCCATCATGCGCAGGTTGTGTTCTTCCAGGCGCAGGGCTGCATCGACCCATGCCGTGGTGATGGCTTCCAGTTCTGCATAGCTTACCGGGTTGCAATGCGCTTTGGCGCGCCGGAACGAGCGGTAGCCGTTCGCGGCGCGTTCCTCCTTGCGAACATAGTCGAGAACGGCCTGTTCGCCCTGGCCATCCTCGGCCAGCACGTGAACGATCCCCATCTCGTAGAGTTGCTCGGCGCTGTAGAGGCAGCCGCCCAGGATCATCCGCTCGGCCTGGACTTCACCGACCTTGCGCGAGAGAAAGCTGTAGGCTCCCATGCCGGGAAAGAGGTTGAACAGAATTTCCGGCATGCCCATCTTCGCGCTGCGTTCGGCGACCAGTACATCGCTCGAGAGCGCGAACTCCATACCGCCGCCGAGGGCATCACCCTGCACGAGTGTGATAGTGGTGATATCCCGGTCGAGGTGTGTGTAGTGCCGGTACAGTGTGTCGATGCAGGAGGTCGCATAATACTGCAGACCATGCCTGTCCCCGTTGCGGATGAGATCGAGAAACAGATTCAGGTCGCCGCCGAGGTTGAATACGCCCGGTACTGCGGATGCCAGTGCGATATATCTGACGTCTGCAAGCTGCGCTGAGCTGGTGAGCGCGTCGTACCATTGTTGCATCTCGCCGATGAGCGTCGGCGTGCAGCACAGGCGCGGCCGCACGTCCATGCGATACCAGGCGAGGCGCTGTTCGCCATCGTACTGGATCTCCAGCGTCGAATAACAGGGAAGGGTGATATCGTCTTGCAGCTGTGGTAGGGCTTGTTGTATGGCTGTCATTGTCTGTTACTCCTTGTCGAGATGTTGGGGTTCCGACGGCGTCGCCCGCCTTGGGCGCAGCGCAGCATGCCTGCCGAGTGTCCGGGTGGGACGCCTGTTCGGAGCGGTGGTCCCGTCACTGTCGTGTCTCCTCCGTGATGCGTGAAACCACGACTGCGATATTAATCCGGCTGGCCGCGGACGCCACCGGCAAAACGGCGTCAGAAAAATGCTGCAATCGTCGCGGCTACCGGCTCGGTTTTCCGTAACCTGTTTATCCGGTTGAACAACCGCCGCTGCACACTGCCATACTGGCAGGCCGCGCAGGCGCGATGGGATATGAGACGAAGGGCAGGCGTCGCCGCAGCTGCTGCCGCGGCGTCAGGCGGGTCTGTGCCGATGCATCGACGCCGGGTGGGATCCGCTGTTGCACTGTCGGCAAGCAGCGCGGAATGCGGGCCGTATGCTGATGCGCGGGGTTGGTGGAGGTGCTGTCCCGTACGTGCCGGGGATTCGTGCGGTTATATGACTGGTGTTGCCAGCGAGAGGTCGGCCGGACAGGCCGCCCGCACAAGTCGTGTTCAGCGCTGCGACAGCCTGTCGGTCGGCAGGATCATGTCGAAGCCCTGCATGTTCGCCGGCACCACGATGGTGTTGGCGCCGGTCTCGGCGAATTTCTGCAGGGTCAGGTTGAGCTCGTGCTGCAGGTACTCGGTGGTGAGGGTCTTGTTGATGATGTCGTTGGCCCTGGCGATGCCTTCGGCGCGGATGGCCTCAATCTCGGCATTCTTGCGTTCGATCTCGACCATCACCTGCTTCGCCTCGAGCCGTTTCTGATTGGCGACCGCCTCGCGGATGGATTCCTCGATGGACGGATCGGTCAGGACCGAGCGTATGACCACGCGGGTGACCTTGAAGACCCCGGGATCATTGCTGTCCAGTGTTTCCTGCAGGCGTTCCTTGATGGAGACCGCGATCTGGTCACGCTTCTTGTGCATGGAGAGGGAATCGATTTCTGCGACCGTTTCATAGGCGGCGCGCCGGGCCTCGCGGTATACCAGCTGGTAGGCCGGGAAATAGCTGTCGGATTCCCAGTCGTGTACATGCGCGTTGGCGTACTTGATATACAGGTCCGCGATGCGGTTGCTCTCCGCACGGTAGAAGACGGTGACATCCATGTCGCGCAGGGAGAGATTGTCGGCCGCCTTGGGCGTGAGATCGGCAAGATCAATGGCAATCTCCTTGCCGACGAATTCGGAAACCTGCGTCACCAGCGGCAACCGGAAGTTCAGGCCGGGCGTGACCTCGTCGGGGTCGACCTTGCCCAGGGTTTTGCGCACCCCGACGTTACCCGACTCGATCAGGACGATGGTTGAGGCGAGCAGGGCCAGTGCCAGCAGGGTGAACACTACCGTCGTTGCGGAACGCATGACCCGTACCTCCCGTGAGAAAACTGGTGATTTCATGTCAGATCCCGGGGCCCCGCTGTGTCGTTGCTGTCGGGGCGGCGAATACCGTTGTCAAAGACTGCTGATCGGCCTGCGCCGCAATTTCTGAACCAGCCGGGAGTCAGTGCGTTACGGGTGCCGGGTGAGCGCGCGATATGGCCATACTGGGCGGTGTCTTTACCCGCATCGAGTGCGGCTGCAACGTCAGGCTCAATCTGGCGGGCTTGCACGACGATGCCGCCGCCGGTTTCGCAGCCTTCGATCCCGCGGAGTTCCGGGGTCTGCTCCTGTCGTATGCGGATTTCTTCGATGACTGCTCGGACGACCGCCGCTGCTATATCCAGCAAGTGCCGCTGTCTGCGACGCTGTGGCTGTTCAGCGCTGGCGTGCTGGGCCTGGTCGGGCTGTCCAGCAGCGGCAGGCGGATAGTTGGCGAATAGCATTCCGCCGCACGGCCCCGAAGCCCGGCGGCCGGCTGCGATCAGTATTTATCGTTCTCGGGCCAGTCGCTGGCATCGATGGTGTCGCGGTAGGCATGCCAGGTGGCGTGGCCGATCAGCGGCAGCAGTACGATGAAGCCGAGCAGGCCGGTGGCGAAGCCGAGCGCCACGCAGGTGACGATGATGCAGGCCCACACCAGCATGGTCAGCTTGTTGCGCAGTACTGCATTGACACTGGTGATCACGGCCGTGATCGCGTCGGTCTTGCGATCCATGATCATGGGCAGGGAAAAGGCGCTGATGGTGAAAACCAGGGTGGAAAACACCGCGCCGATCGCGGAACCGATGCCGAGGAACATGGCCAGGTCCGTGAAGCTGTGTTCGGCCTGTTCCGGGAAGAAGATATAGAGCGCCGTCGCGGCGCGTGCCCAGATCAGAAACACGATCAGCAGCACGAAGGAGAAGATCAGGATGTCCTTCATGTGGCCACTGCCTTCGCGCATGCAGTAGCCGAGCACCGGGTGCCTGCCCTGTTCCAGCTGACAGCTGAAGGAATAGAGACCCAGGGCCAGCACCGGGCCGACCAGCAGGAAGCCGGTCGCCAGGCCGAAGTAGAGGCCGAGCGTGCCGAACTTCCAGGTGACATAGGCAATCAGGGCGCTCAGCACGGTCATGGCCAGCCCGTAGGTCAGCGAAATGCCGGGCGCGCGGCGCATGTCCGCATAACCCGCGCGCAGCCAGACCCACGGGGCCGAGGGCGCGACGGTACGCGACCTGGCCACGAAGGGCAGTGGTTGTTCCGCATCGGTCCCGGAGATGGATTCTTCGGTGTTCATGTGCCGCATCCGCGTGGTGTCTGAACACGTTTTCTGGTTATATGTGCTGTAAGCATACCCGGACTCGAGGATTTGTCCATGCATAACCGAAACTCGGCGCCTGCCTTCATCCTCGGACTGTCCCTGGTCGCCGGTCTGCTGGGGCTGGGATATCTGCTGGGAAACGCCCTGACCGACTTCAAGGCGCATGAACGCAGCGTTACCGTCAAAGGTTTGTCGGAGCGTGAGGTGGGCGCCGATATCGTGATCTGGCCGATCCAGTTCACCGCGGCCGGTAACGACCTCGCCGGGCTGTACGATGCCATCGAGACCAGCACCGACCGGATCAGGTCGTTTCTCGAGGCCAACGGCTTCGAAGCCGGTGAGATTACCGTGGCCGCGCCCACCATCACCGACAAGTCGGCGCAGCAGTACGGCGACAACAGGCCCGAGTTCCGTTATACGGCGGCGCAGACGGTGACCGTCTATTCGGGCAAGATCGCGACCGCGCGTGCGCTAATGACCCGCCTGTCCGAACTGGGCAAGCAGGGTATCGTGTTCAGCGGTGCGAATTACCAGGCCCAGACCGAATACCTGGTCACCGGCCTGAATGCGGTCAAGCCGGCCATGATCGAGGAGGCGACACGTCAGGCGCGCGAGGTCGCGGAGAAATTCGCGGCTGACTCGAACAGCACCCTCGGCAAGATCAGGCGCGCCTCCCAGGGCCAGTTCAGCATCACGGACCGCGACCAGAACAACCCACACATTAAGAAGGTGCGGGTGGTCTCCACGGTGGAATATTACCTGTCCGACTGACCATCGGGGGGCGGCCGATGGACCTGTCTGCCAGCCTGCCGGCGCGGATTGTCAGAACCGGCCACGTGCCACGGCGACCAACCACAGCAGGCTGCTGCAAATCACCCCGGTCAACGCGAGCATGAGCCAGCTGCGCCAGCCATTGTCGAGCGATCTCAGGATCTCGAAATCCTCCAGGTAAATCGTTTCGCAGGCCCCGTTGCCGCTGTCGGTGCGGGTGGTACTGGTGTCGCGGGAGAAGCCCGTGTCATTGCTGTAGCGTACCAGCCAGCCCCGGATGTGGATCTGGTCGCCGATACGCAGCCGGTCGACCCGTTGCCGCAGCCGGGTGTCGGTTGTCAGCAGGTGGTTGTTGGAGACCTGGTCCAGCCGAAAGCGTTCCCAGGTGCCGGTGTCGCGGGTTTCGAAATTGCAGGTGAATTTGCCATTCCAGAAGTTGATACGGTTGAGATCCGCGCCATCGGTATTCTCGCCCCAGACCACGCAGACATCGGCGATATTGATGTGATCGTTCCACAGGCGGTGCAGGCTGTAGTTGCCGTCATGGTGGGCATAGGACACGACCAGGCCATGGAGGTCGTAGCGATAGCGCGGCTCGATCCGGTACTCGGCGCCGTTATGCGTCACCCGGAAGGGGCGGGCGTGAACGGCCTGCTGGAGCGGTGGTTCGAGGATGGCCGGTAGCGGCGTCAGCGTCGCGGGGAAGTCGTTGCGGTGCCAGCAGGAGACCGCCAGCAGGACCAGGCTGACATAGAACACCAGCCGGTTGATTTGCTTGAGCGGGTTCGGACGATGCATGACGGGTAGTGTTCGGGGCGCAGGGCACTGAGCGTTATCGACCGAACGCGCACCGGGTTGACCGCATCGCGGATGCCGCTTCGAACTGCCGCGACGGCTGCAGGCTCATTCCGGTGGCAGAAAGCTGAAATACCCGCCAAGTGCCGCCTCGATCTGGGTCTGGGTGACCGGACGTCCGTAGAGCGGCCAGTCGAAGTATTCGCAAACCAGCGGAAGTACGCCGGGCTGGCGTTCGGACCGCAGACGGATGGTCTTGTAGTAGCGCTTCGTGTGCGGGTAATGCTCCCATTCCTGCTGGCTGCTGTAGCCGGTGATCAGGAAGGTGTCCGGCTGGATGGTGCGTGGTCCGAGCTCCCTGACCGAGAAGCGGCAGGCGACTTCGGTGCTGTTTGCCCCCGGGAGCGCGATGCCGTGCTGTAACATGACATGCGCACTGTTCGCGGGGATGGTCAGTGGCCGGTTCAGCACCAGGCGGGTACCGGATGGCAGGCGGAACCAGATGGAGTCAGGGTCGTTGGTCGCCATAGACTGGCACGCGCTCAACGCAATGCCGGCCAGCAAAATAGCGCATGTCTTCACGGCAGCACCGCCCGCGTGGGTATCACGCATTCCTGGAGGGGTTGGGACTGTGTCAAACCGCCCGTACCGTGCGGGGTATGTACAGCTCGCCGGTTATGGTATCGCCCGGGCCAAATTGATGATAGTTCAGGCCGGCGCGTTCGGGTACGGGCCGGGTCGCATCGGGTTATTTCGTCTCGAGCAATTTGATCTTGCAGAGGAAGTTTACCGGATAGTAGTCGTAGTCGATTCTCGAAACCAGGCGACGGGATTTTGCCAGCAATGCGATCTGGAAGAGGTTACCGCAGTCCGGGTTGTCGGTCGCGTAGTAGGCAGTGTCATACTGGCAGGGTTGGGAAAATCCGCTGAAGGTCGTGATATAGAAGATATTGCCCTCATGGGATCCGATTCTGTTGATGACGAGGTTGCTGTCGGTGACGAGTTCGGCCGCAACGGCGGTGGCAAACAGACTGGGGGCGAGCGCGCGGCCGCTGGTCACGGCGCTGTCTGTCGCGGATGGGTTTGCTGGTTCTAGCCGTAATCTGTATCTCCCGTATGTCGGACCGGTCGTGTCGCAGTACGCTTGATCTGTGGCCGATACGGAGATGCGTCCTTGTACAGCCGGTAAAGTTTATGTCAGTATTCTGACGCGCTGGTCGCGATCATAACCGTCTACTGATGTAGTAGTTCATTCGTAGTAGTTGTATACGGGCGGTACAGTAACGGGCTCTGATCCTCGTGTGCCTGGATGAGACGTTTGGGGGCTCTGGGTTGGGATTCAGTAACATCTTGTTTTAGAAGGCCAGCATCTCATCGGTAGCAGGTTGCGGTACCAGGGGTCCGAGCGCTCCGGTAGTGTGGTGCGCCGAGATGAGGGTCGTCGACGATACAGGCCTGCCAGGCGAGCGCTGGTTGCAGTGCACTCCAGGCGGGACGCAGGTAAAGGCAGTCTCAGTTATGTTCGAGAGCGAGTCAGACAAGGACGTGCCGATTGCCGGCAAAGTCGCTGCAGAACTGAACCGGCTGCTGGTCGAGACCGCCCGGGGTACCGGCATCATCATCCCCCTCGCTGCATCCCTGCTGGTATTGCTGTTGTGGCCGCACGTTCCACATGCGTATCTGCTTGCCTGGGCGGTGGTGCTGCTGTGCCTGTCCAGCGCACGGCTGATCGTCGCTGCGCGTTATCGCCGGGTGGCTGACCCTGCTTCGGGGCATGCTGTTCTCGCGCGGTGGTACATCATGCTGACCTGGTTGCTGGGCCTGGTCTGGGCCGCCTTGGCGCTGTTGCCCGGTGCGCTCGCGAGCGCCTATACCCAGTCCGTTGTCTACGTGACCGCGATGGGTGTGGTCATGATTGGCGTGAATATCCTGGTCATGAACTATGCCGCGCTGATCGGTTATGTCACTCCGCTACCCGTTGCGCTGATGATCGCCTGGAACATGAGAGCCGTGCCTGGGGAGCCGTCCCAGGAGCTGAGTGCCGTCATGGTGACCGGTCTTGCCTTCATGCTCTGGGCGGGTTGGCAAAATCATCGCATCCTGCGGCACAACCTCACCCTGCGTTTTACCAACGAGGCGCTCGTGACCCGGCTTACGCGGTCGACCCGGGAGGCAAGGGCGGCGAGCGAGGCGAAGGGATTCTTCCTGGCCAACATGAGCCACGAGATTCGCACGCCGATGAACGCGATCATCGGACTCAGCCACCTGGTACAGGCAACTCGGCTGGATGGCCGGCAGGCACAGCTGGTCGGGGCATTGCGGGCCGCAGCCGACAGTCTGCTGACATTGCTGAACAATATCCTCGACCTCTCCAAAATCGAGGCTGGTCAGTTGCGGCTCGAGCGTGTCTCGTTCCAACTGCCAGGCTTCCTGCAAGCCATCCAGGCAACCCTGGAACCCCTGGCCAGGCAAAAGGGGATCGAGCTGTGTCTGGAGGATGTGCCGGCAGACCTGCCGGAATTCGTGAGCGGTGATGAGGTGCGTCTGCGGCAAGTGTTGTTCAATCTGGTGAGCAATGCGATCAAGTTCACGGATCAGGGTCATGTGCGCATCGCGGTGACGGCAGCCACCGATACCCCCGCCGCAATGCATGGCGATATGGTTCTGCTGTTTACCGTGGCCGATACCGGGGCCGGCATACCGACCGACAAGCAAGCGCTGATTTTCGATCACTTCACCCAGGCGGATGTCTCGACCACGCGGAAGCACGGTGGCAGCGGACTGGGCCTTGCCATCAGCAGGCAACTGGTCGAGCTCATGGGCGGCAGGATCTGGCTGAGCAGCGCGGAAGGGCAGGGGGCGACCTTTTATTTCACGGCTGCGCTGCAGGCCGGCGGCCTGCGGCAGGAGCAGCAGCGGATCGTCCAGGCCCCGGCCAGGCGCGCACGATCATTGCGTGTTTTGCTGGTCGAGGATAACGATTTCAACCGCTTCATCATCAGGACTCTGCTCGAGGACCGGCAGCATCGCGTGGAGGAGGCGCTGAACGGGATCGAGGCGCTGCGGGCAGTCGCGGACCGGGATTACGATCTGGTACTGATGGATGTACAAATGCCTGACATGGATGGCGTCACAGCGTGCCATGTCATCAGGACGGCGGAGCGTGGTGTCGTGGAGCAGACCGTTCTGCCGGAGCAACTGTCCCGTGATCTGGCGGCACGCTTGCAGCATCGACATCTGCCAGTCGTTGCGCTTACCGCCAACGCCATGCTCGACGACAGGGAGGCGTGCTTCAACGCCGGCATGGATGATTACTTGACCAAGCCCATCCTGCCGGAGCAGTTGTATGCCGCAGTCGACCGCAATGCTGCGGCGTCATCACCCGCGGCCAGGGGCGTGCTGGCCAGGTAAGCCCGCTGTTGGCCGAGGGTGCTCGATGGTCGCCGCTAGCACAGCATGCCGGAATCTGCCTCAAATAGCTTGCCGCGGTGTCGCGCCTTCCCCGAGCTTGCTGTACAGCAGCGCGCGCATACCCGGATAATGCGGAGCTGTCACCGAGTGCGTTACGCGCTGTGCGATTGCCGCGTACGACGGGACGCCGGACACGGTTCTGGCCGGAGCCGCAGCGGTTTGCGATGCTGGATCCGGTCGTGGCTCTATGGTCTGGCCGGTTATGCGGCAGACCACGTGTTCGCTGATCTGCGCAACGGCCGGCGCGATGCGGTGTGGTTGCCAGCGGCCGGGTTCCGATGGATAGTATATTCTTGAGCTGCGCAGGTTGCATGCCTGGCCAGCAGGCAAAGTTTGCCGGGGGGAATTGTGTCCGAGCATGTGCCATCACGGCATGGCCCGGTTTTAGTCATGGCGGCCTGGTTGCTGCTGCTATGGCTGGCCATGGCGTACGAACCTTTCAACCGCCGCGACTGGTTGCTGGAGAACCTGCTGGTGTTTTTCTATGTCGGATTGCTGCTGGCTACGTACCGGCGGTTCAGGTTTTCATCGTTATCCTATTTCTTGTTCACGTGCTTCATGAGTTTACATCTGATCGGTGCGCACTATACCTATGCCGAGGTGCCGCTCGGGTTCTGGTTGCAGGACGTGCTGGTACTGTCGCGCAATCATTATGACCGCATCGTGCATCTGGCCTTCGGTCTGCTCATTGCCTATCCGTTGCGTGAGTGGCTGCTGCGCGTCACCGGCATCAGGTCGGGCTGGTCTTACTTCATGACCGTGGTCCTGGTGCTGGCGTTCAGTGGATTTATGAAGTCATGGAGGGTGTGGTCGCAATGATCGTGAGCCCGGATCTCGGTGCGGCCTATCTGGGTACTCAGGGTGATGAATGGGATGCACAACGAGATACGTTTCTCGCGTTCGCTGGTGCGATCGTCGCCATGCTGGTGACGGCCGTGTCGGAAAGGTAGCTGCTGAGTATGGGGCCTGTTCTGCCGTACTGATTATGCGCGGGAACGGTTCCATGCCGGCTGCTGGTACCAAAGGCCGATATACCCGGCATCATGCCAAGGCTATGCTGTTAATCAGTGGCGCATAAAACAATCCTCCTCCGATAAAGCCACTTTGAGCACCCCGCGCATGGATGTGACGGGGTGTTTTCTTTTGGGCGGTACGACACCCCTGCGCGGCCTGAAAGCGTTACGGTATAGCTGCAGGCATCCGGCGTTTGCTGCAGAACATCAGCAGGCATGATGGCGGCGGTCGCGGTTGTACGGAATCGCAGGCGCTGACTTGCCAGGTATGTGAATTCCGCTAGACCGCGCCAGGGTGATTTGCATGCATCATGGTACCAAAGGACGATTTACGCGGATGCGAGTCGACATTATCGTTTTCAGGCAGTGGCGCAGATAATAATCCTCCTCCGATAATGCCACTTTAAGCACCCCGCGCATGGATGTGACGGGGTGTTTTCTTTTCCGTTCCCATTTCAGTGCCCATGGCGTGGGTGTACCAAAGGACAATAGGCGCACAATGCGGGCGGCGCTACTCTGTTTACCAGTGGCACATCTTTCCTCCTCCTCCGAAATTGCCACTGCACACCCCGCGCAAGGATGCAGCGGGGTGTTTTATTTGCACTGTCGTATTGCGCGCTGCGCGGGCCCTGCGTGAGTTGATACAGGTACTGCCGGGCGGTTGCGCGGTTGTCAAAGCCAATATCAAGATTCCGGGCGGCCGCGCTCATGGTCAATGTTCGCGCCTTGTGCAATGCCGGATTTCGATCAGCTATACCACTTGCTTGGAATTGTGAGACAGGCTCATACCAGATTCCCGAATGTGCTGGTACCTAGGGACAATGTACGCAGGGTGCGGATCACGTTACCGTGGTAGTCCAGTGGCGCAGATAATAAGGATTTTCCGATAAGCCACATTCACACCTCGTACACAGTCGTGGCGGGGTGTTTTTTTTGCCTGGAAAAGTATGGGTGTGCCGCGACGATTCGATCAGGTGCCGGCATCCCGGCCATGATTGCCGGGAGCAGCCTGCCTGCAGCGGAAGCTCAGGCCCAGCAGAGCGAGTATGACGGCGAGCCAGGATACCGTGCCGATGATGACAAGGTAATGGGAGTTGTCGAGCCAGCTGGCCCCGGCGGTTTGAAAGACAAGGTGGGCGCCGATGTGGCAAACGGCAAGCCAGAACAGCTGCAACCAGAATAGCCAGTGCAGGACGCGCAGCTTGCCACCCGGGATGCGGGCAACGAACCTGAGTGTCGGCCAGATCGACAATGCACCCCAGATCCAAAAAAGGCGGACTGCCGCGGTGATCAGCTGTTCCATATCGCAGGCAAATGCAAGGGTGGACGGCGGTTGTGGATTCGGACGCCGCGTGGCATTGCAACCACAGGGCGGGCGTCGTTGCGTCTGCGGGAGTCTAGCAGCGGCAGGCGCGACTTGTGTTGACAAACCGCAATCAAGCCATCGTTGGCTGTCACGGCCCGCTGCCGGCGTGGTTGGCGCAGGTACATGCAGCCTCGTTCGGCGCTGCGTGCGTGTACGGCCGGGTGTTAAGCAAGTGCAGCGCTGGTGGCAATGACCGGCAGTCCGACCGCGCGTGCCCCTTCGCGCGGTCTCGGGTAGCCGTGGATTCGTGGTCGCCCTGCCGGCCTGCAGCAATCAGATCCCGGCCTTGTCCAGTATGAGGATTGCGGCTGGGATCAGGGCGGCTATGAAGATCAATGCCCCACAGATGGATGAGTAGATAGTCCGTATCATCGACAGGCCTCCTGTCTCCAGGGTGGTAGTGTCGGCAACCCATCCCGTCGCGGCGCATTCCCGCTGCGCGGCGGGATACTGCTGGCGTCCGGCTGATCCCGGAGCGCACATCCGGCGAGCTCGTGCCGGCTCGTGCGTCTGCCAACTATTATCTGGCAATTTGCATGCCAGCCAGCCGTTTCAGCCAAGTTTTTATTTTTCTGGGATCTGGGGGGCAGCAGCGGGGTGGGGGGTGGAGCCAGCAGGCACGGCATTGGTGCGCAGCAATCATGTATGCACTGCTACGATGCGTGCCGAGAATGGCGCGAACAGCGTGACATGCGGGCCCGTTACTGCGGATCCGAGCCGGGAGGGATTCTGTTGCCGGATATTGCCGAGCCGCCAGCGCTGCGGATACATCTCGGCCAGCCGTGCTGCAGGGAGCCTGCTACTCCCTGCAGTGGCCGCAACAATTTACCCGTCCGTCGCTTCAGGCAGCCCTGGGAAAGAGTCTGCCGCGCAGCGTGCGCTTGTCGGCCACCAGTGGGATTCCGGGCGCTTTGTTCAGTACGGTGCCGGCAAGCTCGGTGCCGCGTAGGAGTTCCACTGCCTGGGTGACGTCCTGTTGTGATGTCACGCCATCCTCTACGACCAGCAGGGCAGCGTCGGCCTCGCTCGCAAGCGTTATGGCATCACCGGATTCCAGGATGGGCGGTAGATCGAGGATGACGACGAGATTGCCGGATCGCGATCTCAGTTCCTGCATGAGCTGGTGCATGCGCAGTGAACCGAGTATCCCGACACAATCCTCCAGTGCTTCACCGCTGGGCAGTATCGCCAGGTCTTCGAAGAGGTCTGGTCGGACGAGCAGGTTATTCACCGGCATGTCGTCGGTGAGGTAGTCGCGCAGTCCCCAGCCTTCCTCGAGTCCCAGTTGCGCCAGGAGCCCGGGTTGGCGCAGATTCGTATCCACCAGCAGCACCGATTGGCCAATGAGCCTGGCCATGCTGATGGCCAGATTGATGGAGGTGAGCGTCTTGCCCGTACCGCTGCGCGGACTGGTGACAGCCAGGCTGTTCCAGCCGTTTTCCCTGAAGGTGTGCAGCAGCCGGGTGCGCAACAGGTGGAAGGATTCCGCAAACGGCCCAGGCGTGTTCCCGAGCAGGATGCGGTTTTCCTGCAGCAGACCAGGATCGAGCATGACTGGCTGAGCATGGCCAACATCGAGCCGCGAAAGCCAGGCTGGCGGTGGTTCCGCAGGCGAGTCATACAGCCCTTGCGTATCCACTGGCCAGAGTGCAGTCGCGGCATGAGTCGGTAGTTGCACGAGTCCCTCTCCTTAATCACTTCATTGACTGACAATAACGGCGCGACGGTTGTACGCTTAAGCGGATTTCACGCGACTGTCGCGACGGCCGACGACGGCGAGGCCTATCAGTCCCGAGAACAGCAGCAGTCCGGCCGGCGGTATCGGGATAGCCTTGATCTGGAGCGCATAGGTTCCGATCTGGCCCGCCAGCGGTATGGCTGCCAGGTGAGCATACAGGGTGCCAGGCGTGGAGACGTTGAAGGTAAAGGCGCCGGTATCAAAGCCGAAGCCGAGTGGTGTAATGCCCTGAGTCACGGCGAGCGCCAGGATGTCGAACGGTGCGGAGAATTCGAAGTCCACCAGTTCGGCCCGGTAAGTCCCGGGGGTGGTGACCTCGAACGGCGTGGAGAATACGGTATCATCCGTTACCACACCGAAGTCTTCATAAACGACACTGGCTGCCCTGGCGCCGGACATGCCCAGCAGAATCACTGTTATACCGATCACAAACTGCATGTAGTGTTTGACCTTCATCGCATATCTCCTGACAGGTTGGCCTGTCCCTGGTGTTGATGTTGCAACAATTCATGTATCGGGTCGTCAGGCTTTGCTGCTGTTGCCGTGGCGAATCCGTACCGACAGGCGCCAATGACTACGGGTAACTGTCGCAACGCGTGGCCGGCTCATGGCGACCAGCGTGGGAAGTACAGTAACGGGCAGAGTTGCTGCCTGCGTGGATAGTTGTCACTGTCGCGATGAGATACCTGTTGCAATTAATGCATCGCGTGCGTTCAATGTGATTGAATTCGCTTAATGCATTGAGACGGCGGAGTTCGTGGTGTTGCTGTCATGTTTATATCGCCTATCGTGCGGCTGTGAGCGAATCTTGTTCACGGTGTCGATGACTGCAGTGATCCGTGTGCGGTGCGGCAGTGACTGTGACGGCGTGACCCGGCACAGAATGTGCTGTCCGGACTGGGGCGCAAAAAAGTCCGCGCAAGGCTGTTAACCAACTGGCGGGGTCGGGCGTTAACGGCTAGCAGGCAGTGATGCCGGGCCAAGGCTATAATCTGCCGGAGCCAATGACGGCAAGCTTTCCCGGCGGGCAATGCCGGCTTATTTCAAACAGTCAAGAGGTTACAGATATGAAAACAAACCCGAATTGGGTAAAACGTCTCTGCACTACCGGACTGGCCGCGAGCGTGCTGGTCGCCGCGCTGTCGGCGCCGGTCCTGGCCGATCCGCCAGGCGGCAGGTACGGTGACCGGGACGGCGACAGGCGCGAATGGGGCGGGCGCGACGACCGCGGTGACCGCGACAGCAAGCGCGGACGGGAGGAACGTAGTGACCGTGATGAGCGCAGCCGCCCCAGGGGCGGTGATGAGCAACGGGATCGTAATGTTCAGCGGGAGCAGAACAGGGACCGCTGGAGTTACACCGAGCAGCGTAGTCGTGAGGGTTACGACCCCAAGCCGTGGGACCACCTCTATCCGCCCGGGTATCGTTCCGGTGACCGCCATTACGAACGCGATTATCACTACGACCGTGACAATCACAGGTCGCCGCCGCGGATCATCTACCGGGGCAAGCCGCGTGCGATTCCGCACGACCGGGTGCGCTGGTATCGTGATGTGGTGATCGTGCGTCCTTTCGGCCATTGGTATCCGGGTTATGCGCATTATCGTCGTGACGATGATGCCTACAAGTGGCTGGCATTTACCGCGATCACGCTCGGACTCCTGGATTACCTGAACGAGGTGCAGCAGCGTGAGCACGAAGCGGCACAGATCAGTGCCACCACGGCGCCGATAGGAGAACGGATTTACTGGGAGGATGGTGGTGCACGGGGCTATGTGGTCGCCACCCGGGAAGGGACAACCAGCGGTGGTCGCTATTGCCGTGAGTTCCAGCACCAGGTTTCAATCGGTGGCCGGAGTGAACAGGCTTATGGTACCGCCTGCCGCAATCCAGATGGCTCATGGGAGGTGGTTTCCTCCGGCAGCGATTGAACGACCCCTGCCACCGGGCAGCGAGTGCCGCGCGGGTACGCTGCTCGGTGGCGCCTGCCGGGCGAGACGCCCGGCACGCTTTTGACCGTCAGTCCGTGCTCAATAGGCCCTGTCAAACGACAGGACCATGGGGCGTATGCATAATAAATACATATAAATCAAATAATTAAAATATTTTTTCCGAATATGCGACTTAGGTTCAATTGTTCGGGTCCGTGGCTGCGTTAAGCTGGGGTCAACCCGCAGCGCGTGGCATGGTACGATCCGCCCAGCTGCAGGTTTTCATCGGAATGGAGGATCGGCGATGCGCAACACCTTCGTTTGCACGCTTTGCACCCTGCTCTGTGCTACGGCCGCGTTTGCGGATGAAGTGGACAGGCGGTCCATGCATGCAATGGCGACGGAGTCGTCGCACTGGCAGCAAACCAGCGCAGCGATGCCATCCGATACCTATTTCCGGACCGTGCAGCGTAATCGGGATATCGTCAGGCAGCAGCTGGAGCTCTATACTGACCGCCTGGCAGGCGCGGCAGGCACCTATGGCCAGGCGGTGAGTGTGGTGGGCGCGGCCGTCGCCCTTGCTGCAACCGACCAGCGTTACAATCTCACCGATAACAAGACCGTCGGGGTTGTGCTGCGTGACACCACCAGCAATGACCGGATGGTCCTGCTCGAATACCGCAAAGCCTGGTAATTCCCGTCACGCGATTGTTCCCCGCAGTGCCAGCGGCTGTGATCGCCAGTCGCCGGCTGTGCCGTTAGTGCAACTTTCAATTCCCGGTGGTGCGCGTAGAATACGGCCATCACTCAGGGAGGAACTGCTGCGGCCATGCATCTGCTGCGTGCGCTGACAATCACGGGCGTCGGGTTGTTGCTGGGTAGCGGCGGCGCATACTCCGACTGGGAACAGGCCGGACAGGCGTGGCAGCAGGGTGATTATGTCTCTGCCCTGGCGCAGTGGCAGGCGCTGGCCGAAGCCGGCGATGCAGCCGCGCAATACAACACGGCAATCATGCTGCTGGACGGACAGGGCCGGCTGCGCGACCCACCGGCCGCGCGTGACTGGCTGCAGCGTGCCGCCGCGCAGAACAATCCGGATGCCTGGTTTTGTCTCGGTTATCTCCTGGCGCAGGGTCGCGATGTGCCCCGCGATGATGCGCGTGCCGCGGAGTGGTACCGTATGGCGGCGGCGGCAGGGCATGCTGCAGCCCAGTTGAACCTGGCTCTGCTCTATCGAGCCCGGCGCGTCTCCGCTGGAAATGACGCGGAAATGGTGCGTCTGCTGCGGGCGGCGTCCGGGCAGGGGCTGGCGCCTGCGCAGTTTGTCCTGGCGGAACACTACCTGCAGCAAGATGAGAGCGATGCGGCATCTGTACGGCAGGCCGTAGCGCTGTACCGCGCGGCGGCCGGGCAGGGCCATGCACCGGCCCAGCGCCAGCTCGGCCTCATGTACCTGAACGGCAAGGAACTGGATGCGGACGCGGGCGAGGCCGTAGCCTGGCTGACGCAGGCGGCGCAGCAGAACGATGCCGATGCGCAGTATTACCTGGGTATGCTCTACCGTACCGGTGAACGCATCGCGCAGGATCCGGTGCAGGCACTGCGATGGCTGCAGGCTGCAGCCATGCAGGGCCACCCCCGTGCCCAGTACCACCTGGGTCTCATTTACCGCGAGGGCTTCGGTGTGGCGCGTGACTATAACGCGGCGGCGCGCTGGTACCGCGCAGCGGCGGAGCTTGGTGAGCCGCGAGCGCAGAACAATCTTGGCAATCTCTATGTCAGCGGCAATGGCGTCCCTCAGGACTTCGTGTTGGCGCACAAGTGGTTCAACCTGGCAGCCGCCCGTGGCAACGAGAACGCTGTCCGCAACCGTGACAAGCTCGCAGGACAGCTCAACGACGTGCAGCTGGCAGAGGCGCAGCGGCTGGCGCGGCAATGGGACCGCGCGCACGCACGGTCAGGGCGGGCAGGAAGCGCTGTCCCGGTGCTGCTCGGCAGCGATGGCGAGCCAGCACAGGCGATTGATGAGGCGTCGGGCGGGACGGGGGCGGCAGACGATATGCATGCCTGGTTTGGCCGCTGGTTCGGGCGTGATGAAACGGTCGCGCAGGGGGTGGTGGAGCCATGAAGCGGAATACGGGCGAGCAGCCGGGCTTGGTGCCGGTCGCGGTGATGCTGGTCGGAACGCTGCTGGGTGGCTGCAGCACCGGCGGACCGGCAAGGTCCGATGCGGACGCGCCGATACTGCCGCTTGCCGGCAGCAATGCTTCGTACGAGCAGCGCCTGCAGGCGCTTGAGGCGGGCGTGCAGCTGCTGGCGCAGCGCATCGAGGCAATGCAATCCGGCACGGTAACCGCGCTTCCTGCCGAACCGGCAGCGGCCGGATACCAACCGGTCAGGCCGGGCATCGTGCTGGCGGGATATACGCGGCAGCTGGCGCCTGCCCAGGCAATGAAGCCGGCACCGCCGGCTGCGGCAGAGCCAGCGTGGACACCGGAGCAGCAGCATGCGTCGGCACCGGCACAGCAGGCCATGGGGCTCGGTGCCTGGGTCATCAACCTGGCCTCATACAACAGCAGCAGCTACGCCGCCAGTAAACTGGCTGAATTCAAATCGCAGGGGGTGATCGCAGAGCAGGTCTCGGCCGAGGTCAACGGCAGTACCGTCTATCGCCTGCGCGTCTCGGGATTCGATTCCTATCGCAGCGCCAGTGAACAGGCCGGGGACCTCCGTGCCCGACTGGGCCTGGGCGAGACCTGGGTGACGCGTCGCTGATGCCGTTGCTGGCGTCAGCGCGGGCCAGCGGCCGCTGGCGGGGACCTCGGTATGGCGATGAGCTCGAATGACTCCCAGTCGCGGATCGGCTGTTCCAGGTCACGTGCCCGGTAGCCGCACGCTGCACTGACGGCAGTAAACTCGGCAACGAGCCGCGCCGGCAGCAGCCACAGCGGATGATCGCCCTCGAGTGTCTCCGTGCAGACGCCGGGCCTGGTATGCGTGGCGCCGCCGGCATTGCTGTCCCGCAGGGCCACATCCTCGATCGGCAGGCCCAGATAGAACCGCAGACCATAGGCAGGCCGGGTGCCGAGAAAGGCAATTTCATCGGGCGGTGTGATCATCCTGGCGAACAATGGCCGGATCTCATGGCTCAGGGCGAGTGCGTCCTGTGGCGGAGAAATAAAGCTACCGGCGGCCTTGAGCATGATGAGGCCGGCAACCCAGACGCCGGTTCCGGCAATGGCCAGCCGGGACCTGCGCATGAGCAGCCCCGCAAGTGCCGGTGCGCCGAGCAGACTGATCGGAACGAACAGCGGCAGCACGTAGAGTGGCAGCCTGGATTGGGCAAGGCAGAAAACGCCGAGCGGCAATAACAGCCAGAGCCACAGCAGCCTTGTCATTGCCCTCACCGGTGGATGTGGCCGGTGTGCGCGCCGGGCCAGTAGCGTTAGCGGCAGCCAGGGCAGGGTGCCTAGAAGCAGCGTGGCGCCGTATACGGTGATGATCGCGTGCCACGCTGGATTGCGGGCATGGACGTCGGTGAATATCCTGTCGACGAATTCGTAGCGCAGAAAGTAATCTAGCAGGCCGGCGTTGCCGATGATGACCCCCGCATACCAGCCAAGACCGGTAATCGCGAACAGCAACAGACCCCATGGGACGAACAGGCGTCGCAGCAGCGATGGCTGTTGCCACACCGTCCAGGTCAGTATGACCAGCAGCGGGAGCAGACCGGGCGGACCCTTGGTCAGGAAGGCAAGTCCGAAGGCGAGCCACATCAGGACCAGGGAGCGCTGTTGAGTGCGCGGCGTTGTGCCGGTGAGTGCGCGCAGAAACGCGGCCATTGCTGCGGTTTCGAACAGCACTAGCAGGGTGTCCGTGGTGGCCAGGTTGGATGCAACGAACGGTGCCAACGAAGTTGCCCACATCGCCGCGGCAATGCCGGGAGCAGGCTGCTGCAGTGTTCTGGCGATACCGAACACCAGTAGCCCCGTACCGATAAATGCCAGTGCGTGCGGCAGGCGCGCCGCCCAAGCGTTGCGCCCGAACACCCTCAGGCTGACGGCGATGCTCCAGTAGGTCAGCGGCGGCTTGGTGAAATGGGTCTGTTCCGGATGCAGCTTGGGCAGCCACCAGTTACCGCTGTCGAGCATTTGCAGTGCCACATCGGTATAACGTCCCTCGTCGGGCTCATACAACGGGCGGCTGCCCTGGAAGGCGAGCGCGAGCAGTATCAGCAGCGCCAGCACCAGCCCGTATGATGGACCGGCTTGCGCATGATCGCCGGGTGAATCCGGCATAGTGTGATGAGTTGCTGGTGCCGACAAAACAAAAAATCGATGAACGAGAGCAGATTGCTCACTATACTAGAATTCACCACGAAATTCCGCGCGGCCGCGACCGAAATGGAGGGAAATTCATGTCTGTTGAGCGCACCTTGTTCGCCTTCGGCGGCATCATGGTCATGGTGACCTCGCTGCTGGCCTTGTTTCATCATCCCTACTGGACCTGGGTGACGCTGTTCATCGGTTTCAACTGCCTGCAGAGCTCTTTCACCGGCTTTTGTCCTCCAAGCTGGCTGATGAAAAAGTTCGGTATGAAGACTGAGGCAGAGCTGGCGCTCGAGAGCCTGCGTCAGTAAGAGGCTAGAACCCGTCTCATAATCCAGCGCGGCCGCACCGTGCCGCCGCCGGAGCGGTGCGCAGGACGAGCGGAGAGGTCAGCATGCCAATTGTGGCTGTAGTCAGCCGGGGGTCAGTGTCGCCGCTGATCTGTGTTGCTTGAGTCAGTGTGATCGTCATTCGCGGGCAGCGCTGCGGATACCCGGTTCTGCGTTCCGATACGGTTGAGCTTGTCGAGTGTGTCCTGGCTGTTGTCGAGGCGCAGGATCAAGGCGGTCAGCACCCGGCTTTCGCTGCCGGCAGCCGTGTGCTCAAGTTGCGTGATCAGAGTCGGAAGAGCCGCGGCGCCACTTATTTCCGCCAGCGCATACTCGGCCTTCACACGCACGTCCTGTGATGGATGTTCCAGCAGGTGTTTGGCGGTAGCCGCCGTGGATTTCGGCAATTCGTAGTTGTATCGGCGCCGGTAAATACCGTAGGCCCGGAATGCTGCAGCGTGCGACGCCGGATACTGGATCATATCGCCCTGGAGGATCTGCTCCAAAGAGCCCATCATCGCGTCATCCGGCGGATACATCTGTACCCAGGCGTCGATGGCGCGGCCACGTACCACGTCGTTACTGCTGCCGCCGATGATTTTCTCCAGGGCGCCCTTGACCGCTGCGGATTCGGACACCGGTTTGATGCCGCCGGTACCCTGCATGAGCGCCAGTACTTTGGTCACTGCGGTGGCAGGTTCAGCGACAAATCCGTTGCTATCCTGCAGTAGGGCCGCCAGGGTGGTATACAGCGCAGCGAAGTCCTGCAGGTAGTTGCCATTCTCCGCGCCAGGCTTGCCATAGGTGTTCAGTGCCAGCATGAGATTATCTAGGAACAGACCCTTGTCACGTGCGCTGCCGCTGATGGCGTGACGGTACAGGTCCTCCGGCGGGGGTGTCAGGGCGCTGTGTTCCAGATCGCGGGCATCACGCACGGTGGTCAGGGCATTCGGGTATTCGGGCGCCTGCCCCGGCTGCGCGTCAGCTGCGTTGCCCGGACCTGCGGCAAGCAACAACATCAATAGGGTTCCGTACGGGCGCATCGGATGGTGTCCTGGCTATCCCTGCAAATGGGGCATAGCGTAGCGCCTGCCGCGGGTGAAGTCATGTGGCATGCGCGATCTACGATGGCCGCAACCTTGTGCAGTAACCATGCGCGTCCATGGGATATCCATGTTTTTACAGTGTTTTCGTGTCGGTGTGCGGCTTAGTTTAATCCATCTCCGGGATGATCTGCTAACATCCTGATTCATGGTTCAACTGCCTACAGTGTCGGAATCCGACACGCGCGATGCTTTCGCCACGACACCGGTCGATGACTATGAGCTCGTCGACTTCGGCGGCGGCCGCAGGCTTGAACGCTGGGGTGAGTTCCTGGTGGACAGCCCTGATCGGTTGGCGACCGGTGCACCCATGGATCCTTACTGGAATGCAGACTGGATCTACGTGGCTGACCTGGGTGTGCAGGGACACTGGCAGCCAACCCGCGGCGGGCTGCCGCGCGAATGGACGGCGCGGGTCGACGGCCTCGAAGTGATATGCAGACCGGGTCGGAGGGGGCACATCGGCCTCCATGGGCGCGACATTTCCTGTGCACGCTGGGTGCGTCAGCGTATCGAGGGCTGCTACGACCTCGATGAAATCCGGGTGCTTAACCTGTTTGCAGGTAACGGGTATGTCTCGGCGCAGGCGCTGGCGGCCGGCGCGAGTGTTGTACATGTCGATGCCAGCACCGATATGCTCGCGCTGGCGCGACTGCAGGCCGGGTCGAGCAATATCGAATACGTGCACGACGATGTGATGGACCATGTCGAGCATCTGCTGCGCGGCAAGGCGCGTTTCGAAATGGTGATACTGCCGGTGCCGCCCATCGGCCATGGACCGCGCGGCCAGATGTGGGATCGCGAGGTCGACATGGCAAAGCTGGTCAAATACCTGCCCCGCTTGCTGTCGAAACAGGCATTGGGGGTTTGGCTGTCGACCGACGGCGGCGCCATCACCTGGAAGGCGGAAGGCCTCGGCCAGTTGCTGCGTGAGGCGCTCCCCGGCTGTACCATCGAGCCGCTGCACCTCGGTACCCGGACCGCGGGCGGACGCGTACTGCCGGCCGGTGTTGCTGCACGCTGGTACGATGCCACCGAGTTCCTGCAGACCAGCGGTCTGCCGCTGACTGCGGCACAGCTCGAGGAACGGCTCGACATTCACATGATTTCTCTGGGTGCGGCCGAAGAGCCGGCGCGGGCATTGGCCGGATTCACGCGCGAGCAACAAGATTTCGTGCTGCATTGGGTGAGTGTGGTGGCGCGCACCAGCGCCGGGATGGCACTGAATTTTGTCGCGCATGTGGCGCCGGCATTGCGCCTGCTGGACCTGGCCGGCGTTGAGGCCTGGCTGCTGGCATGCATGGATATCTACGACACGCGCGGTCTGCATCCGGCGGTGGCCGCATTCCGGGATGTGGAGCGCTTCGCGCGCGAGTACCGTGCACGTAAGACCGGTGTGGCATTCGACGACGTTGTGAATGTGCTGGAGAATTTCGTGCACGGCCTGAGCGGACGACGTCTAAAGATCGAGTGCGGTGAGCGGTGTTACACCGATACCGAAACACTGTATCTGACCGCGAGCATGGTGCGATACCCGGAGCGCGAGGACAACTTCCAGCTGTACAAGGCACATGTCGTGCACCTCTGGGCGCAGACCTGGTTCGGTACCTGGCGCATCGACCTGGCCGAGGTGTTCGGTCGCTATGCCGACGGCGAGCGGGCCATGCAATGCTTCCACTTCCTGGAAACCCTGCGTCTGGATGCATGCATCCGCCGTATGCTGCCGGGCCAGCATCGGCAGCTCGTGCGCTTCCGGGAAGACAGCATGGCCGGGCTCGCCGCCGACTGGCACGCGGCAGCCGCCGCACTGGATCAGCCGGAGGCGCGGGTCGAGGATACACTGCAGTGGTTGCAGCAGCTGTTCGATGCACCGTTGCCCGAACCGGTCATGTACCAGGGTGTGCTGTGTCCCGATACGGTCTTACAGGTACGCCGCGCGCGAATTGACAGCGATCGTCAGGCCTTCCGCCTGCACCTGTTGCGCCTGGCGCAGGAACTGCAGGACGCGGGGCAAGTGGCGGACGAGCCGGCAGCGCAGGATGGGCAGCCACGACGCCTCCCATTCGAGCTGAAAACAGTCGAGTCCAGCGAACATCCAGACGGCTTTGCCTTCGAATTGCAGCTCGACGGCAAACCGATCGCCCCGCCCGAGCACGTGCGGGGCACGATGGCCTCTATCCTCCAGGATCTCGGCGAGATCCCGGAGGATTACCTGTATGCTGCCGGTGACGGCGCCTATGAAGCTGCAGCGCCCGGGGCGCAAAGCGCCGATGACGTGTGGAAGGGGACCTACCACGAGGAAGGCGCGTTTCTCTACAACGAATGGGATTACGAGCGCCAGAACTACCGCAAGAACTGGGCGGTGCTGCGCGAGCTGGAAGTCAGCCCGGCCGATGCCGGCTTCGTGCGCGACACCCTGGTGAAGTACCGCGGACTGGCTGCGCACCTCCGCCGCACCTTCGAGGCTTTGCGCGGCGAGGACAAGCTGCTCAAGAAGCAGCCCTATGGCGACAATGTAGACATCGACGCCCTGGTCGAGGCCTATGCCGACACCACCATGGGCATGGAGCTAAGCGAGCGGCTGTTCACCAAGATGCACAAGCTGGAACGTGACATCGCGGTGATGTTCATGGTGGACATGAGCGGTTCCACTAAAGGCTGGATCAACGACGCCGAGCGCGAGGCGCTGGTACTGCTGTGCGAGGCACTGGAAACGCTCGGTGACCGTTACGCTATCTACGGCTTCTCCGGCATGACCCGCAAACGCTGCGAGGTTTATCGCGTCAAACGTTTCGACGAGGCCTACGGCGACGAGGTGCGCGGGCGCATCAGCGGCATCCGCCCCAAGGATTATACGCGCATGGGCGTGACCATACGTCACCTCTGCCAGCTGCTCGATCGGGTGGAGGCGCGCACCAAGCTGCTTATCACGCTGTCCGATGGCAAGCCGGATGACTACGACAGCTACCGCGGTGCTTATGGTATCGAGGATACGCGCCAGGCACTGATCGAGGCCAGGCGCATGGGAATTCATTCCTTCTGTATCACCATCGACAGCGAAGCGCGTGATTACCTGCCGCACATGTACGGCGCGGCGAACTATGCGGTGGTCGACGAGGTGCGCAAGCTGCCGCTCAAGGTCTCCGATATCTACCGTCGGTTGACGACCTGAACCGGTGGGCGATGGAGCTATGCCAAAGCCCACCGGGCCGTGGCCAAGCACCTGCCCTGCACGCGATCACGCGGACGGAGCTGTCGTTGTTGCTTCCGTGTGCACGGTCAGCTGCGGGAACGGGATCACCCAGCCCGCGCGGTTGCACGCATCCACGCAGGCTTGCTGCATCAGGCGCTGCGCCCTGAAGTAGGCGCCGGCAGCGGAGCCTGCAAGCACCACGTAGATCTGGTAGTCCAGCGAGCTGGCGCCGGCGGCCTTGAATTCGACCGTGACGCTGCGCAGCTCGGTGCCGAGTCCGGCCGCAATGAAGCGTTCGCCGATTGCGCTGCGGAAGCGTTCCGGCACGATGTCGAGGCAGATGGCTTGATGCTGGTAGTCGATGCCAAAAGTCGTGGCGATTCCGAATTCGCCGCGTGACAGGTTGCGGACGTTCTGGCCGATGAAATCAGCAGTGCGATATTGCACCAGGCTGTCCAGCACGCTGAGCTCGATCAGCTCGATGCTCTGCTGCAGTACCCTGCCGATGCTGCCACCGGCAAACTGGATGTAATCACCCGGCTGGCACGGAAACCAGGGTTCCTGGCCGGCGGGTCGAGAGGTGTAGTTGTTCATCATGTGCAGCGGGAGTCGCACGACGCCGTCTAGGGCCGGGTTGCGCAGGACGGAGTAGACGCTGAGCGATTCGACCAGCAGCGGGACGCCATCGAGAACCAGGCGTTCCTTTTCCCGCACCGGGCCGACGCCGAGCAGCAACCGTATCTCGGCGGCATAGCGCGGCAGCGTCTGGCGCAGGGCGAGGGCGACGCCGACCAGTGCAACGATCGCCAGTGTCAGGAACAGCAGGTCGCCACGCGCATAAAAGACCACCAGCGTGGCCAGCACCATGAGCACCGCGGTTGCCAGCCGGTAGCTGTAGAGGATCAGCGGTGCACGCTTGACGCCGCTGTCGCGGGGGCTGCGGTACAGCCATTTCAAATAGAGTGAGCGCAGACCCCTGGCGAGCAGCCAGATAACCAGGCTGACGGTGACGGCCAGGGCCAGGGTCAGACCGCGTCCGTGCAGGAATTCCGTCAGCGCTTCCCACACGGCCCTGCGCCAGGAGACACCCTCGGTCTTTATGCTGTCGAGCTTGAAGCGGGAGATATCCAGAGCGCGTTGCGTGTCTTCCCGGCGCTGCTCCCAGGTGGTCTGCAACTGCTGCAACGGACCGGCTGCCGCAGCCGGCAGGTCATGGGCGCTGAAGGTTCGGATGGATTCCACTGCCTTGTCTATGATTTTCAGCTGGTTCTCACGGCGCTCGATCTCTCTGCTGAGGCTGTCGATCTGGCGCGGCTTCGCCGTCAGTTCCTTGAGCGTCGACAGCAACGGGCGACTGATCTGTTCGACTTCCTCGCGCCAGTCGATCCGCTGTTCCGGCTGTTCGGCCAGCAGGGACAGGTTGACGCCGCCGAGTGCGATGTGCTCGAAGGATTGTTGCAGCTCGGCTATCTCGTTCCGCAAATGCTCAATACGCTGCTCGAGGTCTTGCCGGTCGGCGGTTTCCTCGACCCGTTTGAGTTGTTCTTTGAGGTCGCGCAGCGTGTTGCGCTTGGCATCGATGGATGCCTGAATGGTGACCAGGTTGTCGACAGCCGCCTGCTGTTTGCTGTCGCCGATAACCGTCTGCGACGGGGCTTCCTGCGCGAGCTGCGCAGGCGCTGGGCCGGTGATCAGCAGGCACAGCAGCAGGCACCGGGTGATGGTACTGACAAAGGATCTGTGCAAGTGATTCATGCTGGTTTCGATTGGGCGGTCGCGCACGGGTCACGCCCCGGTGCGTTTGGGACCGCTGCCTACTTTACAACAAACTGGAGAAGAGCGTAGCCAGGCCGAGAAAACTGAAAAAACCGACGACGTCGGTAAGGGTCGTGAGAATGATCGAGGCCGATTGTGCCGGGTCCTGGCCGAGCCGGGTCAGCACCAGCGGGATCGCTGCGCCGGACAGGCCCGCTAGCATCATCGAGATCACCATGGCCACGGCGATGACGGCAGACAGGCCCGGGGAATGGCTCCACAGCAGGACGCCGAGGCCGGTTACCACGGCGATCGCGACACCGTTCAGCAGTCCGGCCAGCATTTCCTTGAGCAGGACGCGTTGCCAGTGTGTGATCCGAATCTCGCGCAGCGCGAGTCCGCGCATGATAACCGCCAGGGCCTGGGCGCCGGTATTGCCGGACTGCCCGGCGACGACTGGCAGCAGTACGGCGAGCGCTGTGAAGCGCCCGATGGTGTCCTCGAAGAGGCCGACCACCGCGGCGGCGAGAAAGGCCGTGAGCAGGTTGATATTGAGCCAGGGCAGGCGCTTGCGCATGGCGTGCAGGGGAGGTGACAGGGCGCGCTCGTCGCGGCTGACGCCGACCATGGCCTGCAGATCGGCGGCGGCTTCCTCCTGCGCGGCCTTGATCACCGTGGATTGCCGGATGATGCCCAGCAGCCGGTTATCGAGGTCGGTGACCGGCAGCAGCCGGAGCCGGTGACGCGAGAACAGGTCGACGATCTCCTCGCGCGGAGTCAGGGCGTTGACGCATACCGGCCGGTCAATTCGTATGATGCTCTCGAGTCGCGCGGTCGGGTCAGCATGCACGAGGTCGACGAGGTCCACCAGGCCGACCAGCCTGCCGCTGTCGTCCGTTACGACCAGTACGGCGGAGTCGCGTACGGCGAACCTGCGCAAGCGCTGCAGCGCCTGCTTGACGGTCAGGCGCATCGGGAAACTGGCTGCGCGCGGCTGCATCAGCCTGCCGGCACTGGCCTGCGGGTATGACATCAGGTCGCGCAGTTCGCGGGCGAGGCCGGCATCCAGCACGGCCAGTCGCGCCTCGCGGCTCGCAGGCTCGAGGCTGCCGAGCAGCAGGGCTGCCGCGACCGGATCCATGGCGGCCAATATGCGTCTGACGGTCTCTGCCTTCAGTTCCTCCAGCACGGTCGCGGCCAGTGCTGTGGAGATGCGGCCCAGGATGCGGGCGCCGCGTTCGGACGCAACCGACTGCAGCAATTGGGCGATTTCACCCGCAGGCGCCGCTTCCAGTACCTCGGTTGCTTCCTGCGGGAAGTCGTCGATGAAGGCATCCGTCAGGGCATGCGAAATAGCGCGCAGATCGGTCATGGTGTTCTGCGCCGGTCGGTGGCGCTCGTCGTGCTGATCAGCGCGGATAGCAACGGCAGCGTCGTCGTGGCGAATAGTTCACCCAGCGTCAGCAGGCTATTGATGCCGGCCTCGAGGCTGATTCCATGCTGGAGCTGCTCCTGCAGCCGACGCAGGTGCTTCTGCCGGATGATGCCGAGCAGGATGTTGTCTGTGTCCGTGACCGGCAGTGCGTGATAATCCTGCCAGTACGGGCTGTCGAGCACGGCCTCGAGCGGGAGCAGGGGCGAAATGCAGGCGACATGCCGGTCCATGATGTCGCGCACGGGACTGGTCGGCAGCGAATTGAGCAGTTCATGCAGGGTCATGACGCCAGTCAGGCGTCCCGTGCTGCTGGTGGCGTAGAGATAGGACTTCGTGCCACGGCGGATGCGCTTGATGCGCTTGATGGCATCCCGCACCGTCATGTCCTCGGGGATGCTGGCCAGTGGCGCCTCCATGATCGCGCCAGCAGTCCCTTCGGGATAGGGCAGCAGGCGCGTGAGCGTGGCTGCGAGCCCGGGTTCCAGCCTGCCCAGCAAGGCCGCCCGGTCGTCCTGAGTCAGCTGGCGCAGCAGCATCAGCTGGTAATCGGGCGTGAGCCGCTCCAGCACCCGGTCCGCCAGCGGGGTCTCGATTGTCGCCAGGCAGTCCGCAGCGAACGCCGGGGTGAAATGTCCCACGATCGTGGCGGCCGTGGTCGTGTTTGCGGCAGCGAGAAAGCGCGCGACGCTGCCGGCGGGGAATTTCTCGAGTACGCGAGCGGCGGTTGCGGGCTGCCATTTCAGGGCTGCAGCGCTCAGGCGCGAATACGGGTTCATGTGCTGCCGGAACCGGTCAGATTGATCGACTCCCGTTCGCTGAACTGCTTGGCCGGCACCAGTGCCTGTCCCTCCGCCGTCTCAGGATGAGGCCGGTGCGCGTGATACGCACTATCTTGCCCTGGAGTTCGCCGATCCGGACCAGGTCGCCGGTATGGTAGGTCTGGGCGATCGTTTGCGCGGCCAGCATGTTGGCGATCGTCGTTCCGGCGCCGATGGCAAAGGCGAGGGCCAGGGCTGCCAGCAACATGCCGCATACGGTCGCCACCAGGGCGATCAGTACCGTGTTATCGATACCGACCTGTCCGGCGGCGATGGTGAATACGATCAGCAGAACGAGTGCCTGGCTGAGGCGGCCGAGGGTTTCCCCGTGCTCGATACCGGCCCTGTTGCTGCTGCGCGTTATCACGGCCCGCGACGCCTCGCCGAACCAGAGGCCGATGAATAGGATCAGGAGTCCGGCCAGCAGGCGTGGCAGATAAGCGGTGATACCCCCGAGCAGGCCCGAGATCACCTTCAGATCCAGCACTTCTGCTGCAGCGAGTATGAAAAAGAGCATGACCACCCAGAAGACGATGCGGCTGGCGATGCGTGGTGCGGCGCTGTAGGACTGTGGCTGCTTGATGCGCGTGTCCAGCGGTCGGGAATGCGCCAGCCGCAGCAGGGTCTTTTCGGTGATCTTCTCCGTTGTGTATCGCAGCAGCCGTGCCACCGCCCAGCCGGCGAGCAGGAGCACGAGTGCGCCCAGTATGGAGGGCAGAAAATCGAGAATCTGGATGGCTACACGCTTGACGGACTCGGTGAGTGTGGCGGTCCATTCCTGGAGTTCCAGGATCGTGTTCTGATTTTCCATGATGGGCAATCATAGGGTGCAAGTCACGCCAGCCGCAACCGGATCGGTGGTTGGCTGATAGCAAGTTCACAGCCATTATGCAGTGTCCTCAGCTGCAGGCAGGCAAGCGCGGAACGGCCGCACGTGTGCGGTGACCTGCGGGCGATCGTCGCTGGCAACGGGATGGTTGCCGCGGGATCCGGCGTTAAGTTTGCTCTGTCGCCGCAACCGCGAACGGGTTGGCGTCTATGGTGCATCGGGTTGGTGCAGCATTCGGAAAGTTGATATTCATCATACTTTAATAAAATTCTAATATGCTATAAGACCTCCGGAAAAGGAGGTGTGATGTGTATATCGACAACCTGACGATCACCGCCCTGGTGATCTTTGCGTTCGAGTTCGTCCTCTTCGTGCGTTTCTGCATGTTCGGCCAGTGTGGCGGACCGTTGCGCGAGGATGAAACGGCTGTACAGGACGGACTGTGCTGATACGGCGGCGGCCACCCTGCACCCGGCATGCGTGGCACCCGCTACCGGCGCGATGCGCCGGTAGCGGGTAAGGAGCGCTGTCTCGATGGCCGGCATCCACTGCAGCCGAGCGGGCGCAATGTTCTTATCATAATGATTAATAAGAGAAGATTAAGTTCTTGTCGATCGGGCGGCGGAAATCCGATATTGACAAAATATAATTAAATTCTAATATAAATATTATCTTTTCTTAACGGGGTTGCGGGAGGTCTAACATGCACATCGACAGCCTTACGATTACTGCATTCGTGGTGTTCATCGTCATGCTCGCCGTGTTCGTGCGCTTTTGCATGGTAAAGGTCTGCACGGTGGCGGCCATGCAGTGGCAGCGGCATGTGGTTGCGGCGCAGGACGCCGAGGAGTCGGCGACCGTCGGCAAGGGAGGCGAATCATGAAACTCGCACTGCGCACGTTGATACTCGCGGGCGGTGAAGTCCTTCCCGTACAGACCGCCCGGAAGTTGCTGGCGGAAGGTGGGCAGTTGGTGGACATTCGACCGCCGGCCGAATTCCGGCGCGGTACGCTGCCCGGGGCGCTGAATCTGCCGGCCGACGCCTTGGGTTACGACGCAGGTCATCTCAACAGACGCGAACCGGTCATTCTCTACGGCGCGACACCAGTGGCCTGCGTACGCGCTGCGCGCTTGCTGGCGGGGCAGGGTTTTTCCCGTATCTATCATCTCGACGACCGGGATCAGTCGGACATCTGACTGGACCTCATAATCCCGCACTAACTGCGTAGCTACGCGAAAGCTGTGCCTGGCCGCGCCCGGCATGGCCCAGGCCAGTCTCTCGACCGCGCTGCGGTCTCACCTGTACCTGCCTCCCGCGGCGCGGGACGCGACTGAGGGATGCGGGAGGTAGGGCAACGCTGGGGCAATTGCCAACGATGTCCGAGTGACGCGCAGCACGGGGAAGTGCGGGAGCGGCGAGGGATGTGGGCGCCGGGTGTTTGGGCGTGATCACGATACTCTGGCACGGGGTCCGGGTTGCGTCGGCTTCGCGACCAATCGGCGGCAGCAACCGCGCCGCGGGGCTCTGCCGCAGCGGTATCAGGTGTGCTCGAGGCCGAAACTCAATGGAATTCCCCCACCACGCAGGTGCTGTAGCGCCACCTTTCATGGCGGCTGCTGAGCAGACCGCAGTCCCGCGCGCGTCGTATATCTCATCCGTTATTTCTGGTCCTGAGAGGCAGTTGTCTCCTTGTCGTGGGCGTGTGCCGGATCTGTGTCGGATTCCGGCCGTGGCGAGTCATCGTCCATGATGATGCGATGTGCCGGACCCTCAAGATCGTCGAACTGGCCCGAGCGGATGGCCCAGGTAAAGACCCAGGCAATCACTGCGATCAGGACGATGGACAACGGGATGAGCAGGTAGATGATTTCCATGGTTTACCTTCCGCGCGTCAGGCGCAGGGCGTTGAGTACCACCAGCAGCGAACTGGATGACATGCCGATGGCAGCCATCCATGGCGCGACATATCCCATGGCTGCCGCAGGCAGGGCGACCAGATTGTAGCCGATCGCCCAGGCCAGGTTCTGGCGGATAATGCCCAGCGTGCGCCGTGCCAGTCGCAGCCCCCGGGACAGGCCTTGCAGCCGGTTTGATAGCAGAATCATGTCTGCGCTGGCCTGGCTGAGCTGCGCGGCAGCCTGCATGGCGATGGAGACATCTGCCGCGCCGAGTACTGGAGCATCGTTGATGCCGTCACCGACCATGACCACCACTGCGCCCTGCTGCTGCAATCGCTGGACCTCACGCAGCTTGTCGGCCGGTTTCATTTCGGCGCAATGGTTGTCGATGCCGAGTGCCGTGGCAATCGCCTGTACCGAAGCCGCATTGTCCCCGCTCATCAGGATAACCTTGGTGCCATCCTGTCGCAGTTCGCGGATCGCGCTCGCGGCATCGGCGCGCAATTCGTCGCGGAGTGAGAATCGTGCGTGCTCCTGTTCCGCGTCTGCCAGCAGGATATGCGTGGCATCCGCTACGGCCGGCGCCGCCATGTCACCTGCCCCCGCGCAGTGTTCCGCGATAAATCCCGCGTTGCCGATGTACCAGGTGCGGCCGTGCACCTCGCCGCTGATGCCGGCGCCGGGGTGGTTGGTGACGGCGCGCGCCTGATACGGTGTCGCGCTGGCACGGGCGCAGATTGCACGGGCCGCCGCATGCTCCGAGTGAAGTTCCAGCGCTGCGGCAATCCGCAGCAGCTCGGCCTCATCGAGCCCGGAATGACGCTCAATAGCGACGATGGCCGGCGCGCCGACAGTGAGGGTGCCGGTCTTGTCGAACACGACATGGGTCGCGCGCGCGAGGGTTTCCAGGCGCGCGCGACCGGTGGTCAGCAGGCCGCGCGCAAGCAGTGTGCCGGTGGCGGCACTGATGGCGGTGGGCGTGGCGAGCGAAAGCGCGCACGGACAGGTAACCACCAGTACCGCAACCAGTACCGGCAGCCAGTGCGCCGGTGCCTGCAGCCACCAGTAGATTCCGGTCACCGCCGCCAGCAGCAGCACGCCTACGACGAACCAGGCGGCCGCGCGGTCGGCCAGCTGGGTGAGCGCCGGCTTTTCCTGTTGGGCGCTTTCCAGCAGTCGGGTGATCTCGGCAAGCACGGTATCGAGGCCGGTCTTGTCCACGCGCATCACGAGCGGGCTTTCCATGTTGATGCTGCCGCCGATCAGGCGGTCGCCGACATGTTTGGTCAGTGGTGTGCTCTCGCCGCTGAGCAAGGCCTCGCTGACACCGGAGCTGCCCGTCTCGACCGTGCCATCCGCCGGGACCGCTGCACCCGGCTTGATCAGAACCCGGTCGCCCGGCTGCAGGTCGCCGGCCGGAATGATCTCCTGCGTTTCGCCGGCATCCGTTACCTGCAGCCGGGTGGCCATCGCGGGCAGGGCCTGGGACAGGTTCTCGGCGATCTCTGCGCCGCGTTTACGCGCCATCAGCTCGAAGTAGCGGCTGACCAGCAGGAAGAATATGAACATCACGACCGAGTCGAAATAGACTTCGCCCTGGCCGCTGAGCGTGGCGTGGATGCTGCCGCCGAAGGCGACGAGCATGCCGAGCGCGACCGGCACATCCATGCCGACGCTGTGATTGCGCAAGTCGCGCCACGCACCACGCAGAAAGGGGGCGCCCGAATACAGCAGTACCGGTGTGCTCAGCAGTAGCCCGACCCAGCGGAAGAAGCGTCTGTATTCGTCTTCCATGCCCGACCAGCCGCCGATATATAGCGTGATCGACAGCATCATGACCTGCATGCCCAGGACGCCGGCAATGCCAATGCGTTTGAGCTGGCTGCGACGTTCGCGCTCGCGCGCGAGCTGTTGCTGCGCGGGATCATAGGGGTGCGCGGTGTAGCCGATGTTATGGATTGCCTGCAGGATCTCGCTCAGCTTGATTTGCTCATCATTCCAGCGAATGCGTGCACGGTGGGTGGCGTAGTTGATCTGTACGTCGAGCACACCGGGCAGGCGACTCACGTGACGTTCGTTCAGCCAGACACAGGCGGCGCAGACGATGCCTTCGAGTATGAGTGCCGCCTCCTGTTCATGCGCAGCGGTCGTGCGCACGAAGGTCTTCTGGATCTCGGGATGGTCATAGATCCGGGTCTGCTGGATGAACTCCGGCACCAACGCTGCGCCGGTGTTGGAAACCTGTGTGCGGTGACGGTAAAAATCGGCATGGCCGGCGTCGATGATCGCCTGTGCCACGGCCTGGCAGCCGGGGCAGCACATGGGTTCGTCGCGGCCGTTGACGTGAACCGTTAGTCCGAGTCCCGGCGTTACCGGCAGGCCGCAGTGAAAGCAGCTGGTCGCAGCTGTAGCTGTCGCAGGTTGTGGTGGTTCGGCAGGCGCCGGTGTCGGCCGTGTTGTCTGTGTATTCATTTAACTATATGAAAAGTAGAATAATTATATCGTTATGACTGGGATATCGACAAGCCGGTGGCCGGTTCAGTATGAAACCTTATTATAATTTTCTAATGAGTTGATATGGATCAACGCGGCCTGATTTTGACCTGACAAATAATACCCTCCGCATTCCAGTTTTATTACCTTGCGCCGGCTGCTGCAGGCGTGGGGATTCAGAATCTGAATGACAGGAGAAAAACGATGAAGACGCGTCTCGCAGTAACGCTGCTGACCACCCTGATAGCGACGTCCGCCCAGGCCTGGCAGGCCGGTGATGTCGTGGTGCGGGCGGGTGCTGCCGGTGTCATGCCAACTGGTGATGGTACGGTATACCCGGCCGCAGGTACCACGCCGGCCGGCAAGGTTGAAGCCGATGATGCCTGGAGTCTCGGTGTGTCCCTGACCTACATGGCTACCAATAATATTGGTGTGGGCGTGCTCGGTGCCTGGCCCTTCAAACACGATATCAACGGCAAGGACGATCTCGCAGCCGCAGGTACGGTTGCGGAAACCAAGCAGCTGCCGCCCACCGTCACGCTGCAGTATCACTTCGATACCGGCTCCAACCTGCATCCCTATGCCGGTATCGGTGTTAATTACACGACCTTCTTCGATACCAAGACCAAGGGTGCGCTGACCGGAACCGATCTCGACCTGGGCAGTTCCTGGGGTTTGGCCGGCGAGCTCGGCGTTGACTACGAGCTGCAGAACAACTGGCTGGTCGGTGCGCAGGTCTTCTACATGGACATCGACACCGATGCGAAGATCAGCGGTGCCGGCGCCCCGCTGGATGGTACCCATACCGTATCGATCGATCCTTGGGCGGTCATGGTCAGCGTAGGCAAAAAGTTCTGACAGCAAACGGCTTGAATCAGCATCCGGTCTGAAGGATACTGACGCCCCGATTGTGTGCAGCGAAAGCTGCACACAATCAAGAAGTAAGGGAGACATGGCGGTGCCGGGACGGGGCCCGGGTCAGTGCGCTGGCTGCAAACGCGAATGGGTCTCGTTTCGCGGGTGAGCAAGGCACGGCAGACAGTCTGCATCGCGTAGCCCGGCGTCGCTGCCAACGTCCTTGTGCCGTCACTCCGGTTAGTCCGGTATGCGGCGTAACGGAGCGCCGGTTCGGCAGGATAAGCGTCCCGGTTTGCGGGGCTGAAAAATTCGGTAACGGTATTAACAATCTGAAACAGGGAGGTCGGCATGACCGATCAGCAAACGTACAACTACACGGTGGTCAGGCAGTTCGCCATCATGGCCATCATCTGGGGCATCGTCGGTATGCTGGTCGGGGTGTTTATCGCCGCCCAGCTGGCATGGCCGGTACTCAACTTCGATTTGCCCTGGCTGACCTTCAGCCGGTTGCGGCCGTTGCATACCAATGCCGTAATCTTCGCCTTCGGCGGCTCCGCGCTGTTTGCCACCTCCTATTACGTCGTACAGCGCACCTGTCACGCGCGGCTGATCAGCGACGGCCTCGCAGCCTTCACCTTCTGGGGCTGGCAGCTGATCATTGTACTGGCGGCCGTAACCCTGCCGCTCGGCATCACCACCAGCAAGGAATATGCTGAACTCGAGTGGCCGATCGATCTGCTGATCGCAGCCGTGTGGGTCGCCTACGCGATCGTGTTCTTCGGCACGATCGTTAAGCGCCGTGTCGAGCACATCTACGTTGCCAACTGGTTCTACGGTGCCTTCATCATCACCATCGCGATCCTGCACATCGTCAACAGCGCCGCCGTGCCGGTTTCACTCACGAAATCCTACTCGGCCTACGCCGGCGTCCAGGACGCCATGGTGCAGTGGTGGTACGGACACAACGCCGTGGGCTTCTTCCTGACGGCAGGCTTCCTCGGCATGATGTATTACTTTGTGCCCAAGCAGGCGGGGCGGCCGGTGTACTCCTACCGGCTCTCGGTGGTGCATTTCTGGGCGCTGATCTTCACCTACATGTGGGCTGGCCCGCATCACCTGCACTACACGGCGCTGCCGGACTGGGCGCAGTCGCTGGGCATGCTCATGTCGCTGATCCTGCTGGCGCCAAGCTGGGGCGGTATGATCAATGGCATCATGACGCTGTCGGGCGCATGGGAGAAACTGCGTACCGACCCGGTACTGCGACTGCTGATCGTCTCGATTTCCTTCTACGGCATGTCCACCTTCGAAGGCCCGATGATGTCCATCAAGACGGTGAACGCGCTGTCGCACTATACCGACTGGACCATCGGTCACGTGCATTCCGGCGCGCTGGGCTGGGTGGCGCTGGTGTCCATGGGCAGCCTGTACTACCTGATTCCGCGGCTGTTCAACCGTGAGCTCTATAGCCTGAAGCTGGTGGAAGTGCACTTCTGGACCTCGACCATCGGCATCGTGCTCTACATCGCTTCCATGTGGGTGGCGGGCATCATGCAGGGACTGATGTGGCGTGCGACCAACGCGGATGGCACTCTGACCTACAGCTTTGTCGAGTCGGTCCAGGCCATGCACCCGTACTTCATCGTCCGCTTCCTGGGCGGTGCGCTGTTCCTGTTCGGTACGCTGGTAATGGCCTGGAATATCCTGAAGACCATCGCGGGCGCCAAGCCTGCTGTTGGCAGCATCCCGGCACCAGCCGAAGCTCACTAAGGAGACGATCATGGCTACAGGACATGACAAGATAGAAAAAAATATCGGCGTGATGATGATTCTGATCATCCTGGTGGTTTCCGTGGGTGGTCTGGTCGAGATCGTGCCGCTGTTCTTCCAGAAATCGACGACCGAGGCGGTGGCGGGGCTGGAGCCCTACTCGCCGCTGCGGCTGACGGGTCGCGATATCTACGTCCGGGAAGGCTGCTACGTCTGCCACTCGCAGATGATCCGGCCGTTCCGTGCCGAGACCGAGCGCTATGGCCACTATTCGGTCGCAGGTGAATACGTGTACGACCATCCGTTCCAGTGGGGATCCAAACGTACCGGGCCTGATCTGCATCGCGTCGGCGGCCGTTACAGTGACGACTGGCATCGCGTGCATCTGACGAACCCACGCGACGTGGTGCCGGAATCGATCATGCCGGGTTACCCGTGGCTGGAGAAGAATCCTGCCGACGCCTCTACCATTCAGAAGAAGATGGAAGTGCTGCGCTTGCTGGGCGCTCCGTACACGGACGAGCAGATCGCAAGCGCGCCCAAGGCGCTTGAGGGTAAGACCGAGATGGACGCCATCATCGCCTACCTGCAGGGCCTGGGTACGGCGGTCAAGACCCGGAGATAACGTTCGTGAGTCAGACGCTGTTGCATGAGATCTGGACGGTGGTGGCGCTGGTGGTGTTCGTCGGCATCGTCGTCTGGGCCTGGAGCGGCAAGCGGAAGAAACAGTTTGAAGAGGCGGCAAACATCCCGTTCGACGAAGACGACGGGATGACGCCGGCAGATAAATATTCCAAGGAGAATTCCCATGGCTGATTTCACAAGCGGCTTCTGGAACATCTACATCATTATCCTGACAGTCGTGTCGATTCTGGCCTGTTTCTGGCTGGTGCGCTGGCTGTCCACCGCGCCTGGCGAAGATATCGGCAAGCCGACCGGGCACGTCTGGGACGAGGACTTGCAGGAGCTGAACAACCCGCTGCCGCGCTGGTGGCTGATGCTGTTCTACATCACGCTCTTTTTCGCCATTGGCTACCTCGCGCTCTATCCCGGCCTCGGTTCCTTCAAGGGCTTCCTGGGCTGGTCCTCGACCGGCCAGTACCAGAGCGAGATGGACAAGGCGGATGCCGAGTACGGTCCCTTGTTTAAGAAATATGCGGGTATGGACCTGATGGCTGTGGCTGCCGATCCCGAGGCACGCCGCATGGGCGAGCGCATGTTCGTAAGCTACTGTGCCGTATGCCACGGTTCGGACGCGCGCGGTGCACGCGGTTTCCCGAACCTGCGCGATAACGACTGGCTCTACGGCGGTACGCCGCAAGCCATCGAAGCTTCCATTCTCAACGGTCGCAACGGTGTGATGCCGGCCTGGGAACAGGCGCTGGGCGGCGAGGCTGGCGTGGCGGACGTGGCTGCCTACGTGTTCAGCCTGAGCGGCAAGGAGGCCGATCCGGCCGCTGCCGGTCGAGGCCAGGAGAAGTTCCAACAGCTGTGCGTAGCCTGTCACGGTATGGACGGCAAGGGTAATCAGGCCCTGGGCGCACCTAATCTCACAGACGATGTCTGGTTGTACGGTGGCAGCAAGACTGCTGTAATGGAGACCATTGCCAAGGGTCGCAATGGCCAGATGCCGGCACACCGCGAATTCCTGGGCGAGGAGAAAGCGCATCTGCTCGCGGCTTATGTCTACAGCCTGTCGGCAGGTCAGTCTGCTGAATAGCGTATAGCCAAACGATCCGGATGGCAGGGCGACGGCCATGGCACAACAGCAAATACCCAAAACCCAGAAGTGTATTGCTGTGCTGTGGCCGTCCTTCCTCGTGGCCATCGTGGCCACGGGGCTGTTCTTCTCAGCGTTTGACCCGGCTGACCTGTATCCGTTTGGCGAGGATACCGAGGTCAGCAGGCTCGGCATCTACTCCATCGGTTTTCTGTTTTTCTGGCTGATCTCGACCATCTCCGGTATCGGTACGCTGTATTTCGCAATCACCAACTGCATGCGGCAAGACAAGGACAACCGGGGTCAGTAGTCCAAGCCCATGGCTGAGGTTGAACAGAAAAGACCCGTAACGACGGGCGGCGCCGACGAGCAGGTCGAAAAATCCCTGTACGCCAAGGCGGCGAAGATCTATCCGCGCGAGGTGCACGGTTTGTTCGCGCGTCTGCGCGTGCTTGGCGTGCTGAGCCTGCTGGGTATCTATTACGTTACGCCATGGCTGCGCTGGGATGGGCATCAGGCCCTGCTGCTGGACCTGCCGGCGCGCAAGTTTTACATCTTTTTCCTCACCCTGTGGCCGCAGGATTTCATCTACCTCGCCGCATTGCTGATCATCGCCGGACTGTCGCTGTTCTTCGTGACCGCCATTGCAGGGCGCGTATGGTGCGGTTACGCCTGCCCGCAGACAGTGTGGACCGAGGCTTTCCTGTGGATCGAACGTAAGGTCGAAGGTGATCGGGCCCGGCAGCAGAAGCTCGACGCGCAGGCGATGAACGCCCGCAAGTTCCGCATCAAGGCCACCAAGCAAGTACTATGGATCCTGTTTGCCGGTTGGACCGGCTTTACCTTCGTCGGTTATTTCACTCCCATCATCGAGCTCGGGCAGCGGCTGCTGACGTTCAGTCTTGGCCCGTGGGAAACGTTCTGGGTCATCTTTTACAGCTTCGCGACCTATGGCAATGCGGGCTTCATGCGTGAGCAGGTCTGCAAGTACATGTGCCCGTACGCGCGTTTCCAGAGCGCCATGTTCGACAAGGACACCCTGATCGTCTCGTACATACCCGAGCGCGGCGAGCCGCGCGGATCGCGCAAGCGCAGCGCCGATCCGCGGGCGCTGGGTCTGGGCGATTGCATCGACTGCACCATGTGCGTGCAGGTATGCCCGACCGGTATCGATATCCGCGATGGGCTGCAGTACGAATGCATCGCCTGTTCGGCCTGTATCGATGCCTGCGATGACGTGATGGAAAAGATGGGCTACGAAAAGGGCCTGATCCGCTATACCACGGAAAATGCCATGCACGGCAAAGCGTCGCATATACTCCGGCCGCGCATTGTCATCTACGCCATGATACTGCTTGCCATCATGGGCCTGTTCGTCTGGTCCTTCAGTCAACGCATCTCGCTGGGGCTGGACGTCATCAGGGATCGCAACCAGCTGTACCGGGAAACGAGCGCCGGCCTGATCGAGAACGTCTATACCCTCAAGGTGCTTAACATGGATGGTGCCGCGCATCGCTATACCCTGAGCGTCAGCGGTATCCCGGGGCTGCAGCTGCGCATGGACCTGCCGGAAATCCGCGTGGCATCGGGCGATGTGCTGGAGCTGCCGGTACGGTTGCAAGCCGACGAGGCTGCGCTGAAGGCGCGCAGCAGCGTGATCGAGTTCAGTCTCGTGGCAGATGATGCCCCGGCGCTGACCGCAACCGAGACAGCGCGCTTCCTGGGGCCGCGCTAGTCGCTATGTACGCCATGGCGGATCAGGAGCGGCGGCGCAGACGTTGGTACCAGGAACCCTGGGTATGGTTGCTGATAGCGCTGCCGCTGACAGCCGTGGTGGGAGGCATGATCACCATCTACCTCGCCGTCACGACCAGTGACGGGCTGGTGGTGGATGATTACTATGAGCGCGGCAAGGCCATCAATCAGGACCTGGCGCGTGACGATGCGGCGCGGCGTTACGGTCTGAGCGCCAACCTGGTGCTGTATCAGGGCAACACCCTGCGGTTGCAGTTGTCTGCCATCAATGGCAACTGGCCAGAAACCGTTAGCCTGTCGCTGTTGCATCCAACCCGTGCCGGCCATGACCAGGCCGTGCGACTCCGGCACACGGGCGCCGGCAGTTACCAGGGTACGATCGAACCACCGGCGGAAGGGCACTGGTATATCCAGCTGGAGGCGGATGACTGGCGCCTGTCCGGTACCCTGCAGGTCCCGCAGACCCAGCCCTTGCTGCTGGTGCCGGCTGGCTGACGCAGACATCGCCGGCAGGGTCGGCGGCGTGACCTATCGGCCCGCCTTTGCTTATCAGAACGCCGCGTCGACCGCAGCTGCGACAATATGTCCCGCAATCGCACCTCGACACGGATCGACCGGCTGGTCAGAATGACGCGTGACGGGTAATCGTGCGTGCCATGATGATCCCGCCAGACCCGTGAATTCCATTCCTTCCGCGCAAAGATTTGCATGAACATAGAAACCCTGGGTGCTGCCGCTCTCGTTGGCCTGCTCGGCGGCACGCATTGTATCGGGATGTGCGGCGGCATAGTCGGCGCCCTGACCTCGGGGCTATCCGGTGACCTGCGCAACTCGCGGCGTCGCCTGTTCGCGGCCCAGCTGGCCTATAACATTGGCCGCGTCGTCAGCTACGGTGTAGCCGGTCTGCTGGCCGGCCTCCTGGGGCAGCAAGCCACGACGATGGGCCTGACCGGGGGGTTTCCCGTAGGTGGAGTCGTCGCCGCCATCATCATGATCCTGCTCGGGTTGTATCTGGGCGGTTGGTGGCAGATCCTGCAATGGACGGAGCGTCTGGGCGCGCATCTCTGGCGCCGTATCGAACCGCTCGGCCGCCGTTTCATCCCGGTGCGTCATTCCGGTCAGGCACTGTTGCTCGGTCTGGTCTGGGGATGGCTGCCCTGTGGCATGGTCTACTCGGTGCTTACGCTGGCACTGGCCAGCGGGTCTGGCCCAGAGGGTGGGGCGATCATGCTTGCCTTCGGAGTCGGTACCCTGCCGACGATGCTGGCCATCGGGATTGCCTTCGGCTCGCTGGGCCGCTGGGTGCGGGATGCGCGGGTGCGCAAGGCGGCCGGCATCCTGGTCATCCTGATGGGGGTCGTGATGCTGCTTGCTATTCCCGGCAGGCATGGGCATCATTCGCACCCCCCGGCCGAACCCGCGGGCCAGCATCACCACCTGCATCCCGAATAGCGCGCAGTCCCGTAATGTGGTTAGCAACTGCCCATGTGGCGGGCGGGGCGACTCTGTCTCTGTATATAAGAAACACAATATATTGTGTTTAGCTGTTGAATAATCCCGCCCCGGAGCGTCGTCATTTCGTCGCCCTGAAATTCACTATAAATAATTGAAATAAAACATAATAATATCTAAAACAAAATGTCCTTGACAGGCTGTGTCAGGCTGAATAATCTCACCCCTCCCGACCCAATATATTGTGTTGGCAGCACACAACCCCGTCTCGGCTCAAGGCCGACAGTAAGGCGGCAGGAAGCATTTTCCTGTACAAAAATGTAACAACAGAGGGAGGACAACAGGACCGATGACCACCATGGCACACCTCGAAGCAGTCCCGACCGGCGTTACCGAGATCCCGCTGCAGCCGGCATCACAGGATATCTGGGAAAAGAAATACTGCCTGAAGACCAAGGACGGCATGCCGGTCGACGAGACTATCGATGCCACCTACCAGCGCGTCGCCCGTGCCCTCGCCGATGTCGAGACCACGCCCGAAGCACGCGAGGCCTGGTATCGCGAATTCCTCTGGGCGCTGCGTCATGGCGCGATTCCCGCCGGCCGCATCACCTCCAATGCCGGCGCACAGGAGCACAAACCCGCCACCTCCACCATCAACTGCACGGTATCCGGCACGGTGATGGACTCCATGAACGATATCCTGGAGAAGGTGCACGAGGCCGGCCTGACGCTGAAGGCCGGTTGCGGTATCGGTTACGAGTTCTCCACCCTGCGTCCGCGGGGTGCCTATGTGTCCGGTGCCGGTGCCTATACCTCCGGTCCCCTGTCGTTCATGGACATCTACGACAAGATGTGTTTCACCGTCTCCTCGGCCGGCGGGCGGCGTGGGGCACAGATGGCCACCTTCGACGTCGGGCACCCGGATGTGCTGGATTTCATCCGTGCCAAGCGCGAGGACGGCCGGCTGCGCCAGTTCAACCTCTCCCTGCTCATCACCACCGAGTTCATGGACGCGGTACAGAACGAGGCGGACTGGAAGCTGGCATTCCCGATCAGTCGCAAGGAACAGGAAGCGGGTATCGACCTGAACGATCCCGAGCAGGTGATCTGGCGCGAATGGCCGTACAAGGGTGACTACATCACCAACAATGCCGGCCTGGTGGCCTGCAGGGTATACCGGACCGTCCCGGCGCAGCGGCTGTGGGACATGATCATGAGTTCGACCTACGATTTTGCCGAGCCGGGTTTCATCCTGATCGACAAGGTCAACGAGATGAACAACAACTGGTTTTGCGAGAACATACGCGCCACCAATCCCTGTGGCGAGCAGCCGCTGCCGCCGTACGGCTCCTGCCTGCTGGGTTCGATCAACCTGACCAAGTTCGTGCGCAACCCGTTTACCCGGCGCGCCGAATTCGACTGGAAGGAATTCCGCAAGGTGGTCGCGGTCTTCACCCGCATGCTCGACAACGTGGTCGAGATCAACGGTCTGCCGCTGGCTGGCCAGCGCGACGAGATCCATCGCAAGCGCCGCCACGGGATGGGATTCCTGGGGCTTGGATCCACTGTCACCATGCTGCGCATGAAATACGGCGAGAAGGACTCGGTGGAATTCACCGAGCGCGTCAGCCGCGAGCTGGCCCTGACCGGCTGGCAGGTGGCGCTGGAACTCGCGCTGGAAAAGGGGGCGGCACCGATCATGGACGAGGATTTCACCGTCACCGAGGAGATGCTGCGCAAGCGCCCGGAGATGCGCCGCGACGGTTATCTGCCCGGCGACACTGTTAAGGGCAAGGTCCTGCATGCGCGTTACAGCCGCTATATGCAGCGTATTGCCGGCTTGGATCCCGCGCTGGCAGAGCAGTTGGCCGAAACCGGTGCGCGCTTTACCCATCACAGCTCGATCGCGCCGACCGGTACCATCTCGCTGTCGCTGGCCAACAACGCCAGCAACGGTATCGAGCCCAGCTTTGCGCACCATTATTTCCGCAACGTGATCCGTGAAGGACGCAAGACCAAGGAAAAGGTCGATGTGTTTTCCTTCGAGCTGCTTGCCTATCGCGAGCTGGTGAATCCGAATGCCAATCCCGGGTCAGACGGCGAGGGCGATACCCTGCCGGACTATTTCATCGCCGCGGACAACGTGACGCCGAAGCAGCACGTGGACATCCAGGCGGCGGCGCAGAAGTGGGTGGATTCCTCCATTTCCAAGACCGCAAACGTCCCGACCGATTATCCCTACGAGGATTTCAAGGGCATCTACCTGTATGCCTACAAGCAGGGCCTGAAGGGTTGCACCACCTTCCGCTTCAACCCGGAGGCGTTCCAGGGCGTGCTGGTCAAGGGTAAGGACCTGGAGAACACCGTCTACGAATTCACTCTGGACGACGGTAGCAAGGTCAGTCTGAAGGGCAACGAGGAGGTCGAATACGACGGCGAGATCCATACCGCCGCGAATCTGTACGATGCGCTGAAGGAAGGCTACTACGGCAAGTTCTAGCCGGCGGCATCGATGATCCACGTAGCGACCCGGTAACCGGAGAGTTTCAGGAGTAGAGCATGGCTATTCGAATCGAAAAGAAGATTGTGGGTTACAAGGTCGGTGATCGTGACGAGCCGCAGCAGCTGGCAAAGGTCGCCGCAGCGGAGGCTCCGCGCGAAGACAACATCGTGCACCTGCACGAGAAGCTGGAACGTCCGGAGATGCTGATCGGTTCGACCTACAAGGTCAAGACGCCGCTCTCCGAGCACGCGTTGTATGTCACCATCAACGACATCGTGCTCAATCATGGCACCGATAACGAACTGCGTCGTCCCTTCGAGATCTTCATCAACTCGAAGAACATGGACCACTTCCAGTGGATCGTGGCGCTGACCCGGATTATTTCCGCAGTGTTCCGCAAGGGCGGGGACGTGACCTTCCTGGTGGAGGAATTGCGTTCGGTGTTCGATCCGCGCGGCGGCTACTTCAAGAAAGGTGGCAAGTATATGCCCTCACTGGTGGCCGAGATCGGGGACGCGATCGAGTGCCACATGCGCATGATCGGTCTGCTCAAGGATGACGGCCTCGACGAGCATCAGCAGAAGCTGGTCGCCGAGAAGCGCGCCCAGTACGAGGCCGCCAAGGGTGCGGAAGAAGCCACCGATGCCGGCGATTTCCCGGAGGGTGCGCAGCTGTGCGGCAAGTGCCACACCAAGGCTGCGATCCAGCTCGACGGCTGCCTGACCTGTCTGAACTGTGGCGAGTCGAAGTGCGGATAAGCTGATGCTCGACGCCGGTAGTCCGGCGGGACCGGCAGCCGGCACGTCTGCGAGTCTGGGGCCGGGTCGCGCTCGGCTGTAATCGGGTAATGTTTTGTTTTAAAAAGAAAATATGCGAATGACGGCCTGCGTGCGCAGTGTTGGATGACGTTAGTACCTAAGGCCGATTGCCGCAGGCATCCCTCACAGCTATAACATTGTCATGGCAGTTAGGGTGTAGAATGCCAGCAGGTGCAAGAACAATAACAGTCCGAGAACAAGAACAGTTTCGGGCGAAGGAGGCGGGGATGTTTCTCCAGCAAAAACCGATTCCCGGTTACTGGTACAGCAATCTGGCCGGCCAGCTGATTCAGGTCCGTGCGATCGTGTTTTCATCGGGTCGGCATACACGCATCATCCTGGAAGATATCAGCGGCCGAAGGCAGTCGGTTGATATGGCCAGCTGGCGCGGCATGGACATGGTGCTGCATTCACCGGTGGTCGACCGCCAGCATGGCGGCGCCGCGCGCGATTTCTAGTTCCACGATATCCATGCAGGGGTGGCTGACCCCTACGCTCCGACGGCGCTATTGAGCAGTTGCTACTGTCCCCAACAGGTGTCCGCGTCCGGGGCGTCGCCAGTATACCCACGGGTGCCCGCCGAGTTGAGCGTCAGCTTCGTGCACAGCGCATCATTGACCTGCACGCCCTGGGGGGTCGCCTCGAACGAGTACGCGGTCGCTGTCGCTGAAACCGGTGCGGCAATCGCATAGAAACCGTCTTCGGAGTTAGCGGCCACACCTGCCTCGCAACCGACGTAGCTCGCATTATCCGAGCGGCAGGATTCCATGATCATTGCAGCACGATTGAGCGCGGCGATACCGTCGGCGCGGCGCGACTTGATCACCTGGTTGGTGTAGCTCGGATAGGCGATGGCCGTGAGGATGGCGAGGACCACCAACACGACCATCAGCTCGATCAACGTGAACCCCTGCTGTCGCTTCATTTCCCTGTCATCCCCGTCAGTCGGTCCAGGAGGTGCGTTTGAGTGGGTTCAGCAGGTCGATTTCATCGATCACCTGTGGTCCGACGACCAGGATCGGGTAGTCGGAATCGGTGAAGATCAGACGCGGCTCGGGCTGGATACCGCCCCGTGTCAGCGTCTTGTACCGGTCCGTTACCGTGAGGCTGTCAAGACTGCCTACGCCGTCGAGATTCTTGATCGGCCGGGCATCGTAGGCATTGATGATATACAGGCGCCCGACGCCCTGGCTGGGAGCGCAGGAATTCGCGACATTCGCATCCGGTTTGTAGGTCGTGAAATAGACCGTACCGTCCACGGTCAGCGAGTTCGCCAGGACCTTTTCTCCGGCATCCAGGTCGATGCGCCAGCCATGACTGGAAGACAGATCCGGCGTCAGGTCGCTCGTGACATCGAGCAGGTCGTCTTCGTCGAGCGGGCTGTTGTAGTTCGCCGGCGGCGTGTAGACGTCGGGGAAGAACAGCATGTGGAAACGGTCCTGGGTGGCCGTGTTCAAGGGATGGGCACGGTAGCCCGAACCGATAGCCACGGCATAGTAGGCCACGCCATTGATCTTGATCAGCGAGACGTCAGGCTTGACGTAGAAGCGGCGATGTTCGTCGCTGCCGTTGCCGGCCAGCTTGGCAACCACGCCGCCCGCTATGGTCGTGTTGCTGCCGCTGTTGTTGAAATCGAAGCGCCAGACCTGGCCACCCATGTCCACGGCGAACATGATGTCGGTAAAGCCGTCGGCATTGATATCGCCGGTCATGACCGGAGCCGGTATGCCGTATTTCATGTCGGCACTGGTCAGGTTCGCGCCCGAGCCGCTCTTGCCGGCCCACCAGAGCCTGGCACCGGTGTCCGCGTCGATCATGTAGATGGCATCGCCTTCGGAATCGATGCCGGTATTGTCATCCTGGTTGACATCATAGCCGCCGCCGAAGATCAGCACCTGGCGCTTGTTGCCGCTGCTCTTGATCGCGGCGAGTTCCATCTTCGACCAGGTCTGGGCGAGATGGGTAAAGTCACCCTGGCCGCCCTGGATTATCCATTTCAGTACAGGTGCAGAACGGTCGGTGACATCGAGCGCGTAGTAGTTGTTGCCGCCGCGGCGCATACCCATGTAAAGGTAGACAAATTCACCGCTTTCCGTGTTGCCGCTGCTGTCTTCCACGACCCCGTTGTTGTTGGCGTCGTTGATCCAGGCGGTCAGCGGACCATCCAGGCCGTAAGGGTGGCTATCAGCGCCGTTGTTGCTGTACATGATTTCGAAGTTCGGCAACAGCTCCTGCGGGATAAAGGAAAACTGTTCACTGCCATCCGTGGTGTCGATGGCATGCAGCAGGCCTTCGTTGGTCGCCAGGAATATCGTGATATCAGGATTGGTGTTCGTGCCACCGTAATTCACCGCGACCGGGTTGCTGTGGAGCGGGTCACCCATCTGCCGCCTGGCATCCGTGGTGTCGCCGTCTTCGTCAGAATCGAATACGTCGATACCCCGCGCCCACTGCATCAGCTCGGTGCGATGGGCATCCGACATGCCACTATCCCCCAGCATCGTCTTGGTAACCAGTGCGTTCGATTCGTTGAAAACATAATCGCTGGCACTGAGATCGATATCGGCTGGCGCGCTGGCACCCGTATAGGTATACATATTGCGCGTGAGCGTCAGCTCCGCGGCAGCACCGCCCTTGCTCACATTATCCCCATCCGGTGCGTCGGCGCCCGAGGTCCAGAAACTCGTGGTTCCCTTGGCGAAGAATCCGGTGGCGGGATCGACCGCGGGTAAGGCATTGGGGGAAGTGGAATCCACGATGCCGGTATCCGTCAGCTTGTAACGCTTCAGGTTGCCCGGCCATTGCGGGAATTTCTCCGGACGGAACAGGGCGAAATACAGCTCATCGCGGTGGGTGAGTCGGTTGAATGCATTGACCGGCACCGCCGGGGCCACGAAGGTGGTGTTGACAGAAAGGATGTCCGACAGGATCTGGTTAAAGGCCGTGGACAGTTCCTGGGCGCTGTCTGCCGTCTTGTACTTGCCACCGCCCTTGGTGGCTGTATCCTGCAGCAGCTGTTGATTGGTCGTGAAGCCGATGGTGTAGGTGGCCACGGTCTGGTCGTCGTCCATGGTCGCATCCGGTATCTGGTCCACGCCGTGCAGGTAGTGAGCCAGCTCGTCCAAGCAATCGTCGCCACTGTTGAAATTGCAGCTGCCCGCGAGGGTGGTCAGTCCAGGCAGGTTCTGGATATCCGTGTCGGCGTTGTTATCTGATGTCGGCTCACCGTCGGTCAGCAGCACGATGAAGTTCTGCTGGCATTGATATTCAATCGGACTCAGGTACGTGGAGTTGGTCGCGTCAGCCGGGTCGAGTACTCCGGCGACGTTGGTGCCCGGCGAGGTGCTGTTGCCGAACTTCACGCCTTCACCGCGGTAGTAACGCGCGGCTTCGTACAGGGTCTCTGCCAGCGGGGTATTGCCACCGTCTGTCAGGGCGTTGATCGTGGACTCGAAGGTCGCTCTCGAACTGCTGTCGATCGCCTGCATGGGCAGGAGGAAATATCCCCCCTGATTTGAATTGCCGCTCCGGTTGTCGAAGCGCATCAAAGCACCGTTGATGCCGGATACGCTATTGACCAGGTTCACGAGCACGTCCTGGACGATCTCCAGCTTTGTCATGGTCGTGGTGGTACCGGGTGAATAGTACCAATTCAGGTAATTGGCGGAATACAGGGTGTAGGAGTCGCCGGTCGTATTCCAGTTGAACGGCGGAGTCGCGGCGGCCGGGTTATAAGGTCCACCGTCATTCTCGTCGGCCGGGTAGGCATCGCTCGAGACACCGTTGCCATGTACGCCGTAGTCGGCCTCGCATTCCACGATGCTGCTGTGATCGTTGTTATTCAGCGAACTCCAGCGGTCCTCGCGGTTGGCCCTGATGCGGTAACGTGCCAGCCGGCCGATGTAGATGCCGGTACCGCCGGCGGACAAGGCGGTAGCTGAATCGTTGCAGACATTGGAAGTGGTATCGAAATAATTGTCCGTCGAGCATGATGGCGGGTTGCCGCTGTTATTCCAGTAAACCCGGCTGGAACTGCACGAGCCGCTGTAGGTCGTAGCGGGGTCATAGGTGCCGGTCGTGACGGTCAGTGAATCACCCATACTGCCAGAGGTGTCGAGGATGAAGAGGACGTTCGGCCTGATATTGGTCGAGAACGCCAGGTCGCCGAGATAGACCTCGGTATCGTCTGCCTTGAGCGGGAGTCCGGTCGCCTGTGCCAGTAGAAATGTCAGCAGCAATGCCCGAGACTTGGTGGTGAAGGTAAACATAACCGGTTCCCTCTTCATTAATTCTGCGGCTGATCCACGACCTGGAGCGAAATCTTTGCGGCGTGCGTGGTATTGAGGTCGAAGGTGACGGTCCCGCCTGGCCACTGTTTCTCGATCGCTTTAGTGGGACGAACGGGTTTGCCGTTGATCCTGATGACTGTCTTGCTGTCGATGTCCAGTCGCTGATACGGACAGCTATCACACTCGCGCGCCAGTACGTAACCGTTGCCGCCGTTCGTCATCTTGATACTGATATCGCTGGCTTCGATGGATTTCTGTAATGGAATCAGTTCCGCATACAGGCCCGGGCTGCATAGCAGTGCCGTGGCAAGGCTCAATAATTTTTGGAATTTCATGGTGATTCTCCTTGCGGCAATGCGGCGCACAGGCAATATCGAGTTTACTGTCCGGAATATGAAGAAATTGTGCTTCCCGTCACGGTTTTACGCTGTCACCTAGGGTGTGAGGTACGGCGCGATCTTGCTCGCGGTCTGGATGGGTGTCCGCGCATTGATGGATGCGATGGCGCCGTCTCCGGTAATGGTGAAGGGATAGGTCACGAACTGGCCAATTGAGTACCCGATCGGTACGGTGGGGGTGCCGACCGCGATGGTTGCGCTGCTGGTCACCGACTGGGCCGTGTAGCCGTGTGTCATGCTATAGCTGCGCGTGGGCCAGGTACCGCTGGTTGGTGTGTTGATCGCGTCGACAAAGGCGGAGTTGTCGGCGAGCGTGCCCTCGATGGCGGTTTCCGCGGCCTGGAATACCATCATGTGGTATTCGCTGTTGGTCGCCATGTTCTTCTCCATGACGACCGAACGTACACCGCTGACCCCGATGATTGCGATGACGACCAGCATGACCAGGCCGATGAACAGTGCGGCGCCAGTTTGGGATTTGCGTGCGGGCGGGTGCAGGCGCGCGGCGTTACGGGTTGCTCTGTTCATGATGACTACATCCTGTTCCTGATCACGACGGTCGTGCTGTAGGCGCGGCGCCGCAGGCGATCGCCGCCCGCAGCAGCGGCGGACTGGCCGATGAGTGAGAAGGTGGCGGTATCGTCGGTGGTCGCGATAGTGTCCTGGGAATTCACCACGATACCGATCCGGGCGCTGACGACGTTCGCCCAGTTGCTGACGTTACCGGCGGTCACGTATCGCGTCGCCGTCGGGTCGCCGTCCGCAACGGTATCCTCTCCGTACAGAATCTGCAGGTTGTCGATTCCGGCGACGACCGTGCTTGCGTTGGCGCCGATCGCGGTGTCATCCTCCGCGCGCGGCCAGCACATCAGGTTGCCGCCCTGCACGAAAAACTGGTTTTTGGCGTATTGCTGGCCATCCGCATACACGGGGGTGGCATTGCCGACACAGTCGGTCGTGCTGCGGTAATGTACGGTGAAGGTGTCGCTGGCGCTGCCGCCGCCGTCTGAGGTCAGGTCGGAGTCGAAGGTGTCGATGACCGCTTCCTGCGGGAAGCCGGATATCATGATCTCCCGTGCCAGCAGATCGAGCGTGGCGCGGCCGGTCGCCTGCATCAGCGACAGGCCACTGGCCATGCGATAGCCCTGCTTGCTGCTCAGGAACACGCTGAGTGTCCCGGCGATCAGCAGCAGGCCGATCACGATCGCGATCATCATCTCTACCAGTGTGAATCCTTGCTGTCGCGTCATGGCTGCCCGGTCCTAGGGGATCAGGGTTGTGGTTACGGTTTTTGGCTGCACGTTGCCGTCTTCGTCGAGACCGTTCCAGTTGACCGCGACGGTAAAGACGCCGGCGGCCGAGGTGACGGCGACACTACCGCCGGGCAACGAGGCCGTGACGTCGCAGGTCCAATTGAAGGCGTCTTCGTCGGCCATTTCGGCCGAGGTGCAGACGGCCGCCGCACCGGCGGTACCCTCGCTGCAGATCTTGGCCGGCGCGCCGGTGCAGTCGATGCTGCCATAGTTGATGCCGGCATAGTAATTGCTGGCGACGGACGGGCGGTTGGACCGCATGCGTTCGATCATGTCGTTGGCAAGAAAGGTTGCCTCGGTACGCAGGTGGGCATCGGTGCCGGCGCGTACTCCAAGCGCCTGTATCTTGGAATGTCCGAGCAGGCCGATCGACAGCACGATGATCGCGATCAGCACCTCGAGCAGGGAAAAGCCGCTTTGTCGTCTGGATATGTGCATGGCAGATCTCACGGGCAGCTCAGTGCTGATCCGTCGGCGTGTAATTCACTGGTCCTGATAATACCCGCGATGCTGACTATGACGGCGCGTGCCTTGTCTGCACCACGGTCATCGCAGTAAGTGATGTCGCCGCCGGTATTCGGACGACCAGTCGCCAGGAAGTTGAGACCGGTCGTGATGCCACTGGCGCGCAGGGTCGCGCCACTGCTGGTGCCGGTATGCGCGCGGAGAATGGTCTCCCCGCCGTCCACTACCGGGGGGCTGTCCCCGTCGGTGTTGAGGAACACGACCCAGCCGTTGTCGTAGATAACGCCGGAGCAGGATACCTGATCCGAACTGGGGCACAGGGCAACCACGGCGTTGCTCTTTACTGCCTCGCTGCGGGCCAGATTCAAGCCGCTGACCAGTTCGTTCAACTGCGTGATCCGGCGGTTGTCTTTTTGGAAGGACATGAAGCTCGGTACGGCGATGACCAGCAAGAGTGATCCGACGACCAGTGTGATCATCAGTTCGATGAGGGTGAGTCCTGCCTGATTGCGGTTACCGCTATGCAGCATAACTACTCCGTCCCTGCTCCAGTCCCCGGTCGGCGGCCGTTTCCAAGCCATATGCCGTGTAGCCCAATCAAATCAGCCTGTCGGCGAAATGTCAATGATAATTATAAATAAAACAATGACGTATGATAAAGCAGGACCGTCGCAGACTTTGCCCGGCGCCGCGTCCCGGCTGTATCGGCAGTGTTGTCCCTGCGCTTTAGCCGGCGCTGCCGTGCGGCTGCCGTGATTGGGCGGGTTGCCGATCTCTTGTGCTCACGAGCCGTGCCATAGCAGCCGTGCCGAGTGGCGCGTCAGCTGCCAGGTGGATCACGTACACAGCATCGTTCGTACGTTGGTGGGCAGTGCGCGATCGCGCTCGGCACGGTTCTGCGGAAATCGATAGTATTCAGCTGGTTGTCTGATTATGTCGGGACGCGGCGCGTGTCCGCACACTGTCGCATCGTCGTTGCGGAAGTGTCGTGCCAGTGGTTGTCATGAAATCGACGCCGTGAGACGGCAGATGCTGGCATCGGGCGGGCGAGATTCACTGGACGGTGCGGTCCAACGGTTGAACGGGCTATATAGCCACAGGTAGGGATGCGGATAGGGCGGCGGGGCAAGATTACAGTCGCAAGCGATGGCAGAGAGAGGATATTATTGAGTTTCATCGACTTTAGCCGTGCGCGATGCCTCCCGGGTGGATCCGGCACCAGTCGGAAGGCCTGTTGACCGCGTTGCTCACGGCACTTCGGGTCGGTAGTTCCCGTTCCTGACCGCTATGAACCATGTATCTCAAGCATTTTGATCTCAGCGAGCGGCCCTTCGCCATAACGCCCGATCCGCGCTTCCTCTACATGAGCGCCCGGCATCGCGAAGCGCTCGCGCACTTGTTGTACGGCCTCGGCGAAGGCGGCGGTTTCGTCCAGCTGACCGGCGAGGTGGGCACGGGTAAGACCACGATATGCCGGTGTCTGCTGGAACAGGTCCCCGATGATGTCGATATTGCCATGGTGCTGAATCCCAAGGTGACGGCCCTCGAACTGATCGCCACGGTCTGTGACGAACTCGGCATCGGTTATCCAGCGGACTGCGACAGCATCAAGCAGCTCGTCGACATCCTCAATCACTATCTGCTGGATGCCTTTGCGCGTGGGCGGCGTACGGTCCTGATCATCGATGAGGCACAGAACCTCTCAGCCGACGTGCTGGAGCAAGTACGGCTGCTGACCAATCTGGAGACAGCGACCCAGAAGCTGTTGCAGATCATCCTTATCGGGCAACCCGAGCTACGCAAGCTGCTGGCTCGCGAGGATATGCGGCAGCTGGCCCAGCGTGTCACGGCGCGCTATCACCTCGAACCCATCTCGCGCGCCGAGGCGGAAGCCTACATCCAGCACCGACTGCAGATCTGCGGTGTGTCCGGTGTCCTGTTTGACAAGCGCGCGGTCGACAGAATCCATGCTCTTTCAGGCGGAATTCCCCGTCTGATCAACGTCCTGTGTGACAGGTCATTGCTAGGCGCGTATGTGGAAGGTAAATCGCAAGTCGATGCCAGGATTGTGCGCAAGGCAGCGCGCGAGGTGCTGGCTGAGGAGACCGGGGCTGTGGCAGGTGGCCGCCGGTGGTTGCCTGCCCTGGCCGGCGCAGCCTTGCTGGCGGTACTTGCGGTCGCGCTCTGGCGCTACCTGCCCTGGCCTGATGCGGGTGATCCCGCGCTGACACCGGCTGCGGACCGGTGGAGATGACACCGGAAAGCATCGAACTGGCGTCCCAACTTGCGATTGCTAACCTGCAACCGGCTGAGAGGAATACAGCATCGCTAGCGACGGATACAAATGGCGCGGTAAGTGACTCGTCTGCGCCGGCGGCAACCCTGGCTACCCTGTTGGCAGCAGCGGACGGTACCTGGTACCGGGCAGCCTGGAAAGAGCTGTTCGCAGCCTGGGCTGTGGACCTGCCCGAGAACGTGAAGCCGGATTTCTGCGATTATGCGCTACAGTACGGTCTACTCTGTCTCGAGGAGCAGGGCAACTGGAACAGCCTGCGCAAGTTCAATCGTCCGGCAGTGTTGCGGCTGGTTGCTCCGGATGGCAGCCGGGTGCCGGTATACCTCCGGCATATGGAAGGTTCACGACTGGAACTGGTGTTGGGCGAGGCACTGTACCGAACCTCTATCACGCAGGTAGAGCCTTACTGGTATGGGGATTATTCCCTGCTCCTGCAGGCGACACCCGGAGGCAGGCTTTATCTCAGGATGGGTGATATGGGTCCGGATGTGAAATGGCTGCGGGAACAGCTGGAGCGTGTGCAGGGTGTCCAGATACCGGCCACCGATGTCAATGTGTTCGATTTTGCACTGCAGAAGCAGGTGCTTGATTTCCAGCGCAGTCGGGGACTTATCGCGGACGGCATCGTCGGCAAGAATACCCTGATCCAGCTCAATACCAGTGCGGGAAGAGAGGGTGTGCCGGTACTGATGGCGGCACACACGGATTAGCCATGTCATACATCCTCGAAGCACTCAAAAAGGCGGATCGCGAGCGCAATCTGGGCGAGGTGCCGGACCTGGATGCGGCGCACTGGGGGGAGCGGAACCACCGCCGTACCGGCTACTGGCCATGGCTTGCTGCTGCGCTGTTGCTGGCGAATGCCGGGCTGCTCGCGTATCTGTTCAGCCATGATACCGCCGAGGTTGCGGATGATTCCGCTCCGGTCAGCATGACACCGTCGGATCGCCCGCCGGTGGCGGCGATCCCGTCGGACACCGAACCACTGCAGCGTCTGGCCAGGCCGGAACGGGAACCGCCGCGCGAGATGCGGCCTCGGGTCAAGCCGCCCGCGCCGGCACCGGCTGCGCGTCCGCAGCCACAGGTCGCGACTCCGGCAACGGAGGTTGCGCCGGCCCCAAGCCCGCAGGTGGTCCAGGCACCAACACCGCTTTCCAGCGGCAGTGGTGGCGATGGCACTCTGCCCGAGTGGAGCGAACTTCCCCTCGAGTTCCGCGGCGGTTTCGCCCTGCCGCATATCGATGTTCATGTCTACGCGGATGAGCCTGCCCGGCGTTTCGTGTTGATCGACCTGGCGAAATACCGGGAAGGCGATACGCTGGCCAGCGGGGCCGTGCTGGAAAAGATCAATCCCGGCAGTATCGAGCTCTTCTTTCAGGGCCGGCGCTTCAGGGTCGACCGCTAGCTTTCGGTACCGATCGCCCGGCCGCTCTGCAGCTCATCCTGGGTCGCGCTACGGATTCCCTGGATCTCGACCTCGAACACCAGCGTCTGGCCAGCCAGGGGGTGATTGCCATCAAGAAACACCCTGCCATCCCTGACCGCGGTAACGGAGAACAGGATTTCTTTGTTGTCCTCATCATGGCCGAGGATCTTGCCGCCTGGCTCGATGGCCTCGCCGGGAGGGAAGGTATCTAGCGGGAGATCGCAAACCAGGTCGAGGTCGCGCTTGCCGAAGGCATCATCGGGGAGCAGGCGGGCACGTATCACGTCGCCTATGCCGCACGTTTCTAGGCGCTGTTCCAGCTTGCGGGGCAGTGTTCCGCTGCCGTGCAGGTAACTGATCGGCCGGGCGTCTGCCGTGCGGATTACGATGCCGTCCGCGTTGGTCAGAGAGTATTGGATGGTCACCACCATGCCAGTCTTAACAGTATGAATATTATCCACAAAAAATCCTTCTGCCGAGAGGCCCTCCTGTTCATTATAGGGGGGCTGCCCGGGAGATGGCGAACTTGCCTGTGACGCGGCTGTCGCAACGGGAGAGGGTGGATACAGGATCGCCGAGATGATGAAACTCGCCAAATACGCTATCGGACAATGCATCCATCACCGCCTGTTTGATTACCGCGGCGTAGTGGTGGATGTGGATCCCGAGTTCAACGGTCGGGAGGAATGGTATCAGGCTATGGCGCATTCCAGGCCGCCCAAGGATGAGCCATGGTACCGGGTCCTGGTGCACGATTCGGGGCGCGAAACCTACGTAGCCGAGCGTAATCTCCAGGTTGATGACAGTAATGAACCCATCAATCACCCCATGCTGGGAGAATTTTTCAAGCGGTTCGAGAGTGGGCAGTACCAGTCCGTCCGGCATATCAACTAGCGGGATATGCCGGAACAACGAAACGACCGGTCCAGGTGACGATGAGTCTATAATCAGCTGATGCTCAGTTCGATTCAGACATTGCTCAGGCGGCGCCTCGCGTCGAATAGGGACACTGATCAGGATGCGGAGCGGGCCCTGCGGATTGCCACTGCGGCGCTGCTACTGGAGGTGGCGGCAGCAGATGACGACGTCACCGAAGCGGAGCGGAGGCGGATCAAGCATATCGTTGAGGAGATCTACGCTGTGTCCCCGCAGGAGGCTCGCGGTATCTACCTGGAAGCGGAGCGGCAGACCGGCAGCGCAACCTCGCTGTATCCATTCACCCGGCTCATCACCAGCGAATGCAGTATGGAGGACCGGGTGGAGATAGTGCACCGTCTATGGGAACTGACGTTCCTCGACGGCAGAATTCATGAATACGAAGAACATCTCGTGCGCAAGGTGGCTGATCTTCTATATGTTCCGCACAGTCAGTTCATTCGCGGCAAGATCAGATTTCAGGATGACTGATGCCGGGGCGCCCGGAAAAGATGCGGGGCTGCGCTGCAGCCCCGTAATATCCTGTTTTTTATACCATTTCCTTCAAGTTTTTTAGCGGCAGGACCTTGACGACATTCCTTGCCGGCTTTGCCTTGAACATCATCTCTTCACCGGTGAACGGGTTGACGCCCTTGCGTGCCTTGGTGGCCGGCTTGCGCACTACCTTGACCTTCATCAGGCCAGGTACGGTGTAGATGCCCGGGCCGCGCTTGAGGTCGCGTTTCATGAGGACTGCGAGGTTATCAAATACGGCGCCCACGTCCTTCTTGGTGAGGCCGGTCTTGTCAGCAATATAGTTAAGCGTTTCAGACTTGGTCGTTGGCTTTGCAGCAGCCTTGGTAGCTGTCTTTTTCTTGGCCGTCGCTTTCTTTTTTGCCATTCGATGTAGCTCCTCGTTGGATGATGGAAGTAACAGCACGCGTAAGATAGCACAATAACTGAAATGTTAAAGACTTTTGTCACATAAAATGCCTTTTTTTGCAGTACTTGGTGGCGTGTACACGCACGGCGCCCCGTGATTTCCAGTGTGCGGGCCTCATCCATGTTTACAGGTCAAGACTTCGGGTCGGTTCGGCGCTCGATTTCGCCGGCCTGCAAGTCTCTTTCGGCAACACCCGGTCGGGCGGTTGCATGGCGGTTAGCGATCTGTGATCTGGTATTGCCGCGGCCTGGCGTCGCCTCCCGCGATGGATTCGCGTTGGCTCGATAGTGTGCAACAAGGTGGCACGAGTCACCTCATCCTCCCGATTGCTGTGTGTGCCTGAAAGCCTCGCTACGGCTGGAAAGGTCCGCATTCTGTGATGGCCTTCAAGCTTTTCGCATCGGAGTCTCGCCAGGATGATGGTGCTGTGCAAACTCACACCTGCGGTGTGCCGGGAACAGCCGCAATACCGGGAGAATTCCTTAATAACAGTCCTCGGTCGCCGATACGGTGAATGCAATATCTTGCCGTGGAGAACCCTCTCCGTCGGGTGACACTGAACCGAACGTTGCTTACTACGGGTGAATATGCGCGCTGCCGAGAAAATCATTGAGAACAAGAAACGACTGCATGATCTGGTGCCGTTGAATGCGCTCACTGAGGAGCGGTTCGCAGAATTATCAGAGAAGATCGTCATCGAGACCGTAAAGGCCGGACAGTACCTGTTCCGCAAGGGTGACAGGGACAATCAGACGTTCTACCTGCTGGAAGGTAGTGTCAGTCTGGTGGACGGGGCACGCAAGGTGGTGACAGAGATTCATGCCGGCACCGAGCAAAGTCTGAATCCGATATCCAATCTGCAGCCGCGCCAATTTTCTGCGCGCACCGTGAGTCGGTCGGTTGTTGCCAGGATCGACACCGGTTTGCTGGATGTCTTTCTCTCCTGGGATCCGTCGAGCATGACGGAGGTGGTAGAGATAGGTTCTGTCGAAAGCAATGACTGGATGACGCGGATGCTGCAGCAGTCCAAGGCTTTCGTTAAGTTGCCGCCCTCGCTGTTGCAGTTACTCCTGATGAAATTTAAACAAATCGAGGTTTGCAAAGACGACGTCATTATTGCGCAGGGCAGTGAGGGTGAGCACTTCTATACCATCCATGAGGGGCGTTGTGTGGTAACGCGCCGCAGGGAACCCGGTGCGCCGGAAGAGAAGCTTGCTGAATTGGCAAACGGTGATTCCTTCGGCGAGGAAGCGCTGGTATCCGCATGTACGCGTAACGCATCGGTCACGATGCTTACCGACGGCATACTCATGTGTCTGGCCAAGCAGGATTTTGTCGATCTGCTGAAAACCCAGTTGGTGAAATACGTAAACTACGACGAGGCAGTGCGACTGGTCAATCAGGGTGCGGTTTGGCTAGATGTGCGTACGCCGGAGGAATACGCACGCAGTGCATTCGAGGATAGCGTGAACATCCCGCTGCCTTTGCTGCGCGGCGAAATGCCGGAACTGGTTTATAACGCCAAGTACGTGATTTGCTGCGACTCCGGCAGCCGCAGCGATTCGGCCGCATTCGTGCTCAGTCATCGCGGCTTCGACGTGTGCGTACTCAGTGGTGGTATGACTGGACAACAGGCGATGCAGGGTGACCTGGCGGTTGCAGACGGGCGGGAATCGGAAGAGTTGTCGCACGAGTCGTACGCCGGCGCCGCAGCTGCCGTCCTCCAGGCCGAGGTCGAGCGGGAGCGTGAGCTAAGGCGACGGGTGGAGCAACAACTGGACCTGGCGCGTGAGGAACTGGCGGAATCCGGTGGCAAACTGGCGGATCTGTACAGCCGCATTTCCATGCTGGAGGAAGGCAAGCGGCAGTCCGAGCTGCACCTGGTTTCGCTGCGCGAGAAGCATGCGCAACAGATGCAGTCCATTTCGGAAGAACTCGAACAGGAGAAGATGCAGTCGCACAGGCTAAGCAAGACGGTCGGCAGGCTGCGAGATGAGTGTGAGTCACTGCGTAAGGAACTGTGCAACGAGCAGGAGCAATCCGAGGTCCAGTTCCTGCAGATGCGCAGCCAACTCGATGAAGCCCTGGCGCGGGTTACGGCATTCGAATCGGCAGATGTGCGTGCCGGTGCTGCAATGCCTGACCTGCTGGATGCCGGGGCATCACCCGCAGCTACGGATCGACTGCAGATCATGCTGGCTCGCGAGGCATCAGAAAACAGACGGTTACGTGAAATATTGCTGTCCGTTGCAAACGAGAAGCAGGGTGTCGATATGCAAATGCAGGCCGTGACTCAAAGTCTCGAAGCCATGCATGACTCGATGTCCAGGATGGCTGAAAACCTGTCGCATGCAGGACCGGGGGATGGCGGTGGCCTCGAATAGTGAATTGCAGGCAGGTGCAGGATCGCTAGACGATTCCGACCCCGACACGGGGGAGGCGGGGCTGTCCTCGCACGAGCAGGTAGAACAGCTGCAGTCGCTGCTCTCGATTCAAGCCGACCAACTTGAATCCCTTGAGGCAGAGAGAAATTCACTGCTTACCATATCCTCGTCCCTGCAGGACGAAGTAGCCCAGTTGCGTCATGCATTGACGGCGGCAGTCACGGCAAACGATAGCGCCGTCGAGGACATCGTGATCGAGTCGCCGGCTGCGACTGCCGTAGACGAAGACGCCGATTCCACCAGCAGCCGGCATGAACCGGGCGGGGATGGCGAGCATCAAGTGGTGGTCGAGACGCTGCGTCAACAACTCCGGGACCGTGATGCGGATGCCGAGCAGCGGGTTGCGGCCATGCAGGATTTGCTGGAACAGGGGCAGGAGCGACTCGCGGTTATCCAGGCTGAATCACAGGCGCGGGAAACCCAGCTGGAAGGCCTGCGCATCGAAAGCAGCAAGAAAGATCTTGATCTTGAGGTGCTGCGCGAGGAGCTCGAAGTGTCTCGCCAGCAGATTGCGGGCCTAAAGCAGCTCGTCGAGCAGGGCGAGGAGCGCATTAGAGGGATCGAGGGTGACTACCAGGACACGACCAGGAAGTCGCATGAAGATCTCAAGCGCAAGAATGATATAGAAAAGGAAATGCAGGGTCAGATTGACCGGTTGCGGAAGCAACTGGAACAGACCTCGCGTGACTATCAGAAATCTCGTGCCAGAGCCCAGGGAGACCTGGATAACCTGCGCGATGAACTGCATGCTGAACGTCAGGCGCGGGCGGAAGAGCGTGCGCAGATGGCAGCACGCCAGCGCGAGCTCAAGGAGCAGCTCGCTGCGGTGGCGACCGAGCACGAGGTCAATTTCGGCAAACAGTCCGACGTCATCGAAGAGGCCGTGTCAGCAGTGCGTACTGAGGAGCGCGGCCGACTGCAGGGTGTGCTTGAGGCGCATGCGGCTACCGAGGAACAGCTTGGCCGGGTCCAGCAGGAATTACAGCAGGCGCATGCCGAGATGGTCGTGTTCAGGCATCAGGAGAGAGAGCGCCATCAGGCTGATATAAAACTGCTGGAAGAGCAGTATCGTCAGGCGGAAACCGCAATCAAGCAACTCGAGTCGCAATTGCGCGGCCTGACCAGGGAGAGGGACAATGCGCTGGAAGAACAGAGTGTACTGCATGAAAAGATCAACACGCTGCGCGGAGAGCTGGAAGTCACTCGCAGTTTGATGAATGTCGCCGCGCCCGGTCAGGTGGAGGATGCGGTGCAGCTGCGCAGGCAGCTAGAAGAGGCACGCAGGAATGTAGAAATAGCGGTTCGCTTGCGGGCGGAGGCGGAGGCGGCGCGCGACAGACTGCTTGGTGAGCGTGATGTACTGCTGGCTCAGCTCGAGAGCGGTTCGGCGATGCAAGCTCCGCTGCATATTCCGGCGCTTGACGAAGTGGCTGCGCCGCCGGATCGAGTGATTGCCTTACCTCGGGAGGTGCGGCCGGCGAGCGGTCCTGCCGGCTACGACGCGCCAGCGACTGAACGGGTGTTCGAGCCGGGCAGTGGCCGTGGTCAAAGACGATTTTCAGGTTGGCTAGGTGGTCTGATTGGGGCGGTTGTCGCCGTGATGATTGTGGTCGCGGGTTGGTGGCTGCTGGGTAGCCAGCAGGCGGGCCGGGATACGACAGCCTCGAGCACGCACGCACAGCAGCCGGCGACACCGCATCCTGATCAGGCTGCCGCCGTAGGCGGTGCAGGCGCAGTGCGGCCGGGGGTGACACCGCCGGTGCAGGTCACGCCTCAGCCTGTCGTCGCGCCGGATACACGGCAGCAGTCGATGTCACCGCAGTCCGTCTCTGATGCCGGGCTGAAATCCGGGCGGCAAGCCGTGACAGCCGGACCGTCGCCGGATCGCGCTGCAACGGCTGCTAGCCCAGCGGATCGGAACGCAGTCCCGTCCTCTATTGAGCACGCAGACACCCAGATGCGCGCTCGTCCCGCTCGGCAGGCCGTGCTGCGGGATTTCAGCGATGCGCTCAAGAACGGGGGGGCGGGGCCGGAAATGGTGGAGCTGGCGGTGGCCGGTTATTTCATGGGTAGTTATGGAAACTCGCTGAATTTCGAGGAAGGACCGCGGCACTTGGTGAAGTTGCCCGGTTTCGCCATCGGCAAGTACGAGGTCACGTTCGCAGAGTATGACAGATTTGCCAGGGCTACAGGGCGGCGGCTGCCTTTCGACGAGACCTGGGGGCGGGACGAGCGGCCGGTCGTGAATGTGTCCTGGAGTGACGCCCGGGATTATGCCGACTGGCTGACTGATCAGACCGGTCATGTCTATCGTCTGCCCACTGAGGCCGAGTGGGAATATGCTGCGCGCGGCGGAAGTTACTGGCTGTACTGGTGGATGGCGGCGGAAGATGCCGAGGCTACCGACGGTGTTTGGGCGAATTGCCATAACTGCGGCAGCCAGTGGGACGGTGCAAGCACCGCGCCGGTCGGGCAGTTCCCGGCCAATGCCTACGGGCTGCATGATTTGGCAGGTAATGTGCAGGAATGGGTAGAGGACTGTTACCACGAAAGCTACGATGGTGCGCCGCAGGACGGATCTGCCTGGCTGAGTCCGCACTGCAGTCAGCGTGTAGTGCGTGGCGGGGGCTACACCAGCCCGCTGGATACCCTGCGTAGTGCGAAGCGGGGACAACTGGACCAGGACACCAGGCTGGACAACCTCGGCTTCCGGGTGGTCCGGGAGAACTGAGTCAGCAGCAAACTGCGCCGCTGTTATTGACAATGGCGCAGGCAGTCGTAGTCTGCGATCATGCAGGATACAGGTGACCGGATATTCCTTTGCCGAATTGACGCTATCGACGTGCCGGGCAGTCGCGGTATGTCTGTTTCCTGCGCTGGCCGGTTGCACGATGTCTTCCTGGTGCGTTCGGTCGCCGGGGTGTTCGGATACCTCAACAGTTGCCCCCATACCGGGGCGCCTCTCGACTGGATGCCGGACCAGTTTCTGAGCCCGGACCGCGATCTCATCCAGTGTTCAATGCATGCGGCGTTGTTCAATCTGCATGACGGCCAGTGCATCGCCGGCCCATGCGTCGGGCAGGCATTGCTGCTGCTGCCGCTATATATGGATGGGGAATCGGTCTTTATCCAGCAGCGTGAATTTTGTGCCCGGTTGCAACTGGCCGGACGCGCATGAACGTCACTGCGCTGTTCCCGCTGTGGGCGCTGCTCGGTACGATGGCGGCACTGCTCCAGCCGCACTGGTTCGCGCAATTGAAGCCGGCGATAGCGCCGCTGCTCGGACTGGTCATGTTCGGCATGGGGATAACCCTGTCCGGTCATCGTTTTGTGACAGTAATGCAGCGCCCACCAGTTGTAGTACTCGGGGTTCTACTGCAATTCCTGCTGATGCCGTTGACTGGCTGGGTGCTCGCGCTGAGTCTGGGCATGCCGCCCCAGTTGCTGGTTGGTGTCGTGCTGGTCGGGTGTAGCCCCGGAGGCACGGCTTCGAATGTCATATGCTATCTCGCCAATGGCGACGTGGCACTCTCGATTACCCTGACCGTGCTGACCACGCTGCTGGCCGTACTGGCGACGCCGTTGCTGACCTTGTTGTATGCCGGCCAGCGCGTTCCTGTTCCGGTATTCGAAATGCTGTTGAGTATCCTGCAGATAATCATCGTTCCTGTGGTGCTGGGCGTACTCTGCAACCATGTGCTGCGGCGTCAGCTCGCCCTGCTGAAACACCTGTTTCGAACGGTGTCCGTCCTCGCGATCGTGCTAATCATCGCGATAATCATTGCGCTCAATCACGCTCAACTGGCGCAGCTGAACGGCGGCGTAGTCGCCGCCGTGGTATTGCATAACGCTGTTGGGCTGCTGGGAGGTTACTGGTTGCCGCGCTGGCTGGGGCGCGATGAGCGTGAATGCCGGACGCTCGCCATCGAGGTGGGAATGCAGAATTCGGGTCTGGCTGTGGCGCTGGCCGTCAAGTATTTCTCGGCTGCGGCTGCGCTGCCAGGGGCACTGTTCAGCGTCTGGCACAATCTCAGTGGCTCACTATTGGCCGCATGGTGGGGTCGGCGAAGCCCGTGACAGGCAGGTTCAAAGATCCTTCAACAGCCGCTGCAACAGTACCATATAGGCGTCACAGGGGTTTTCTTCTTCCGGACAGCGCGGGCTCTCGATGGGCTGCAGGCTGGCAGAGCTTGCAGTTTCGTGCCGGTAATCCCGGTTGGCCGCGGCAGCCTCTTGCTCGGAAATGACCTTGCCGCTGATAAGGTCGTAAATGATCGCCATGCTGTTCCTCCTGTTACTGCAGGTAACAGGGGTATCGGCACGGGCAGGTTACAGTTGAGGGAGTAGGCGGGGGTTAGTGTCAGTCGAGTTCGTCGAAGGGGTTCATGTGTTCGGTGGGGCCTGTGAGTTCCAGGTCTACACCGTAGTCGTCGCGCTCCAGATCGTACGATCCGGACCAGTCTTCGGGAGGTTCGATGCTGATCAATTCCATCTCTTCCCAGGTGTCAAAATCGATTTCCTCGACCGCGCCGTCATAGTGCTGGATCTCCAGTGTTGCTTCGTCCTCGTCCAGGGCGACGATCTCGAATTTGTCGCCGTTGATGGCCTGGTACCAGTCGCCGATACGTGGTTCAAAGCTCATCGCGGTACCTCGTAGCTTTATCTCGGTTGTGCGGGTTATTTTAGATTGGATCAAGGCTCGAAATGCGCAGTCGTTTTTTTCTTTATAAGACTTGCCAGCCGGAATGGCAAGTGCAACAGGCTGGAATGGCGGGTGACGGAAAATCTGCAGTTTCAGCGCGTAGCAGAGCTACCCGTTTGCGCTCTTGCGCGGGTAGCGGTCCTGCTGCCGCATGCCGCCAGGACGCAATGTGGCGTGGCTGCCTCAGTATGGACCGTGGACGCCGCTTCCCCGGGATAGCGTCATGCTGCGCCTGCGGCCGGCCATGCGGCTTGCGGCCACTATAATATTATTTAAAATCAAACAATTGTTTTGTTGTGGTCGCGCCGGGACAGGCATGTTGCGTGCCGCAGCGGTTTTTGCGCGTCCCGTTGCGGCTGCACGGGTGCTGAAAATACGCGGTTGATGGGGTAAAGTGCGCGTTCGCTTTACAGGCAACCCCGTGGTTTCGGGCGCAAAATTCGTGAGGATTACAGCATGGCCGATTACAAGATTGCTCCATCCATCCTGTCAGCTGACTTCGCCCGCCTGGGCGAGGAAGTGACCAATGTGCTCGATGCCGGTGCCGATATCGTGCATTTTGATGTCATGGATAACCACTACGTGCCCAACCTTACCATTGGTCCGCTGGTATGCGAGGCGTTGCGCAAGCATGGTGTCACCGCGGATATCGACGTCCATCTAATGGTCAAGCCGGTTGACAGGATCATTCCCGATTTTGCCAAGGCTGGCGCCACTTATATCACCTTTCATCCCGAGGCAAGCGAACACGTCGACCGGTCGCTGTCTCTGATACGTGACAGCGGTTGCAAGTCGGGTCTGGTATTCAACCCGGCGACCCCGCTGGATTACCTCAAGTACGTCATCGACAAGGTGGATATGATTCTGCTGATGTCAGTCAACCCTGGTTTCGGCGGACAGAGCTTTATCCCGGCGGCGCTCGATAAGCTGCGCGAGGCGCGGCGGATTATCGACGAGAGCGGATGTGACATCCGGCTGGAAATCGACGGTGGCGTGAAGGTTGACAATATCGGTGCGATTGCCGCAGCTGGCGCAGATACGTTCGTCGCTGGATCCGCTATCTTCGGTGCGGCGGACTACAAGGCAACCATCGACGCGATGCGTGCGGAGATTGCAAAAGCAGTCGCCTAGTTCGGAATCCGGATGCGCAAACCCAAGATGATCCTGATTGACGTGGACGGGACGCTGGTCGACAGCGTGCCGGATCTCGCGTTCTGCGTGGATGCCATGATGGGCCGGCTGGGCCGTCCTGCCTGGGGAGAGGCGAGGGTGCGCGACTGGGTTGGAAACGGGGTCGAACGTCTGGTGCGGCGGGCGCTGGTCGGGCAACTCGACGGGGAGCCGGATGAAGCCGAATTCCAGAGTGCCTATCCCATGTTTCTCGAGCTCTATGCGGAAAACACCTCGAAGCGTTCCCGGCTCTACCCGGGAGTGCGGGAAGGCATCGACCTGCTCAAGTCTGCAGGCTACAAGCTGGGCTGCGTTACCAATAAGGCGGCACAGTTCACGGAGCCGCTGTTGAAGGATCTGGGTGTCTTTGGCGATTTTGCTATCGTCATCAGCGGTGACACCCTGACGAAGAAAAAGCCCGATCCGGAGCCACTCTTGCACGCCGCGACATATTTCGGATGCCGGCCGCGGGATGCATTGATGATCGGTGATTCTGTCAGCGATGTTGCCGCTGCACGGGCGGCCGGATTCCAGGTCGTGTGCATGAGCTATGGCTACAACCACGGTGTGGATATCCGGGAAGCCGGCCCGGATGCGGTGATCGATTCACTGACGGAGATCTGCCCGTTGCTCGAGGCGGCAGCCTGATTGGGTATGCATTTCACTGGAGAGATATTTTCGATGCAGTATGGCCCCGGCGGGCGCTGGCGTGCGTCTGCCTGCTGCGGGAACCATATGCAATCGGAAAATCTCAAAGGTGAGTGTGATGACGCCTGATCAATTCAAGGCCCTGGTCGACCAGGGATACAACCGGATACCAGTTACGCGCGAGGTGCTTGCCGACCTCGATACGCCGCTCAGTACCTTCGTCAAGCTGGCGTGTGGACCGTATTCCTATCTTTTCGAGTCTGTGCACGGCGGCGAGAAATGGGGGCGCTATTCAATAATCGGGCTGCCATGCTCCACGGTGCTGCGCGTGGCCGGCCACGACATCACTGTCCTGAAGGATGGCGTGGTGACCGAGACGGCAACCGCGACGGATCCCCTGGCGTGGTTGGCAGCTTTCCGTGCACGATACCGAGTCCCGGAATTGCCGGGTCTGCCGCGTTTCACAGGTGGGCTCGTAGGCTACTTCGGTTATGACACGGTGCGCTATATAGAGCCGCGCCTGGCGGTCTGCAGCAATCCGGATACGATCGGCTGTCCGGATATCCTGCTGATGGTTTCAGACGAACTGCTGGTGTTCGACAATCTGGCCGGCACCTTGCAGCTGATCGTGCATGTGGATCCGGCTCAGCCGCAGGCGCTGGCAGCGGGGCAGGCGCGCCTGGACGCGCTTGTTGCTCGTCTGCATGAGGCAGCCCCGGCTTACAGCCCGGGGGCGGCCGCCGCTGCCAGTGTCAGTGAAAGCGATTTCGTCTCAGGTTTCACCCGCGATGGTTTCGAGTCCGCAGTTCGACGGATCAAGGAGTACATCGTCGATGGTGATGCCATGCAGGTGGTGTTGTCTCAGCGTATGTCGATTCCGTTCAGTGCGGCGCCGCTCGATCTTTACCGCGCACTGCGCAGGCTTAACCCCTCGCCTTACATGTACTACCTGGATCTGGGTGATTTCCATATCGTGGGTTCTTCGCCGGAGATACTCGTGCACGTCGAGGCAGGCCAGGTAACCGTGCGGCCGATCGCGGGTACCCGTCCGCGCGGTGATGATGCGGCTGAGGATCTAACGCTGGAGCGGGATTTGCTGGAAGACCCCAAGGAGCTTGCGGAGCACCTCATGCTTATCGATCTGGGGCGGAATGACGTCGGGCGTGTCAGTGCCGTCGGCAGCGTGAGAGTGACGGAACGGATGGTGATCGAGCGCTATTCACATGTCATGCATATTGTTTCCAACGTCGTCGGGCAGCTGCGGGAGGGTCTGGACACCATGGATGTGCTGCGTGCCACTTTTCCGGCCGGCACGGTCAGCGGTGCCCCGAAGATCCGCGCCATGGAAATCATCGACGAGCTGGAACCGGTCAAGCGCGGCGTGTATGCCGGGGCTGTCGGTTACCTGTCCTGGTCCGGCAATATGGACACGGCCATCGCCATAAGAACGGCCATTATCAAAGCCGGCACCCTGCATATCCAGGCCGGTGCCGGTATCGTCGCCGACTCGGTGCCGGCGAACGAATGGGAAGAGACCATGAACAAGGGGCGCGCGATCTTCCGGGCGGTGGCGCTGGCCTCGGGTGGCCTGACAGGATCCCAATAGCCGGAGCCGCCCTTGTGCCGTGCCAGGCCGGGGCGGCGGCCGTGTTGCTCCGGTACTGCCACAGCAGGGATAATGTGTCTATGCTCCTCATGATCGACAATTATGATTCCTTCACCTATAACCTGGTGCAGTACCTGGGTGAACTGGGTGCGGACGTCGTCGTGCATCGAAATGACCAGATCTCGATCAAGCAGATCGAGACGCTTGCGCCGGAACGGATCGTGATCTCGCCCGGACCGTGCACGCCGAACGAAGCCGGGATATCCATCGATACGATCAAAACCTTTGCCGGGCGGATACCGATTCTGGGGGTATGCCTCGGGCACCAGAGTATCGGGCAGGCATTCGGTGGCCGGATAGTGCATGCCCGCTCCATCATGCATGGCAAGACGTCCATGATTCACCATAGCGATGTCGGTGTTTTCCATGGCTTGCCACAGCCGTTCGAGGCAACGCGTTACCACTCCCTGGTCATAGAAAAGGCTTCTTTACCGGATTGCCTGGAAATTACCGCCTGGACTGAGGACCCGAAGGTGGGTATGGACGAGATCATGGGCGTGCGCCACAAGACCATGGCTGTTGAGGGTGTGCAGTTCCATCCGGAATCGATACTCACAGGATGCGGTCATGAACTGTTGCGTAACTTCCTGACCATGTAAGCGACGAAACTGACCGACGGACCAGTACGATGGACCTGCCACAAGCGATTACCGCCGTGATAGAGCACCGCGATCTCAGCAGCCAGGAGATGGAGGAGGTCATGCGCCTGATCATGACTGGCCAGGCCACGCCGGCACAGATCGGCGGCTTCCTGGTGGGCCTGCGCATGAAGGGCGAGACCGTCACCGAGATTGCTGCTGCGGCCAGGGTCATGCGCGAACTGGCGACCCATGTGCATGTCGGCGGGCCGCATCTGGTCGACACCTGCGGTACCGGCGGCGATGGCGCCAGCACATTCAACATCTCAACGGCCAGCGCCATCGTGACGGCTGCCGCGGGCGGGCGCGTGGCCAAGCACGGTAACCGATCAGTATCAAGCAGCTCCGGTAGCGCGGACGTACTGGAAGCGGCCGGTGTCAAGCTCGATCTCGGTCCGGAGCAGGTGGCGGCGTGTATCGACAGGGTCGGGGTGGGATTTCTGTTCGCGCCGCAGCACCATGGCGCCATGAAGCACGCGATCGGACCACGTCGCGAGATGCGTGTGCGCACCCTGTTCAACCTGCTGGGCCCGCTGACCAATCCGGCCGGCGCTCCGAACCAGGTCCTGGGCGTTTTCAGCCCGTTGTGGGTCGAGCCGCTTGCTCGCGTCCTCAAGCAGCTGGGCAGCGAGCATGTGCTGGTCGTGCATGCGGAGGATGGGCTGGACGAGATCAGCATCGCCGGGCCGACGCGGATCGCGGAACTCAAGGATGACGAGATCACCGTTTATTCTGTGTCGCCGGCAGATTTCGGCATGCAGTGTGCAGATCTGTCGGAGCTTGCGGTGAGCGATGCCCGGGAAAGCCTGGCCATGATCAGACGTGTATTCGCGGGCGAGCTGGGGTCGGCGCGCGATATCGTGCTGTTGAATGCCGGTGCCGCGATCTACGCGGCAGGACTTGCCGACACGCTTGGGGATGGTGTCAGGCTGGCGGGAGAAACCATCGACAGCGGCAAGGCGCAGCAAACCTTCGAAGCCCTGGTGCAGGTATCGAACGCGGTCTGAACATGCGCGATACCCCGGATATCCTCAAGCGCATTCTTGCCCGCAAGGTCGAGGAGGTCGATGCCCGCAATCGCAGCGTCAGCCTGCAGGAGCTTGGCGCGCGGGTCGCCGATGCCGATCCCCCGCGCGGGTTCGTAAACGCCCTGCAGGCGAAGATCGCCGCTGGCCGGCCCGCGGTCATCGCCGAGATCAAGAAGGCGTCCCCCAGTCGCGGCATCCTGCGCGAGGATTTCGATCCGACCGCAATCGCCGGCAGCTACGCGCGCGCGGGCGCAGCCTGCCTGTCCGTGTTGACCGACATCGATTTCTTCAGGGGCGATGACAGCTACCTGCAGCAGGCGCGGGCGTCCTGCGCCCTGCCGGTACTGCGCAAGGATTTCGTGATTGACCCCTACCAGGTGTATGAGGCGCGCGTGCTGGGTGCAGATTGCATCCTGCTGATCGTTGCTGCATTGAATGATGCCATGCTCAAGGAGCTGTACCAGTTGGCGGTGAACCTTGGTATGGACGCCCTGATCGAGGTGCACGACGAGGAAGAGCTGGAACGGGGGCTTGCCATTCCCGCACCGATGATCGGCATCAACAATCGCGACCTGCGTTCATTCGAAACAAGCCTGGACGTCACGCTCGGGTTCCTGGACAGGATCACGGATAACCGGATCGTGGTAACCGAAAGCGGCATCCACACGCCGGCCCATGTCGCGCTGATGCGTTCGAGGGGGGTGCATGCCTTCCTGGTCGGAGAGGCCTTCATGAAGGCGGCGGATCCGGGTGCGAAACTGGCCGAGCTGTTCGGTTCGTGAGACCGGGGCCGGTCTCTTACCCAATTGCATTGCCCAACGGGGTGCGCAAGCACTGTAGTGCTACGCGCCTTTGCAGCAAATCAGTGCGGGCGTGCCATGCGTTCGTGCGTGGAGGGCGGCGCGCACAAGGCAGCCATGTGTCGCGCGAACGTCGGCGAGGTAAGCGCGGTTTTACGAGGCCGGCGCCGGCACTAGCGGGTGCCGAATACCACGACGGTCTTCCCCTTGACAGAGATATGACCTTGTTCGCTGAGGGCTTTCAGGACGCGTCCGGCCATTTCGCGTGAACAGCCGACGATACGTCCCAGTTCCTGACGGGTCACCTTGATCTGCATCCCGTCGGGATGGGTCATGGCATCCGGTTCCTTGCACAGTTCCAGCAGGGTGTGGGCTATGCGGCCGGTAACATCCAGGAATGCCAGGTTGCTGACCTTGCGGCTGGTTTTGCGCAGGCGGGTAGCCAGCTGGGCAGTCAGCTCCAGCAGGATATCCGGATCTTCCCTTGCCAGGGAGCGGAAGCGGGCATAGCTGATTTCGGCCACTTCGCATTCGCTGCGGGTCCTGATCCAGGCGCTGCGGTTGACATGCTCGCCGAACAGACCCATTTCCCCGAAGAATCCGCCGGCATTAATGTATGCCAGCACGATTTCGTGGCCGTCCTCATCCTCGATCAGCACGCTGACCGAGCCCTTGACGATATAGTAAAGGACGTCCGGCTGATCCCCGGCGTAGATGATTACGCTCTTGCTCGGGTACTTGCGCCGATGGCAATGTTCCAGGAATCGCTCCACGCACGGGTTGCCTGCCCGGCCGGGGAGGATATCGTCGTCTACGTAGGGAAGAGTAAGTGTTTGCATGGACTCTATATCGGGCCGGGCGGCGCCACCTTTAGGCATTTTCAGCAGCTGATAATCGGGGCGGGTTCTGTGATAGGCTTCCCATTTTTCAGGCTGGGTTGCGGGCATGAAGGCACGGGTTAAATGGGTGGAGGCGGCAACCTTCGTAGGGGAATCCGGCAGCGGCCACGCCGTGGTCATGGACGGGCCGCCCGAAGGCGGGGGGCGTGATCTGGGCATCCGGCCCATGGAAATGCTGCTGCTCGGCATGGGTGGCTGTACGGCCTACGATGTGGTGCATATCCTGAAAAAGGCCCGGCAGCCGGTAACGGACTGCGTGGTCGAACTTGAGGCCGAGCGCGCGGCCAGCGAACCCAAGGTATTTACCCGCATACACGTGCACTTCGTGGTAACCGGTCACGAGTTGCCGGAAAAGCAGGTTGCCCGCGCTGTCGAGCTGTCGGCCGAGAAATACTGCTCAGCCTCGATCATGCTGGGCAAGGTGGCCGAGATCAGTCACGACTACGAGGTCCGTGCGGCAGCGCCAGCCTGAGGTCTGTCCGACAGTGGCTGTTGGCCTGCATGATCCCGTCGCCGGTGATCCGGTCCGGCTCCGGGCCTGGAGTGTTTCTAAAACCGTGCAATGTTGCGATAATGCCCCCTTCCTGGATGCGCCATGCCGGTGCGCGACCACCGCCGTCGCATCCGGCATTTCTTAGTCCAGGCCGACCAACACCCGCCGAGCGCTGATTTGCCAAAACCTAAGCGAAGCCAGACCAATGCGTAAACTCAAGCTGCACGGGTTTAATAATCTGAGCAAGACGCTCAGTTTCTACATCTACGACATCTGTTACGCACGTACCCGCAAACAGCGTCGTGAATACATCGAGTACATCGACGAAGCCTACAATGCAGACCGCCTGACCGACATACTCTCGGATGTGGCGGATATCATCGGTGCCAATATCCTGAACATCGCACGCCAGGACTACGATCCGCAGGGTGCCAGTGTCACGATGCTGATCTCGGAAGAGCCGGTCACTTCCGAGCAGCTGTCGAATACCGAGTCGCCGGGGCCGCTGCCGGAGTCGGTGGTGTCGCATCTCGACAAGAGCCATATCACGGTGCATACCTATCCTGAGAGTCATCCGGACAACGGCATCAGTACCTTTCGTGCCGACATCGATGTCTCTACCTGCGGCCGGATTTCGCCGCTGAAGGCACTCAATTACCTGATCCACAGCTTCGAATCCGATATCGTGATTCTCGATTACCGCGTGCGCGGTTTCACCCGCGACATGCGCGGGCGCAAGCATTTCATTGACCACAAGATCGACTCGATCCAGAACTACCTTTCGAAAGACACGCTCGAGCGCTACCAGTTGATCGACGTGAACGTCTATCAGGAAAACATCTTTCATACCAAGATGCGCCTGAAGGACTTCGATCTGGAGAACTACCTGTTCGGCGATGCCAAGGAAGATCTGAGCACCGCCGAGAAACGCCAGATCAGGGCCCGCGTCAATAAGGAAATGCTCGAGATCTACTACGGCAGGAACGTGCGCGGCAGGGGGCGCTAGCGCGGTTGGCGGGTGCGCGCCCGGCCCGGATAGCTGGCCGGGTTCTAAATACGATAGGCCAGCGTCGTCATAATCCGTGATGTCAGCGTCATCATACGTTTGACCGGTGTCGGCAGGCGGGTTCCGCCGGCGCTGATGGCCGTGTCACGGTGCTTGCCTTCGTCGACTTTCATCTGCTCCACGATGGCGCGTGACTTTCCATCATGCTCGGGCAGGCGCTGCAGGTGACCTTCGAGATGCCTGACGACCTGTTGCTCGGTTTCCGCCAGAAAACCCAGGCTCCACCTGTCGCCCAGTAGTCCGGAGCATGCGCCGATCGCGAGGGAACCCGCGTACCACAGGGGATTGAGCAGGCTGGTGCGGCCGCCGAGCTCGTGGATGCGCCGGCTGCACCAGGCCAGATGGTCGTTCTCCTCCAGCGCTGCCTGCTGTAGCTGGTCGCGCGTTGCGCGGCCGCGGGCGGTCAGGGCCTGCCCCTGATACAGCGCCTGGGCGCATACCTCGCCGGCATGATTCACACGCATCAGGCCCAGGCATTCGGCCTGTTCCACCGTCGTGAGTTCCCCCGCCTGGGCCGATTCGGCCGGGTCCGCCCGTCCGGAACCCTGCGGTTCTCCGAACACGGTCCGTAGTGCCTGGTCTGCCTGGAGGATGATCTCATCGACAAGGGTGAGTCGGCGCTGCATCATGCGCACCAACATAGCATGACGCGCGCCGCCTGTCCCGGGTGGCATGGCTTCCCGTGTCGGCAGGGACACGGTATTGTTCGTGGCATGTCCTACTATCGTTATCACGTCTTTTTCTGCACCAACCTCCGCGCGGACGGCAGTGCCTGTTGTCAGCGGCACGATGCGCAGGCGCTGCGAGATTACGCCAAGCAGCGCAGCAAGGAACTCGGGCTGGCCGGGCCGGGCGGGGTGCGTATCAATACTGCGGGATGTCTGGACCGGTGCGCCGAGGGCCCGGTCCTGGTGATCTATCCAGAGGCCGTCTGGTACACCTACCTGGACCGCGAGGATATCGACGAAATCATCCAGGAACATCTCGTCAACGGTCGTATTGTCGAGCGTTTGCTGATCTAGCCCAGTGCCTGGCGCGCATCGCCTGCTGTGCGGGCAGCCTGCAAAGGGTGTGGCACTTCCCCTGCCGGCTCTGTAAAAACAATATCTATCATTCAGTTATGTGCTTTCTTTCAGCGCCGGGGGGGTGCGACAGAATGTCGCTTGACAGCCTTAACGGTATATTAGAAAATACTTACACGCTGATTGGCCTGCCCCCCCTATTTCGGCCGGTCAGCGCTCCTCCACCTCCCCCCAAGGAGGTTTCTCTAGCGCGGCTCCCAAGCCGCGCTTTTTTTTGTGTACAGCCTGTCAGGGCGCGGCCCGTGCCTGGTCCGCCTTGCTTGTATGTTCATGCCGATTTTTGTAACATCCCCGCTCTTTGATTTACGCGGTCCAGAGCAAGACTCATGAACACATTTACAGCAAAACCGAACGAAGTGAATCGTGACTGGTATGTTATTGATGCAAAGGGGAAAACCCTTGGACGCTTGGCGAGCGAGGTCGCTCGGCGCCTGCGCGGCAAGCATAAGCCCATCTACACCCCGCATGTCGATACCGGCGATTACATCATCGTGGTGAATGCCGACCAGGTGCACGTCACCGGTCGCAAGTTCACCGACAAGATGTATCACCACCATACCGGTTACATCGGTAATCTGAAGTCGGCCAGTTTTGCCAAGATGCAGGAGCGTGCGCCGGGCCGTGTGATCGAGATTGCCGTCAAGGGCATGTTGCCGAAGAACGCGCTGGGTCGGGCCATGTATCGCAAGCTGAAGGTGTACAGCGGACCCGACCACAAGCATGCGGCGCAACAGCCGAAGGCGCTCGACTTTTAACGCAACCAGGATTTTTTTCAGAGTGGCCGGTGGCCGCCGCGTAACAGGAATACCAGCATGAGCGAAACCTACTACAGTACCGGACGACGCAAGACCTCCACAGCGCGCGTGTTTCTGCGCAAGGGCAGTGGCGGTATCACCGTGAACAACCGTCCGCTCGACCAGTATTTCGGTCGTGAAACCGCGCGCATGGTCGTGCGGCAGCCGCTGGAAACGACCAATATGACCGACAGCTTCGACATCCAGGTCACTGTCAGGGGTGGCGGGATGAGCGGACAGGCCGGCGCTATCCGGCATGGCATCACCCGTGCCCTGATGGAATACGACAACGAGCTGCGTTCGCCGCTGCGTCGTGCCGGCTTCGTTACGCGCGATGCACGTCAGGTCGAGCGTAAGAAGGTCGGTCTGCACAAGGCGCGTCGTGCGCCGCAGTACTCCAAGCGTTAACGCGTGCCCGCTTGATGGCGGATCGTCTAACGGCAGGACAGAGGACTCTGACTCCTCTAATCTAGGTTCGAATCCTAGTCCGCCAGCCATAAAACGAAAGGACCCGCAAGGGTCCTTTCGTTTTTCCGGGTGCGGCAGTTTGATGGGTGTCAGGCTTGCCGGGCAGGGTGTGGCCCTCAATCAGGTCGGTGTCGTCACGGGAAAGCCGTGCTCGTTTTCGATGCGTGCGCAATGGTGGCAACGATAGTGGCGCTCATCAACGTGTGCGACCGGGGTCTGCAGTCCGCGCTGCGGCTGATTGCGGTTGCTGGGTGTACCTGCGGCGAGTGTCGTGGCGGCGGGGCGCTGTATTTAGTTGTTGCGTGGCGTTCGAGGCGCACGCGCGAGCGGCAGGGGGCGGATGCCATCGGAAGGGTGGCGTTGGCGTTATACCCCGCCGCCGCGGCCTGATGTGTCGGGCGGCGCTCATGTCTTGGCCAATATCCGACTGTTACCCCTATATATATGGTATAGCCTGTATACTTTCTACAACATATATCCATGTTTGATGCGCATCGGCTACCGAGAGATAGCCGGATCCGCATGCGTAAATGAAATATTCGCATGATTTCAGTGGTGTATCAGAGGGCATGGTTTGTTGCATGCATGCTACATAATCGCAACATGTGTAGTTTTTTTGAAAATACATGTTGCATTTCTGCATTTGGTTGTTGTAAAGTGCGCCCGTGCAATGACAACACCCACGATTTTTAACCATTCAACTTTAACTTTGTTAAGGGGAATATCATGATCAAGAAAATTCTGCCGACGATGATCGGTGCTGCGCTGGCCGGTGGTATGACGGCTGCCGCTGCCGACGTTGCCATCTTCGGTCACATCGACGAGGCCCTGCTGTATTCCGACGTCAGCCCGAACACTGCTACCCCGGGCTTTGACGGCAAGGACACCAACCTGGTCTGCACCACCTGCTCCATCGGTTTCAAGGGCAGCGAGGACCTGGGCAACGGTCTGAGCGCGATCTTCTCGCTCGACTTCCAGTACGACATCAACAACCGCAACCAGGCCAGCAGCGGCACCAACTCGGTGCTGGATCGTGACCAGTGGGTCGGTCTGGCCGGCGGCTTCGGCAAGGTCCGCGTCGGCACCATCTCCACCGGCTACAAGTCGCACGGTGCCATGCTGGACCCGGGCTACCGCACGGTTGCCCAGATGCGTGACCACGGCATCCAGTCCAGCCTGCACAGCGGTGCCGGCGAGGAAGGCCAGGGTCGTGCCACCAACACCTTCCGTTGGGACAGCCCGGACTACAGCGGCTTCAAGGCGGTTGTCACGTACACGGTCGACTCCAACGAGGGTGACGGCGAAGACAACAATCCTTGGGGCGTCGGCGGTAGCTACGAGAACGGCGGCATCCTGGTGTTCGCTGACTACCTCACCAACGGCCGCGGCGGCGATGACGATGCCTGGAAGGTCGGCGGCAAGTACAGCATGAACAACTTCGCTGTCTTCGCCCAGTACGAGTCCGACGGCGGTCTGATCAGCCAGTCCGAGAATGGTTTTGTTTCCAACAACACCATTAACGGCGCCGATGTCTGGATGGTTGGCGGTTCCGCCACCTTCGGCAGCAACACCGTCTATGCCGCTTATGGCCAGGGCGACGACGACAACAACCCGTCGTTCGATTCCGGCTATGACGCCTGGGAGCTGGTTGGCGTTCACAGCATGAGCAAGAACACGCTGGCCTACGCCGGTTACGTCAACAAGAACGAAGACGACCCGACCGGTGTCGAGCGTCAGCACTTCACGGTTGGCATGAAGCACAAGTTCTGATCGGCGGTATCGATCCGAGCAATGAACGGGGCCTGCGGGCCCCGTTTTTTTGGATTGCATGGTTGCCGTTGCTTGCGCGGTGCCGGGTCGGGCGGCGTGGCATGCGCTCAGGCCGGGATTCTGTCGGTGAAGATTCCGGACGAAGACAGCGCCTTGGCGGCCGGAATGCGCCATGTTGTAAATATCCAACAGCTGTAGAAAAAATGTTGCATTGGCCGGGTCGAATGCGATAAATTGCCCGGCCATAAGGTATTTCATTCAAACCAGCGGCGCTTGCTGCGCCCAGCGGTGGAGGGGAGTCATGATGAACAAGAGAATGCTGCCGGCTGCGGTCGGCGTGGTGCTGGCTGCCGGCGTGTCGGTGGCTGCGGCTGATGTTTCCCTGTTTGGTCATATCGATGCGAGCGTGCTCGGCTTGGACCAGGACGGGGGCACGGATGACATCAATTTCAGGTGCACCACCTGCTCCATCGGCTTCAAGGGCAGCGAGGACCTCGGCAACGGCCTCAAGGCCATCTTCATGCTGGACTGGCAGTACGACATCTTCAACCGCAACCAGGCGAGCTCCGGCACCAACTCACTGCTCGATCGCGACCAGTGGGTGGGTCTGTCCAGCGAGGCGCTGGGCAAGCTGCGCGTCGGTACCATCTCCACCGGCTACAAGTCGCACGGCGCGATGATCGATCCGCTGTATCGCACCGCGCTGCAGGGTCGTGATCGCGGCCTGCAGTCCGCACTGCACAGCGGCGCCGGCGAGGAGTTGCAGGGTCGCGCCACCAACACCTTCCGCTTTGACAGTGCCGACTACAGCGGTATCAAGCTGGTCGCGCACTATACCCTGGACTCGAACGAGGGCGACGGTGAGGACAGCAATCCTTACGGTATCGGCGCCAGTTACGAGAACGGCGGGATGCTGGTATTCGCAGACTGGGAGAATAATGACCAGAGCGGTCCCGCCATGAAGGCCGGCTGGAAGGCCGGCGGCAAGTACACCATGGGCATGTTCGGGGTGATGGGGCAATACGAGCATGTTGATGACTCATCGACCTGGAACGACGATGTCACGATCTGGCATCTGGCCGGTACGGTCAGCCTGCTCGGGTTCGACGCCTATCTCGGATACGGCAAGGGTGACAACGACGACAACGGTGCCGACTACACGGCCTGGACGCTGGCGGTAAGCCACAACTTCAGCAAGAACACCATGGTGTACGTCGGTCACAGCCAGGTTGATTGCGATGCCGGAACGGCGGGCGCGGCGCTTTCCGCTTGCAGTGGCGTGCCGACCGGACGTGGCGAGGACGACATGACCGCATTCGGTATCAAGCACAAGTTCTGAGTGCCACCTCCGCGGTTGCAGCAAAAAAAGGGGCCGGAAGGCCCCTTTTTTTGCCTGCGCATAACCGAACTTGAATATGCGCCTCTGCTGCAGGCGGGATGCATTGTGGCAGGAGCATTTCATTTGCGCGAACCGGAATGCCCGTCTTGCGCGGAGTCAGTCCGCACCTAGAGCTACCCGCAGGTGCGTAGGGGGTGTCGGTTGAGCGAATGTAGTCGGCGCGCTGTACCGGCGCGAGCTTCCGGGCCAGAACAGGCGCGGCAGCAGTCCGCCCCTACAGCTGCTTGATGCCGTCCGGCGTGCCCAGCAGCAGGACATCGGCCGGACGCAGCGCGAACAGACCGTTGGTCACAACGCCGGGTATATTGTTGAGATCCTGTTCCAGCCTGGCAGGTTCCATGATGCGCAGGTTGTGCACATCCAGGATGTCGTTGCCGTTATCGGTGACAAAGCCTTCGCGCCAGACCGGCTGGCCGCCGCGCTTGACGAGCTCGCGGGCGACCATGCTGCGTGCCATGGGGATGACTTCTACCGGCAGCGGGAAGGAGCCGAGCACGTCGACCAGCTTGCTGCCGTCGGCGATGCAGACAAATTTCTCGGCACATGCTGCGACGATCTTCTCGCGTGTCAGCGCGCCACCGCCGCCCTTGATCAGTTGCAGGTGGTGATTGGATTCATCCGCACCGTCAACGTAGATGGATAGTTCTCCGGCGGCGTTCAGATCCAGAACCGGAATGCCGTGTGCGGCGAGCCGTTCGGCGCTGGCCTTGGAGCTGGCCACCGTGCCGTCGATCTTGTGCTTGATGCCGGCGAGGTGATCGATAAAGTGATTGGCGGTCGAGCCGGTTCCGATGCCGATGATGGTGCCGGGCACGACATACTCGAGCGCCGCTGCGGCCGCCATTTTCTTCATTTCGTCCTGTGTCATGAGGGTGCTCCAGATCGGGATTGCCTTTGATAATACCCGCGCCGTGCGACGATGTCATTGGCGCCGCCCGGCATCCGGCGGTCTCTGGGCAAGCCGCAAACGACCTGCTACTGTACACGGCATGCTTGATCGCTACCTGCACATGATACGCAATGCCCGGGTCTACGACGTCGCCGTGGAATCCCCGCTGGAGTTCGCCGAGCGGCTCTCGCGCCGCTGCGGCAACCGGATCTGGATGAAGCGCGAGGAGCTGCAGCCGGTGCATTCCTTCAAGCTGCGCGGCGCTTACAACAAGATCACCGCGTTGCCTGAGTCGGAACGCGCGCGCGGGGTGATCGCCGCCTCAGCCGGAAATCATGCCCAGGGCGTGGCCCTGGCGGCGCGGCGCCTGGATATCAGGGCGCTGATCGTGATGCCCCGCACCACGCCGAGTATCAAGGTGGAATCGGTCCGCGACTACGGCGCACACATCAAGCTGGTTGGCGACACCTACGACGAAGCCTACCAGTTCGCCGCGCAACACGCCCGCGAGAAGGGCATGGTCTTCATCCACCCCTATGACGATCCCGAGGTGATCGCGGGACAGGGAACCATCGGACTGGAGGTGCTGCGCCAGCACCAGTCCCCGCTGCATGCCGTCTTCGTGCCGGTCGGTGGTGGCGGCCTGATCGCCGGCATCGCACTGGCGGTCAAGGCGCTGCGTCCCGAAACCCGGATTATCGGTGTCGAGCCGGACGAAGCGCCGTGCCTGTTCCAGGCATTGCAGCACGGTCGTAGGATCAAGCTGCCCCAGGTCGGCATCTTCGCGGACGGTGTCGCGGTGCGGCAGGCGGGCAAGGAACCGTTCCGCATTGCGCGCAAGTATGTGGACGAGGTCATGACCGTGACTACCGACGAGATCTGTGCGGCCATGAAGGACATCTTCGACGACTGCCGCGCTGTGGTCGAGCCGGCCGGGGCGCTCGCGGTCGCGGGTATCAAGAAGTACATCGAGGTCAATGGTGTCAATGACGTCGCCATGGTCGCTATCAACAGCGGTTCCAATATCAACTTCGACCGTTTGCGGCACGTTGCCGAGCGGGCCCAGATCGGCGAGCAGCGCGAGGCCCTCCTGGCAGTCACGATTCCGGAGCAGCCGGGCAGCTTCCGGCGCTTCTGCCGGGCGATCGGTAAGCGTGGCATCACGGAATTCAACTACCGTTTTGCCGATCCGCGCCAGGCCCACGTCTTTGCGGGGGTCCAGCTGCAGGACGGTGATAGTGAGCGTCATGCCCTGGTAGCCGAGCTGCGTGCGCAGGGCTACCCGGTTGAGGACCTGACCGACAGCGAAATCGCCAAGCTGCACGTGCGCCACATGGTGGGCGGTCGTGTGCCGGGATTGAAAAACGAGCTGCTGTTTCGCTTTCAGTTCCCGGAGCGTCCCGGTGCCCTGTTGCAGTTCCTCTCTTCCATGGGCAGGCGCTGGAACATCAGTCTGTTCCATTATCGCAATCACGGTGCGGATTACGGTCGGGTGCTGGTGGGCATACAGGTGCCGAGGGAGAGTCGCAAGGATTTCCGGGATTCGCTCGAGAAGCTCGGCTATGTTTACTGGGAAGAGACGAACTGTCCGGCGTACAAACTCTTTCTCGGCAACGACTGACCCTGCTGCGGGCCGACCTTCGGCCGCGCTGGCTGGAAGGCGCGCTGCGCTGTTGTCTGTTCTCGCAGCAACATTCCATGGCGGCCTGCTGGTGGTCAATCCGGCTCGCGCTGCAGGATGCATCTCAAGTGACCCCCTCGGTGTGATGCAGGCTGCCGTGCGTTCATTGCGCCCGGGTGCGACGAAGCCGGAGTGATGCCGCAGGTCTTGCACTTACCAGTATGCAGGGCCCGCTGGTGTCCGGGTGACTGGTGTCAAGGTTGTGCTCCGCGTGTGCATGCGTGGCATCGAAATAAAAAAAGCCCGGGAATCCCGGGCTTTTTGGTGTTTGCTGGAACCCGCCAGGCGGGTTCCATGCAAACGTGCCGCACTTAGGCTTTCTTGCGAGTGGCCTTCTTGCGCTTCGGAGCGGCCTTCTTCCGCTTCGGAGCAGCCTTCTTCTTCGCAGCTGCCTTCTTGCGCTTCGGAGCGGCCTTCTTCCGCTTCGGAGCAGCCTTCTTCTTCGCGGCTGCCTTCTTGCGCTTCGGAGCGGCCTTCTTCCGCTTCGGTGCTGCCTTCTTCTTGGTAGCAGCCTTGCGCTTCGGAGCGGCCTTACGCTTCGGTGCAGCCTTACGCTTCGTTGCAACCTTCTTCTTGGTTGCAGCCTTCTTCTTTGTAGCCATAACAAACCTCCATTACATTAAATTGCCCAAGCCGAGTATAAACAAACGATTACAAAATACCAGTTTTTTGTTATTGGAAATGTTGCGTTGATTGTTGCTTGTTTCATCATGCAACGATGCTGCATCTCAAAAACAAACTCAATCGAGCAAGTGTTTCGGCATGTTTGCGACATGCTTGAATTTTTTGCTTGTATAGACCTGCGAGATGCAATTGTGTGTCGTATCGTGCAGTGTCTTGCACGCACAGTGCGCGTCACTTTGTTCATGATGTTTGCATGGTCACGATGAGCATGCGTGCAGTGCATGTCATCGTTGCGTGCACTGCACGATGCAGATGTGCATGTGCTGCTGCAGCGGTTGTTGCGCGCGTCGCGAAGGTGCTGTCGGCGTGCTTGCGGGGGTGCGCGCGCGGCGTCTGCGGGGCGGTCCGCCGGGGTGACGCATTGCGTCACCTGCGGTCGGTATAGTTAACACTCGGTTGCTGGAAAGGATCGTCGCGCATCGTGCGGGATTCTTGCCGAGCCCTGGATATCAAATGTAAAAACAATAAGATAGGATCTATTGACTTTTGTTTCCACACCTGTTTGTGAAAAATTCCGACACTTTCTGACGCTGCCGACGGAGGCCTGAAAGCGGCGCTTACCGTGACGACTCGAGTGTGAGGATGTAGTTCCACTGCGCTGCATCGAGCGGCATGACAGACAATCGATTGCCGCGCCGGAGTAGCGGGAGGTCGGACAATGCGGCGTGGGTTTTCAACTCCGCGAGCGTGATGATGCGCTTGAGCTTCCGCACGAACCGCACGTCCACCATGTACCAGCGCGGGCTGCCGGGATCGCTCTTGGGGTCGAAATATTTCGCCCTCGGATCGAAGGCCGTGTGGTCCGGATAGCCGCCGCGGACGATCTTCATGATGCCGACGATGCCGGGCTCCTTGCAGTTCGAATGATAGAAGAAGGCCAGGTCACCCGGCTGCATGTCATCGCGCATCATGTTGCGTACCTGATAATTGCGCACCCCTTCCCATTTGTCCGTTCGGTTCGGCATCCGCTTGAGATCGTCGATGCCGAACACGTCCGGTTCTGATTTCATCAGCCAGTGGTGCATGAGAACTCCTGCCTGGTGTTGTTAAAAAGATACAGTCTGCTGCAAGACAGGCTGCCGGATCGCTGCGTTACGGCCGGAAATGCCGTACTCCTGTCTCAGTCGCGACTGCGTCGAGCGGTACATCCCAGGGTGCAGCGGTGATGTGCGGTTGCTGCTGGAAAGCATAGGCGATGCCCAATAGCAGCGGTTTGCGCCAGTGGCTGCGTGCCTGCAGGAATGCGAAGGTGCGATCGTAGAACCCGCCGCCCATCCCGATGCGGTGTCCGCTGTCATCGAATGCCACGAGTGGGGTCAGCACCAGGTCCAGAGCAGCGGGCCTGACGAGTTCCGCCCGATCGGGTTCGGGGATGCCGTAGCGGTTGTGCACGAGGCGGCTGGCGGGTGTGTAGCGTGCAAACCAGAGCCGGTTGCGGGTGAATGGCACGAGTACTGGGAGATAGACGCGCTTGCCCAGCGACCACAGGCTTTCGATCAGGGGATGCGGATCCAGTTCGCCGTCGGCGGCAAGATAAGCGGCTATGTGCCGGCAGGTCAGGGTCAGCCGGTCTCGCCGCACGGCATGGGCCAACTGCGCGGCGCGGTGTCTGGCCTCGGCCGGGGGGATGGACCTGCGTCGGGCGCGGATATCCTGTCGTAGCGCGCGGTAGTCAGGCATGGTGTTCCCGGATGGGCGCGGGGTGGGGGAGGCTAGCAATAATATAAGGGGGGCATCCTCCGCTCGTGCCGGTGTCGCTGTTGCCCTTGAACCAAAGGTTCAAGAGGGGGACGGCAGTGATGCCTCAGGCTCTCCGCGCTTGGCGGATGTGCACACCGGCACCAGCATGAGTCCCCTGAGATGGTGATTAGGCTCAAGGGGATCTCAGCGACTATCGAACACAGCAGGGGATGCCCGAAACCAACGGGTCAACGGCCATGCCGTTCTAATTCAGCTCCGGCTGACGCAACTTCGCCAGCGCTTCTTCGATTCTGTTGTTCAGCCTGTTGAGGCGGGCGCCGGCCGTGCGCGACAGGTCTGTCCCGTCGATGCCGAGGTCGATGGCATCGTGGGCGATATTCAGTCCGGCCATGACCGCGATGCGATCGATACCGACCACCTTGCCGCCGGCCCGAATCTCCTTCATCTTCTCGCTCAGGTATCTGGCCGATGCCCGCAGCGCTTCCTCTTCGCCATCCGGACAGGCAACGATGTACTCCTTGTCCAGAATCGTGATCTTGACTGCCTCGCGGCTCATATCCCGGTCTCCAACGATTTCAACCGGGTCACGATGGCATCGACGCGGTGGCGTACCTGGTCATGCTTTTCCAGCAGGCCGGCACGTTCCATGGTGAGCGATTCCTGCTGGTTGCGCAGTGAGCGGTTTTCCCGCGTCAGTCGCTCCACGACGTCGAGCAACTGCTCGACCTGGCCTTCCAGACGCACGAGTTCCTGTTCTATGCTCGGATGATCGGCTTTGCTATTCATGCGGCCAATATAGTGCTCCCGCCAGGCATGGTCAATACGGCGCCGCCGCGTCAGCCGGGCCGGGCGTGGACGTGACAGTAATTGTGCGATAATCAGCACGATAGTGTGTTGAATGCCCAGCGTGGGCGCGGAGGCGACAGGTGAACGAAGCGGCGACATGCAGTTATGCGGAGCTGGACGGAAGTTTGCGGGCGGCCGGTGCACCCAGCAACGCGGCCGAGGCGCACGGACTGCTCTGCGGCCTGCTGGTGGCCGGCGGGAGCGCGCAGGACAGCGGCTGGCGTAGCCATCTGCTGGGCGCAGGCAACACCCAGAGCGCGTCGGCGCAGGCCTGTAACGAGCTGCTTGACGAGTTGCACAACGGAGTCCTCGGTGAGCTGAATGACACTGAGTTCGGGTTCGGCCTGCTGCTGCCGTCCGACGAAGTGGCGCTACCGGTGCGGACCCGGGCGCTGGGTGACTGGTGCGGCAGCTTTCTCTATGGGTTGGCCCTGGGCGGTATCAGGGAGCACGCCGGGTTGCCCGCTACCGTGCGCGAGGTGATGCATGACTTTTACGAGATATCCCGTGCCGGCTTCAGCGCGGAGCCGCTGGACGAGGATGATGAGATCGCCTACGCGGAGATCACAGAGTACGTCAGGATCAGTGTGCTGCTCCTGCACGGAGAGCTGCAGCAGCCGCTACCGGCATCGGCGCGACTCCAGTAGGCGGGCAGTGCGATGATGATCCCCCGCAAGGAATATAGCAGGCGCCGCAAGCAGCTCATGCGCATGATGGGCAAGGACTCGATCGCCATCATCCCGACTTCTTCCGAGCAGGTGCGGAATCGGGATGTCGAGTACCCGTTCCGGGCGGACAGCGATTTTTATTACCTGACCGGATTCAACGAGCCGGATGCCGTAGCCGTGCTCGTCCCACGCCGCAGCCACGGCGAGTACCTGCTGTTCTGCCGTGAGCGCGATCCCGAAAGCGAGACCTGGACCGGACGCCGGGCCGGCACCGAAGGGGCGGTCAGCGAATACGGCGCCGACGATGCCTTTCCGATCGGCGACATCGACGACATCCTGCCCGGCCTGCTCGAGGACAGCGAACAGGTGTTCTACACCATGGGATCGCGGCCGGAATTCGACAAGAGCGTGCTGGAATGGGTCAACCGCATCCGGCAGGGCAGCCGCCGCGGCGCGCGCACGCCGGACAAGTTCATTGCCCTCGAGCACCTGTTGCACGACATGCGTCTGTACAAGAGCCCGGCCGAGGTGCGCGCCATGCGCACGGCGGCAAAGGTCACCTGCGCCGCCCATCGCCGCGCGATGCAGGCGGCAATCCCGGGCCAGTACGAGTACCAGGTCGAGGCGGAACTGCTGCATGCGTTCCGGCAGGCGGGTATGGTGCCTGCCTATCCCAGCATCGTCGGCGCTGGCGCCAACGGCTGCATCCTGCACTACACGCACAACAGTGCGGCGCTGCAGGACGGTGATCTGCTGCTGATCGATGCCGGTGCCGAATACGACTGCTATGCCGCGGATGTCACCCGGACCTTCCCGGTAAACGGCAGGTTCACCACGCCGCAGCGTGCGCTATATGAAGTGGTGCTGGCCGCCCAGCTCGCGGCCATCGAGCAGGTTCGGCCGGGCAACCACTGGAATGCGCCGCATGAAGCCGCGGTCAAGGCGCTGACCCGCGGCCTGGTGCGGCTGGGCATCCTCAAGGGCAAGCCGTCCGAACTGATCCGCACCGAGGCCTACCGCCGCTTCTATATGCACCGTACCGGTCACTGGCTGGGCATGGACGTGCACGATGTCGGTGACTACAAGGTGGGCGACGAGTGGCGCGTGCTGGAGCCGGGCATGGTGCTGACGGTCGAACCAGGGTTGTACATCCCGGCCGGCAGCAAGGGGGTGGCGAAGAAGTGGTGGAACATCGGCATCCGCATCGAGGACGACGTGCTGGTGACCCGCGCAGGCCACGAGGTGCTCACGGCAGCGGCGCCGAAGCAGGTGGCCGACATCGAGGCGCTGATGCTGGCCGCGCGCTCGGTGGCGTGAACGGGCCGGGTCGGGTGCGGGATGCAGGAAGCTGACATCATCATCGCTGGCGGCGGCATGGTCGGCGCATGTCTGGCATGTGCGCTGTCGGGCCAGGGGCTGCGCATCATGTCGGTGGAGGCCGTGCCCCGGGAGCGGCGCGAGGAACCCGGCTACGACGACCGCGCCATCGCGCTGGCCTACGGGACCCGGCGTATTTTCGACGGCCTCGGTGTATGGGCCGAGATCGAAGCCGCGGCCACCCCCATTCACCGCATCCACGTCTCGGACCGGGGTCATTTCGGCGCCGTCCGCATGGACCGTGGCGAGGAGGGATTGCCGGCCATCGGTTACGTCGTGCCTGCACGTGTCATCGGTCAGGTACTGGCCGGGGCGGTTGCACGCCTGGACGATGTCGAGCGCGTCTGTCCCGCCCGGGTGGTCGGCGCGGCAGCGGTCACGGACCGTGTCCGCGTTGCAATCGAGGGGGCGGACGGTGCGCAGACGGTGGCGGCACGGTTGCTGGTGGCGGCTGACGGTGCGGATTCGGTGCTGCGCGAGCAGGCCGGCATCGCCGCGCTGCAGACCGATTACGGTCAGACCGCGATCATCACCAATGTCACGGCCCAGCTGCCACACGACAACATTGCCTACGAGCGTTTCACGGACAGCGGTCCACTGGCCCTGCTGCCGCAGTCGGAAGGTCGTTGTGCCGTGGTGTGGACCGTGGCAAGCGATCAGACCGAAGCCGTGCTGGCACTGGACGATGCCGCATTCCTCGAACAGTTGCAGGCGCGCTTCGGCCAGCGCCTGGGGCGCTTTGTGCGTGTCGGCACGCGCCAGGCCTGGCCCCTGCGCCTGCTCAGTGCGCGGCAAACGGTTGCAGCGCGGCTGGCGCTGGTGGGAAATGCGGTGCACACCCTGCATCCCATCGCCGGGCAGGGCTTCAATCTCGGTGCTCGCGATGTTGCGGTGCTCGCCGAGGTGATCGTCGATGCCGTGCGTGCCGGTGCCGACCCGGGCGCGGACGCGGTGCTGGCGCGTTACGCCGACTGGCGCCGTCGTGACCATGCCAGCGTCACCGTGTTTACCGACGGGTTGGCGCGCCTGTTCACCTTGCCGCTGCCGGGCCTGGCAGCCGCCCGCAGTGCCGGCATGGTGGCGCTGGACCTGTTGCCGCCGGCAAAGCGGCTGCTGACGCGGCTGACCATGGGACGTTCCGGGCGCGTGCCGCGGTTGGCGCGCGGGTTGCCATTGTGAAGCGCGACGCCGGTTCGGGGTCGCAGCGGTTCGATGTCATCGTCGTTGGCGCAGGCATCGTGGGCAGTGCCGCGGCCTGCGCGCTGGGCATGGCCGGGGTGCGTGTGGCCGTGGTCGAGCCGCGGGAGCCGCAACCGGTCTCCGATGCGCGCATGTACGCCGTCTCGCGCGCCTCCGAGCGCATCTTCCGCGCCCTGGAGGTCTGGGCAGGCATCACGGCGCATGAATGCTGCGCCTTCACCGACATGGAAGTCTGGGATGCCGTCGGCAACGGTACCCTGCATTTCGATTGCGCCGAACTCGCGGAGCCCTGTCTGGGCTATATCCTGGCCCCGCACCATATCGTCGCTGCGCTGTGGGAACGGCTGCATGCGCTGCCGTCGGTCAGCGTTTTCTGTCCTGCCGCCTGCCAGTCCGTGCAGGCAGGCAGCAGCGCCGGTGTGGCAGTGCTCGACGACGGTCGTGAGATCGCCGCCAGTGTCGTGGTGGCAGCGGACGGCGCCGCTTCGCCGGTGCGCGGCATGCTGGGGATCGGCGTGCACGCTCTCGATTACCGCCAGAGCGCGCTGGTTGCGCCGGTGCGTACCGCGCTGGCGCACCGTAATACCGCGTGGCAGCGCTTTCTCCCGGGCGGGCCGCTGGCGTTTCTGCCCATGGCCGACGGCTGGTGCTCGATCGTCTGGACGCAGTCGGCCGCCGCGACCGGGCGTATGCTCGAGGCCGATCCGGTAGACTTTCACGCGCAGCTCGCAGCCGCCTTCGAACACCGGCTGGGCGATATCATCGAATCGGGGCCGCGCACGGCATGGCCGTTGCGGCGCCAGCACGCCGAGCGCTATGTCATCGGGCGAGCGGCCCTGATCGGCGATGCCGCGCATGCCATCCACCCACTGGCCGGGCAGGGTGTGAACCTCGGTCTGCTGGATGCGGCGGCGCTGGCCGAGGTGATTCTGGATGCGCTGCACCAGGGACGGGATCCCGGCGCGCTGCACACCCTGCGCCGCTTCGAGCGCTGGCGGCGCGCCGACAACCAGCTGATGATGGCCGCGATGGATGGCATTAACCGCCTGTTCAGTAACGCCAATCCGATGCTCGGTCAGGTGCGCAGCCGCGGTCTGGATGCCGTCAATCATGCCGGTCCGGTACGGCAGCTGTTCATGCGCCATGCCATGGGGCTGGCGGGGGACCTGCCGGCGCTGGCGCGGGGACTGCCCGTCTTGCGGACACCGAACTGAACGATGCTCCTATATATATGTGTATGTGCGCCGGTTTTGCCTCGCGCACTCCGGGTGGGGGGAATCTGGAACTCGGGCTCCGGCAGGAGTATAGTGGCGCCACGACGTAACTCTGCTGCGGGAGAGAGTGCGGCCGCAGAGGCCTGCACCGCCGAAGGCGCAACACGCCAGGAAACGCTCAGGCAAAAGGACTGTAGCAGAAGTTGACTCTGGAGAGCGGTCGACTCACGACCCACCGAAGGGGACGGGTGAGCGTGTTCCTGCACGGTTCACCTACACTCTCAGGTCACCGGACAGAGGGGCGACGGACAGGAATCTGCCGTCGCCTTTTTTTTGTTCGTCGCGGTGCCAGTTAACTGTTGGGAAGACATTTATGCCAAACCGAACGCCATTGTATGACGAGCATATCGTAGACGGCGGCAAGATAGTCGATTTCGCCGGTTGGCAGATGCCGATCAATTACGGCTCGCAGATCGAGGAGCACAACAACGTGCGCGCAGATGCCGGCATGTTCGATGTATCGCACATGACCGTGGTCGACCTCACCGGGCCGCGCACCCGTGAATTCCTGCGTTACCTGCTGGCCAACAACGTCGACCGCCTTCAGGACAGCGGCAAGGCGATGTACAGCTGCATGCTGAACGAGCAGGGCGGGGTGATCGACGATCTGATTGTGTACTTCATCCGCGACGACTTTTTCCGCATGGTGGTCAACGCCGGTACGCGTGCCAAGGACCTGGCCTGGCTGGAACAGCAATCGGTGGATTTCAGCGTGACGGTGACCGAGCGTCCGGAGCTGGCAATGATCGCCATTCAGGGCCCGAATGCCCGGAGCAAGACCCTGCCGCTGCTGCACGAAACGGTCCGCGCCGCCGCCGCCGCGCTGCAGCCGTTCTTCGGCGTCTTCGACGGCGACTGGTTCATCGCCCGTACCGGTTACACCGGCGAGGACGGTTTCGAGATAGTCCTGCCGGCCGAGGAGGCCGCCGGGTTCTGGAGCCGGCTGCGTGCCGCCGGCGTGCGTCCGACCGGGCTCGGTGCCCGTGACACCCTGCGTCTGGAGGCCGGCATGAACCTGTACGGCTCGGACATGGACGAATCGGTCAGCCCGCTGGAGTCGGCGCTGGCATGGACCGTGGCCTGGGAGCCGGCGGAACGGGATTTCATCGGGCGCCAGGCGCTTGAGGCGCAGCGTGCCGCCGGCGTGCAGCAGAAACTGGTCGGACTGCTGCTGGAAGACAAGGGCGTGTTGCGCAATCATCAGAAGGTGATAACCGGCCAGGGCGATGGCGAGATCACCAGCGGCAGCTTCTCGCCGACGCTGCAGCGTGCCATCGCCTTCGCGCGCGTTCCCCGCGACACCGGTGCCACCTGTCAGGTCGAGGTGCGGGGCAAAATGCTGCAGGCGCGTATCGTCAAACCGCCCTTCGTCAGGAACGGCAAGGCCCAGATCGCGCTGTAATCCAATTCCATTTCAACGCTACCTGAATGCACAGCGAGGCGAACATGAGCAACATCCCGGTTGAACTGAAGTACACGAAGTCGCACGAGTGGGCGCGTCACAACGACGATGGCAGCGTGACCGTCGGGATCTCCGACAATGCCCAGGACCAGCTCGGTGACATGGTCTACATCGAGGTTCCGGAAGCCGGCCAGACGGTATGCGCGGGTGATGCCTGTGCCGTGGTCGAGTCGGTCAAGGCGGCCTCCGATGTCTACGCCCCGCTGTCTGGCGAAGTCATCGAGTCCAACGGGGCGCTGGCCGACAGCCCCGAAACGGTCAACCAGGACGCCTACGGCGCTGGCTGGCTGTTCCGGATACGGCCCACCAACGCTGCCGACCTCGACCTGTTGATGGACAGCGAGGCCTACAGCGCGTTTATCGAGGCGGAGGCGCACTGAACGACGCCGGCGCTAATCCCTGTTGCGTAAGAATACCCGGAACCGATACGACCATGCCTTTCATCCCCCATACCGAATCCGATGTGCAGGACATGCTGGCCGCCATAGGCGTCGGCGACATCGAAAGCCTGTTTGACGAAATCCCCGCCAACCTGCGTACCGGCAAGCTGTCCGGAATCCCGGTGGGGATGAACGAGCAGGAGATATCGCGACTGATGCTCGAGCGCGCCGAGCGGGACGGCCGGCCGTTGTGTTTTCTCGGTGCGGGAGCCTACGATCACCACGTGCCGGCCGCGGTCTGGGAGATCACGACGCGCGGCGAGTTCTACAGCGCCTACACGCCCTATCAGGCTGAGGCCAGCCAGGGCACGCTGCAGCTGATCTACGAATACCAGACCATGATGACCGGCCTGACCGGCCTGGATGTGTCGAATGCCTCGCTCTACGATGGCGCCTCGGGCCTGGCCGAAGCGGTGCTGATGGCGATCCGCGCCAACCGCAAATCGAAATCCCACCGGGTGCTGGTCCCGAAGACGGTGCATCCCCACTATCGCAAGACCGCACGCACCATTGTGAAGAACCAGGGCATCGAGCTCGTCGAGTTGCCGTACTGCCCGCAGGGCGGTAACACGCTGCTCGAGGCGCTGGAACCCTACGCGGGTCAGGATATCGCCGCGCTGGTCATCCAGCAGCCGAACTTCTTCGGCATCCTGGAGGATGTCGACGCGCTGACCGACTGGGCCCATGCCCAGGGTGCGCTGGTGGTCGGCGTGGCCAACCCGACGTCATTGGCGCTGCTCAAGCCGCCGGGGCGCTGGGGTGGCGCAGGCGCGGATATCGCCTGCGGTGAAGGCCAGCCGCTGGGTGTGCCGCTCATGAGTGGCGGTCCGTATTTCGGCTACATGTGCTGCAAACTGGATCTGGTGCGGCAGATGCCGGGACGCATCGTCGGTCGCACGCTCGACCGTGACGGGCGCGCAGGCTTCACCCTGACTTTGCAGGCGCGCGAGCAGCACATCCGCCGATCCAAGGCGACCTCGAACATCTGCACCAACCAGGGCCTGCTGGTAACGGCGGCGACCATCTACATGTCCTTGCTCGGGGCGGAAGGGTTGCGCCGTGTCGCGCTTGCCTGCCACGAAAACACCCGTGCGCTGGTAGCCGCACTGACCGCGAACGAGGCGGTGCAGCCGGTGTTCGATCGGCCGTATTTCCACGAGGTGCCGCTGCGCCTGGCGTTGCCAGTTGACGGTATCGTGCGTGCGCTGCACGCGCACAACATCTTGCCCGGTTACGTCCTCACCCGCGACTATCCGGAACTGGGCGATGCCCTGCTGGTTTGCGCCACCGAAGTGCGCAGCGCAGCCGACATCGCAACCTATACCGATCACCTGAACCGTGCCATCGCGGCGCAGACGGTGGCCGGGTGCCCGGTACAGCCGAAGCTGGCCTGAGCGCCGGCACCGGGTTCATTCACACGAGAACAGCGGAGGTAAGTCATGGCGACAGTAACCCTGAACGGAAACGCCTGTCATACCAACGGCGAACTGCCGGCGACCGGCAGCAAGGCGCCGAACTTCCACCTGGTCGACGGCAAGCTGAACGATGTACGGCTCGCCGACTACAAGGGCAAAATGGTTATCATGAATATCGTGCCCAGCCTCGACACGCCGACCTGTGCCACATCCACCATCAAGTTCAACGCCCATGCCGCGGTGCATCATGATGCCGTGGTACTGATCATATCCTCCGACCTGCCGTTCGCACAGGGGCGCTTCTGCGGCGCCGAGGGGCTGGAGAACGTGGTCCCGCTGTCCATGATGCGTTCGCGTGACTTTGCCCGCGATTACGGCGTGCTGATCACCGACGGACCGCTGGCCGGTATTACCGCGCGCGCCATCGTGGTGGTGGATGGCGCGGGGGTGGTGCGCTATACCCAGCTGGTGCCTGAAATCGCCGACGAGCCGGATTACGAGGCGGCGCTGGCGGCACTGCGCTAGCGCCGGGGATGCCGGTGGCTGATCACTGCCGGCTGCAAGTTTCGCGGGCGTGCCCGCACCTGACATTTTGGAAAGAATGGCTATGCTGATATTCGAACACTCCCGCCCTGGCCGCCGTGCCCTGGCGCAGGCGCCGCATCAGGCTGCCGATGCCGCGGATATTCCGGCCGCCCTGCTGCGCACGGAGCCGCCTTTGCTGCCGGCAGTCTCGGAGATGCAGGTGGTGCGTCACTATACGCGCCTGTCGCAGAAGAATTTCTCGATTGATACCCAGTTCTACCCCTTGGGTTCCTGCACCATGAAGTACAACCCGCGTGCCTGTAACCGGCTGGCCATGCTGCCGGGCTTCCTCGCGCGCCACCCGCTGGCACCGGATTCGATGGGGCAGGGGTTTCTCGCGTGCATGCATGAGCTGCAGGAAATGCTGCGGGAAGTCACCGGCATGCCGGCAGTATCGCTGTCACCGGCGGCGGGTGCCCAGGGCGAGTTCGCGGGCGTGGCCATGATCCGTGCCTATCACGACGCACGCGGCGACAGCGCGCGTACCGAGATCCTCGTGCCCGATGCGGCACATGGTACCAATCCGGCCACTGCGGTGATGTGCGGTTACAAGGTGCGCGAGATCCCGACCGATCGCCAGGGCGACGTCGACCTGGAGGCGCTGCGCGCCGCGGTGGGGCCGCAGACCGCCGGTATCATGCTGACCAATCCCTCCACGCTCGGTGTGTTCGAGCGCCGCATCAAGGAAATCGCCACCCTCATCCACGAGGCCGGCGGATTGCTGTACTACGACGGTGCCAATCTGAATGCGATTCTCGGCAAGGTGCGGCCGGGGGACATGGGTTTCGACGTCATTCACATGAACCTGCACAAGACCTTTTCCACGCCGCACGGCGGTGGCGGGCCGGGCGCCGGACCGGTGGGCGTGAGCAAGCGCCTGGAACCGTTCCTGCCGGTACCGGTCGTGGGTTACGACGGTGACGAGTATTATCTCATCACCGAAGAGACCCGCCCGCAGAGCATCGGTCGGCTGTCTGCGTTCATGGGCAACGCCGGCGTGCTGATGCGCGCATTCATCTACGCGCGCATGCTCGGGCGCGAGGGCATGCATCGGGTGGCCGACTACGCGACACTGAACGCAAACTACCTGATGGCAAGGCTGGTTGCGGCCGGTTTCGATGTCGCCTTCCCCGGTCGACGCGCGACCCACGAGTTCATCGTTACCCTGAAGCGGCAGGAGAAGACGCTGGGCATCAGCGCCATGGACTTCGCCAAGCGCCTGCTTGACTATAATTTCCACGCGCCGACGACCTATTTCCCGCTGCTGGTCCCGGAATGCCTGCTGATCGAACCGACCGAGACCGAGACCAGGGAGGAACTGGACGGTTTCGTGGATGCGATGATCCGGATCCAGCAGGAGGCGGAGAGCAGCCCGGATCTTCTGCGCGAGGCCCCGCACACCCAGCCGGTACGCCGGCTCGACGAGGTCCGTGCCGCCAAGCAGCTCGATCTGGCCTGGCGTCCGGCAGCGCTAGCGGGGACGGTAACCGCATAGCGCCGGTGCCAGAGCTGCCGCCGCGGCGCGCCCGCGCGGCTCAGGCACGGTGGTGTTACAGAAATGTGCAGGCAGACGCGGTTGCCGTCTGCGGCGGCTGCCCGCTCGACGCGCAGCACCGGTAGCGGGGCGGCGCCGGGATTTCCGGAACACGCGTGCTGCACACCGCCAGTGCAGCGGCGTGTGGCGCCTGCGCCTCTTTGCGCGAGGTTCGTCAGCGGCCCGCATGGCTGATAGCAGCCGAATTCTTCATGCAGCGATACAGGAAACAGCAATGTCAGCTCTGATCTGCGGTTCGTTTGCCTACGACACGATCATGGTGTTCAGGGACAGGTTCAGGAATCACATCCTACCGGATAAGGTACATATCCTGAACGTTGCCTTCCATGTTCCGGAGATGCGTCGCGAGTTCGGTGGCTGTGCCGGCAACATCGCCTATAACCTGAAGCTGCTCGGCGGCGAGCCGATACCGATGGGCGCCGTGGGAATGGACTTCGGTCCGTACGCCGAGTGGCTGGATTTCAACGGCATCAACCGGGCGCATGTCGTCGCCCTGGAAGGCTTTTACACGGCGCAGGCCTTCATTACGACAGACATGGACGACAACCAGATCACGGCGTTCCATCCGGGGGCGATGGACGAGGCGCACTGCAACGCGGTCGGTGCCGCAGGTGGCATCAGCATCGGCATGGTATCACCCGATGGCCGCCAGGCCATGATCGAGCACGCGGAGCAGTTCGCCGCGGCCGGCATTCCCTTCATCTTCGATCCCGGGCAGGGACTGCCGCTGTTCGGCGGCGAGGATCTGCGCAGGTTCATCGAACTGGCAACCTGGGTGTGCGTCAATGACTACGAGTCATCGCTGCTGCAGGAGCGTACGGGCATGACGCCTCACGAGATCGCGGAACGGGTCGATGGGCTGATAGTTACCCTGGGAGCGGAGGGTGCGCACATCTATACCCGCGACCAGCGTATCGACATCCCGCCAGCCCAGGCGCGGCAGGTGCGGGATCCGACCGGTTGTGGCGATGCGTTCCGGGGCGGTCTCCTGTACGGACTGATGCGCAAGCTGGACTGGGAGACCACCGGCAGGATCGCGGCGCTGCTGGGTGCCATCAAGATCGAGCAGCACGGTACCCAGAATCATCGCTTCACGCCGGATGAATTCCGCAAGCGGTTCCGCAACGATTTCGGATTCGAGCTGGGAGTCTAGCGACAAGCGGCGGGTGTGGGAGAAAAGACCGCCATCCTTGGCGGATAAGTCTTCCTGAATCGCACCACACGATGACCCTATCTTGGCATGATTGCAGTGCCGCGCATATAGTACAGCCAGCCTAGTACATTGGTATTAGCGCCGGTCTCGTAATCACCCGCGCATCGTACAGTTGCCCGCAATGCGCGCCGCGCGGCCCAGATCAGCCGCGCGCTTGCCATGCGTTCTCATCTACCGCGGGCGCCCGGGGTGACGGTGTTTGCGCCATGCCTGCCGCCGCAGGCCCTGAGCCGTGTCGCACGGCAAGGACAGGGAAAATGGCCCGGAAAGGCGGTCGTCACGGCTGGCGTTCCCGTTCCTGTCGCCATTCCCCCGTTTCGGGTGATGTTTCTGCCAGCACTGCCTGTAGCCTGTCGATGGCCGTCTCGGCGGCTGCCGCCTGACGGGACTGCAATGCCGTTTGCAGCAGTCTGAATGCTTCATGGAAGTCTACGAGCTGGAAGAAATCCACAATGCCTTTGAGCTGGTGCACGTGGTCCCGTATCGCCGCTTCGTCGCCCGCGGCATGCGCCAGTCGCAGGGCCTGCAGCCGGGCGACCAGTTCGCGATGCAGACGCTGGTGAAATTCGGGCGGTAAGCCGCTGCCAGCCGCTGTGGCTGCCTGTGCCATGCCGGCCGACAGGGTTGCCGTGCCGGCGGACGCTGCCGCACGCGCACCGGGTCGGCCCCACGTATCCAGCATCCCGGTCAGGCGCGTTGCGGAGACCGGTTTGAGCAGGCAGTCGTCGATGCCGGCGCTGGCGAGGGCATGATTCTGGTCGGTGAACACATCGGCTGTGAGTGCGATGATCGGCGTGTCACGGTTGATGCCCTGCCGGATGTAGCGTGCGGCTTCCAGCCCCCCCATCACCGGCATATGGATATCCATAAAAATGATATCGAAGCGGTGCACGTCGGCTACCGCACAGGCTTCGCTGCCGTTGGCCGCAAGCGTGGCCCTGACGCCGAGTTCAGCCAGTATCTGGCTTAACAGCTCCTGGTTGAAGTGGTTGTCCTCGACCACCAGGACTTCCAGACCTGCACTGGCCGGCCGGGCTTCCTGGGCCGGCTGGCCGGGCGTGGCGCCGATAATGGATGTGCCCGCTTCATCGGGCAGCATGATCAGGGTCCGGACCGTACGCAGCAGCAGATCGCTCCTGACCGGCTTGGACAGGATGCGGCAGTGCTCCCGGCAGTTGCTGTCCGTGGCGGGGTCTTCGAGCTCGGCGCTGACCAGGAACAGGCGCGGGACCGGTACCGCCAGCGCGTAGGTCCGGCACAGCCCGGCGCAGTTGCTGCGCTCGAATTCGGCGCCGCCGATGCCCGCCACCACGAGGTCGCAGGGGTTGGCGCCCGTGCCGAGTGTTGCCAGCATCTCCTGCAAGCGGTCGGGATCCGAGGTGTTGAAAACAGTGGCGCCCCAGGTGAAAAAGCGGTTGCGCAAGGCACGCAGCGAAAACGGGTTGCGGTCGAAAACACAGATCGTCTTGCCGGCGAGTATCTTCGCCGGCACGTTACCGTCCTGATCGATCCGCGGCGAATTCAATGTGAAACTGAATACCGAGCCTGTACCCTGCTTACTGCTGACCTGGATGGCGCCGCCCAGCTGTTCCACCAGCTGCTTGCTGATCGAGAGTCCGAGGCCGGTGCCGCCGTGTCTGCGGCTGGCAGTATCATCAGCCTGGTAGAATGGCGAAAAAATCTGGCCGAGTTGGGTTTCGTTCATGCCGATGCCGGTATCGGTGACGGCGAACATGATGGTTACGTCATCCGGTTCCGGGTTGGGCACGGAAATCTCGACGATGACATGGCCTGTCTCTGTGAACTTGATGGCATTGGCGGCGAGATTGGTGAGCACCTGGCTGATCCGGTTCTGGTCGCTGATGATGAAGCGGGGCACATCCGAGTGGATGTAGAGGACCAGTTCCAGCTGTTTCTCGTGCGCGGTGGCACTCAGCATGCTGACGACATTCTCGAGGCAGTCGTGCAGGTTGAATTTCGACAGTTCCAGCTTTACCGCCCCCGACTCGAGGCGTGAATACCCCAGGATGTCCTCGATAACCTGCAGCAACTGGGCGGCGGCCTGGTTGATGGTGCGCGAATACTCCTGCTGGTTTTCCGTCAGGCGCGTCTTGCCAAGCAGCTCGTTGAATCCGATGATGGCGCTCAGCGGCGTGCGGATCTCGTGGCTCATGCGGGCGAGGAAGTCGGTCTTCGCGGCCGCGGCGCGTACCGCCTCGTCGCGTGCGTGATTGAGTTCGATATTCCTGTGCTCCAGTTCAGTCACCGTATGTTGCAACGCGGCGGTGGCATCCTCGATCTCCCGTGCCAGCTTGCCCTGTGCATGCTGCAGCGTGTTCGCCATCTGGTTGATGCCTGCTTCCAGGCTGCCGAGTTCGCCCGGCGATCCCTGCCGGCTGCGCGCAGCGAGATCTCCTCCCGTCAGTTTGCCGACAATACCGGTGAGATGCCTGATCGGTGCGGAGACGCTGCGGGCGACGAGATATGCCAGCAGGAAGGTGGCCAGCAGTCCGGTGAAGGTGAGTATGCTGCCGGAGATGAAGGTGTTGCGCAGGTTCTCCAGCAGCCCGGTGGTGGAAAGCGTCAGCGTGACCTGGCCAAGTTCGGGATTCTCCGGGCTGTGCACCGTGGCGGCGGCGGTTTCAGCCTCGAAATCCGAGATGCTGACGCCGGTTCGCATGACGATGGCCCTGAAGGTCGCGGACTGCTGAGGAGCGTCGGGCAGCTCCGCTGTGCCGGATCGGGCCAGGACTCGGCCGTTGGCATCGCTGACGCTGGCCGTCACCACGTCCTCCTCGCGGGCAACGGAGTCCAGCTGTCGTTGCAGCTCGGCGGGATCCTGGGCATACAGCCCGAATTCGCACAGGGCCGCCAGCTGCCGCGCCATGTGTGCGCCCCGCGCCTCTAGCGCATTCCTGGCGTCCGTCATGTAACCGCTGGTGATACGGTACCCGAGCGTCAGGATGACCAGCAGCATGGGAATGGTGAAGGACAGCAGGATGCGCTGCCCGATGCCGAGGTTTCTGATCATGCGCATCATGGTCGGGACCCTTCATTGATCATGCGCTCGTCCAGGCGCTGCTCGTCGCAGACGCTGCCGCCCAGGGAGCTGCAGACCGACTGGTTAACGGCGATGCTGAAGTAGGCCGGGAACGCAGCCGCCGGCATGCACTTGCCGGGCCTGCCGGCACGCTCCAGCACGATCTCGGCGGCCTGCCGGGCCATCTGTTCGGGTTCCGAGTAGACCGCGCCGGCAGCGCCGGCCTTGACGTAGGCCTGCGAGAAGCCGATCACCGGCAGTCTGCGCTGGTACGCCGAGTACAGCAGCCATTTCGCATTTTCGCGGTTGAGTACGAGCGGATCGTTGACCGCGAGCAGCAAGTCCGCTTCATGGAGCAATCCGTTCGCGGCCACGGAGATGTTCGGTTCGGGGCCGGTGGATCTGGCGATGATCCTGCGGTCGCTGTTTGCTGTCAGTGCCTCGACTTCGGCCCGGCGCTGATCCGACGTCGGACCCAGCAGCAAGCCGTAGCTGGCAGCCGCGGGGAACATCAGTCTTGCCAGGGCTGCCTGGCGGGCGAGTGGCTGATCGATGTAGATGGCGGATTGCCTTGCGCAGCCAGCCGCTGCGTCCGGCAGTGTCCGATAAACGCTTTCCGGCAGGATGGTATAAAGTACGGGTGCCGTGTGCGCGTGCGCTGCAATCTCCCGCGCCGCGCTCGTCCCGATGGTGACGATCATATCCGCGGCCTTGAGCTGCGCGTCCGTGATCGCTGCCGCGTCGAGATAATCGACGCTGACATCGATTGCCGGCGTGCCGCCTGGCGCCGCGGCGAGGTCAGCGGTGAAGCGCTCGATGAAGCGGCTGTAGAGGTCGGCGCTGCTGCTGGCGACGACCAGCACCCCGGTGGCGCGGGCGCAGGGCTGCCCTGCGAACAGCAGGGCAGCGGCCAGCAGCGCGCACCACCGGCTGCTGCCGTGCGCACTCCTGTGACCCAACCGGAAAGCCCTGACCATGCGACCCGCCGTTGCCAGTGGCTTATCTGAATTCGACCGTCAGGCGCAGGAAGGCCCGGGTATCGAAAACGTTCTCGTCACGGAAGGTGTAATAAGCGTTGCCGAGATTCTGTACGATTGCCTCCAGCATCAGGTTTGCATCGCTGCTGCGCCAGCGCCGTGCCAGCCTCAGGTCGACCCGCTTGTAATCCTCGAGTCGGTCGCCGTCGCCGAGCCAGATCAGCTGGGACAGGTGGTAGCCGGCGATGCTGGCCTCGAAACCGTGCGGCAGCGACTTGCTCGCCAGCAGGCTCGCCGTATAGTGCGGAGCGATATCGTAGATGAAGAAGCCTTGAACCGGCGGGTTGATCTGTTCGGCCTCGACGAAATCCGTGTCGAGGACCGCGAGCTGGGCGGAGATGAAATCGCGTGGCCCGGTCTGGTATTTCAGCTGCAGTTCGCCGCCGCCGGTACTGATATAGCCCTCGTTGATCAGGCTCGATGCCGTGAACAGACCCTGAATCGCCGGGATCGGCTGCTGGATGGTCGGGTCGGAGACGAAGTGGATGCGGTCCGTGGTCTTTTCACGGAACAGCTTGGCATCGACCAGCAGGCGGTTCTCCAGCCAGTAGCCGGTATAGCCGAGTTCCAGCGCACTCAGGGTTTCCGCGCCAGGGTTGCCGGATATGAAATCGATCAGGTAGGGTCTGCCGTCATCCAGTTCGTAGACATTGTTGAAATGGCTTTCGACCAGTGACGGATTGCGCTTGGCGCGGGTGTAGCTCAGACGCACGGACTGTTGCGGGCTGAACAGCCAGTTCGCTGCGATACGCGGCGACAGGTAGGCGCCGAATTCATCGCTGTTTTCCGCCATCGCTCCGGCGTTCAGCAACAGCTGGTCGGTGGCGCGGTAACTCACATTGGCGAACACGCGTTCGCTCCATTCGTCGATCCAGTCGTTCCGGTTCGTCAGTACCTCGGATTTCAGCCGGTTGATCCGGAGTCCGGCGCCGACGATGCCGCGCAGTTTGCCCCGTTGCGGCGAGGTGTACTGCAGTTCGGTGTCGTAACGCTGGCCGCGGTAGTCGAACAGTCCGAAATCCGCCGATTCGTTCGGACCCGTGCCGAGCAGCGCCTGTATCTGTGCATCTGTCAGTGGCAGGTTCACCGAACTGTAGGCGTGCCAGATCAGGTCGCGGTAGTCGTCGTCGGAGTTGTAGTTGTTGTGATAGAACTGCCAGCGCAGTTCGGCTTCGTCCGCGGTGGCGCGGCGCCAACTCACCAGCCCGTAGCCGCTGGATACCTGCTTGTCGTGCGGCGGCGGTTCGTTCTGCGGCTCGGCGCCGGCACCGAGGTCGCCGGCGGCGTAACCGAGCTGAAAATCGAATTCGTCGCTCGGCCGCGGGTTCCATACCCCGCGCAGCGAAAGTCCGCCCAGGCGGCGGCCGTCGTTGGTCGAGTTGAGGTCGCCCGGCAGACCGGTGTCCTCCTGGTAGTCGAGGGTGACGCGGTAATCGAGTTTGTCCTGCTTCCCTGCATACCGGAGCATGCCGTGGCGGGTATTCAGATCGCCGGCCGTGACCCGGGCAGTCGTGCCCCGGTCCTGCCAGGGCATGCGGGTGATGATGTTGATGACGCCCGAAACGGCGTTCGCGCCGTACAGCGGGCTGTTCGGGCCCCGGATGACCTCGATGCGTTCGATGTCTTCCGGCACGATGCCGAGGAACACCCAGTCCACGTCCGCGAACGAGGGCTGGTAGATCGAACGCCCGTCGATCAGTACCTGCATGCTGCGCGGGAAGGCATCACCGAAGCCATGGTAGGTGACGGCCAGCTGGTTGCCCTGGGGATAGGACACCTGGATACCGGGTACCAGGCGCAGGACATCCGCGATCTCCAGGGCGCCGGAGGCGATGATGGTCTCCCGGTCGATGATGGTGATCGAGGCGGGCGACTCGGTCAGTGGCTGGCGTATACGGGTGGCCGAGATGACCGTGTCGATGGCGCCGGTAAAATCGTCCTCTGTCTCGAGCGCCGCCAGTGCCAGGGGGGCGCTGTCGGCGGCGGTCGCTGCCAGTGCCGGCGTGGCGGCCAGCTGCAGCATCAGAGCGGCAAGGGTGCCGTGGCGCAGGCTAGTCATGGTTTGGATCACGTGTAGGCTCCCTGTGGTCGGCATATGCCTGTTATCAGGGATGCAGTCGCATCCCCCGTTATTTGCACGGGGCGGTCCGGTCTGCAGCTTGTCGCGTCGGTTTGGCTGTTTGTTCAGCGTGTCTCAAACAGTCCGAGTTTTCTGCAGGCGATGGCCGCCTCGGTACGATTATTGACGTCCAAAATCCTGAGTATGGCAGAGATATGGATCTTGATGGTATGTTCGGAGAGTCCGAGCTGGTTGGCGATGGATTTGTTCGAGTGTCCGCCAGCCATCAGCTCCAGGACATCCAGCTGCCGGGTCGTGAAGGTGTCGCGCGTGACCGGCGCACCAGGGGTGTGGATGCCGGTACGCAGGACCGATTCCGCTTCACCTGTGCCGAACAGTTCGGAGGGTATGTAGACTCCCCCGGACAGCACCAGCTGCAGCGCGCTGACCAGCACGCCATTGGCGACGCTCTTGGGGATGAAGCCGGCTGCGCCGTGTTCGATGGCGCGCTGCATGATGCGGCAGTCCTCATTGGCGGATACGACCACGACCGGGATGTCGGGGCGCATATTGCAGAGTTCCGTCAGCAGATCGAGTTCGTTGACGTCCGGCATTTGCAAATCCAGCACGATCAGGTCGACGTCAGCGTGCGCCGCCAAGGCGGTGTGTACTTCTGCGGCGGATGCCGCCTCGACCGGCACGGAGGGCGTCGGCAGCCCGGCGAGGGCGAGCTTGAGCCCTTCGCGCACCAGGCTGTGATCATCGGCAATCAGGATTTTGAGACTATCTTTCACGCGTTCCCCGGACGTCCCTGTTGTTTTCTCTGTTCGATTATCGCCAGTCCTTGGCGAGTAGCAATATATTATGCCTATAAATCAGCATCTTTATTGACTGGTCGCAAGACGCACGGGTGTGGCGGCAACTCCGCGCGCAAAAGCAGTACCAAAGTACTAGTACACTTGTATTATGCGCCGGCCTGCTGCGCATACTTTCGTGGTAACGGATTGTCGCTGCCCGGCATGCGGGTAACAGCGCAAGGTGTTACGCGGCTGTCCGCGGCGGGTATTTGTGCCGACGTCCCTTCAAGCGCTGGCGCTGGCAAGGGTGCACGTGCCGCCTGTCGCGGGAAGCCCGTGCCGGGGCGGGCGGATATGCGGGAGGGCCAGTTACGCGGCTGGTGTGAAGTCGGTATCGGGTGCGCCGGCTGCAGCACCTTGTGTCGCTGTTGTTGCCCAAGCGGACTCATAATTCCTGGGAAATGTGCCAGTCTTTTTTGATGTGTTTGATGTAACGCGGATGGTCGATCTGCCGCGCCTCCATAGCCGTTCCCTGCAGACCGAAGGCGTCCCGGGTGCCGCTGACGAAAAGCCTGCAACCCACCGCACCACGCCATCTGATCGGTAGCGGCGCATGGTCACGGTAGGTGTAGATGTTATCGGTCAGGTCGCCACCCTGGATCACGCAGGGGCAATCCGGCAGGCTGCCGTCCAGCGTGGCGCCGCGGATGACGATATCGAGCGCCTGTGTCCACAACGAGTCTTCGAATGCGCCTTCCATTTCCTGTAGCAGGTACAGGCGGGAAAAGTGCAGGATGAAACTGTCGTCCTCCCGTTCGATGGCTGCCAGCGCCGCGCCGGGCAGTTGCAGTATGTTGGTGGTATCGCTCATGCAGTGATCTCCGGTCGGTGGTTCGTGTTCGGTGCAGGCAGGCCATGGCTCCGTGGCGCAGCCGTTGTTGTCCGCGGTTACGGGGCCATCAATCCCGCTGGTGCCGCCAGCAGATTTGCGAACGCCTGCCGGTCGGTGACCGGCGGGCTGCAGGCAGTGCCGCTGCAGACATAGGCCGTCGTCTGTCCCGGCGTCGGCGCGCGCGCTGCCAGCGCATCCGGCAAGGACTGTGCGTGATCGGGTAGAGCCAGAGTCAAGCGGCGCGGACCGTAATCACTGGCGGCCAGCCTGCGCCAGGTCTCCAGTGGCGCGCCCTGTCCGCGGATGATGACGCACTGTTGTCCCAGCAGCAGTTCCTCCAGCGCGACCAGCAGGCTGGCATGCACGTGCGGCATCGATTCCATGCCGGACCAGGCGTGTCTGAGCGTGTCTTCCGCGGCCTGCAGGTAGCGTGGTTCAGCGAGCAGCCGGCCGAGACGTCCGAACACCTTGGCAGCGATGCCGTTACCTGCGGGTGTGGCCTCGTCATGGTCGACACGCGGGCGCTCGAGGAGCTGTTCATGGTCATCGGAGGTGAAATAAAAGCCGCCGGCGGGATCGCGAAAACGCGCGAGTACGACCTCGGCCAGTGCCAGGGCGAAGTCCAGCTCCCCGTCGCGCCAGCGCACCTGCTGCAGTTCCAGGATGGCGTCGATCAGGTAAACGTAGTCATCCAGGTAGGCGTTGAACCGGGCGCGACCGTCCTTCCAGGTGGCCAGCAGGCGCCCGTCGTGCCACAGCCGGGTCCTGATGAAATCGAGTGCGTGCTGCGCCGACGCGGCCCATGCCGGTTCGTCCAGGTGGCGAGCGGCGACCGCCATGCCCCGGATCATGAGGCCATTCCAGGCGGTGAGCACCTTATCGTCACGCCCCGGCCCGATGCGGTGCCGGCGGGCCTCCAGCAGCCGTGTGCGTGCCTGTTCGATGGCGGCTGCAACCGCGCTCGCATCCCGGTTGTATTCCGCTGCCAGCTCGGCAACCGTGCGGTGGACGGACAGGTGCCAGCGGCCTGCGAAGTTTGCCGCGCCGTCCAGTCCGAAGTGGCGTGCGCACAATTGATAATCGCCGGCTGCCAGCAGTGTGCGCACCTCGTCCGGTGTCCAGACGTAGTAACGGCCTTCCTCGCCTTCGGAGTCGGCATCGAGGCTGGAGCAATAGCCTCCCGCCGCGTCCTGCATCTCGCGTAACACCCAGTCGGCGGTCTGCCGGCAGACCCGTTCGTAGAGCGGATCGCGCGTTGCCGCCCAGGCCTCGGCGTAGAGCGCGAGCAGTGCGCCGTTGTCATAGAGCATCTTCTCGAAGTGCGGGATCAGCCATTGCCCGTCGACCGAGTAGCGGCAGAAGCCGCCGCCCACCTGGTCGAACACGCCGCCTTGCGCCATCCGGTCCAGGGTGAAGGTCACCATGTGCAGGGCGCGCCGGTCCGGTTCCGCCCCTGTGCCGCGGCTGCCGGCCCAATGACGCAGCAGATATTCCAGGCTGGTCGGGTGCGGGAATTTCGGCGCCGCACCGAAACCCCCGTGCTGTTCGTCGAATGTCTGTTCCAGCAGTTGGCGGGCACTGTCCAGCGGCAGGGTATGGATGTCACTGGCAACCGGACTGTCGCGCAGCGCATGCAGCGCCTCGATCAGTGACCGGTTCTGTGCCTGAATCTGGTCGGGATGGGTTGCGAGGTAATCGGTGATACGCTGCAGCACCTCGCGGAATGCGGGCAGTCCGTGACGTGGCGCGGCCGGAAAGTAGGTGCCGGCGAAGAAGGGTGTCTGGTCGTCAGCGGTGAGGAAGACCGTCAACGGCCAGCCGCCGGGTCGCCGGTTCAGCAGCGAGTGGGCCGTCTGGTAAATCTTGTCGAGGTCGGGGCGTTCCTCGCGGTCGACCTTCACGTTTACGAACTGTGCGTTCATCTGCGCGGCGGTTGCCGGATCCTCGAACGACTCATGGGCCATGACGTGGCACCAGTGACAGGCGGAATAACCGATCGACAGCAGGATGGGCTTGCGTTCGCGACGCGCCTTTTCGAGCGCCGCCGCGCCCCATGGATGCCAGTCGACCGGATTGCGCGCGTGTTGCAGCAGGTAGGGACTGGTTTCACCGGCGAGGTGGTTGGTATAGTCGGCGCTCTGACTCATGCGGCTGAATTCACCAGCGGGGCGTTGTACTATAGTCGATGCGCCGCCGGGTGTCGCGTGACAGCTGCCCACCTCACCTATATCTTGTAAGGAAATCAAGTGTATCCGAGTACCGACAATCGCACCTGCAGTGAGGCGCGCAGTAGCGCGGCGCCAGGTGGCCGGGTCGGCCCGCAATGACGCTGAGGCGTCACACCAGACAGGGGCTGGCCGGCAACGCTCTCATGCCGGCGCCGGTCGGCGGCAGCGCCACCCGAGCGCGGGAACCCGGGTACCGCCGCAGCGCCCTAGCGCTGCGTTTCGTCTCCGTGCCGCTGGGCAGCCGGCTGCGCACCAGGTTCCGCCGTCATTGCCGGTCGGAGATCATTCGCGACGGTGTATTACGGGTTGGCTTCCTTGTCGTCCGTTGCTGAAGTGCGCCAGCCTGGCGCAGCCGGCGCGTGGTATCTGGATCCGCGCAAGTCATGGGCTGCGCTGCTGCTGCTCTGGCTGCTGGCCACGCTCGCCGGCCTGCTGACGCGGCCGCTCATACCCGTCGATGAAACCCGTTACGCCGCGGTGGCGTGGGAGATGTGGGCGCGCGGCGATTTTCTCGTGCCGTATCTGAACGGTGCGCCGTACAGTCACAAGCCGCCGCTGTTCTTTTGGCTCATGCACGCCGGCTGGTGGCTGTTCGGTGTCAGCGAATGGTGGGTACGGCTGGTTACCCCCCTGCTCACGCTGTTGCTGCTGGGGGCAGCGGCGGCGCTGGCACGGCGGCTGTGGCCGCAAGAGCGGCAGGTCGCCGCGCTGGCACCGTGGGTGCTGTTCGCCTGCGTATTCCTGACAGGGTTCTTCGTCTGGGTGCAGATGGATGTGTTGCTGGCGCTGTGTACCGTGCTGGCCATGCTGGGTATCGTACGGGCGGCAGAGGCACCGGCCGGGGGCTGGTTGCTTGCCGGGCTGGGCATCGGCCTGGGTGTGCTGGCCAAGGGTCCGGTCATCCTGGTGCACGTGCTGCCGGTGGCGTTGCTGGCGCCGGCATGGATGCCCGCACGACCGCCGCGCGGCTGGCCGGCCTGGTATCTCGGCGTGCTGGCCGCTGTGGCGACCGGTGCCCTGATGGCCCTGGCCTGGGCGCTGCCGGCCGCCGCGGCGGGTGGCGCCGAGTACCGGGCGGCGATCCTGTGGGGGCAGACAGCGGACCGGATCGTGACCTCGTTCGCCCATGCCCATCCGTTCTGGTGGTATCTGCCGTGGCTGGCGTTCCTGTTCGCTCCGTGGATACTGCTGCCCTGGTTCTGGCGGGGGCTGCCGCAGGCCTGGTCACACAACGACAGGGGGCTGCGCCTGTGCGCAACCTGGCTGATTACGGTATTTCTGCTGCTGAGTCTGGTCAGCGGCAAGCAGGTCAAGTACCTGCTGCCGATCCTGCCCGCGTTCGCCCTGCTGGTGTCGCGCCTGCTCGTACGCCTCCCTGCGCACGCGGTGACGCCGCGGCCCTGGTTGCCGGCCGTGCTGCTGGCCGTGCTGGGCATGGCCGTAGCCTTACTGCCGCGCTTTATCCATACCGCCGCGTGGTTGCATGCGATACAGCCGCTATGGGGCGTGCTGCTGGTCGTCGTGGCCGGGGTATGGCTGCTCCTGCCGCCGCTACCGCCGCTGCGGCAAGCGCCGCGGCTGGCGCTGCTGTCCGTGCTGGCAGTGGCGATCATCGAGATCGGTGTAATCAGGGTCGGTGCGCCGGCTTATGACCTGCAAGCGGCGAGCCGCTTCATTGCCGCCGCCCAGGCGGCCGGGCAGCCGGTGGTGGTGCTGGACCGCTACCACGGCCAGTTCGGCTTTTACGGTCGCCTCACCGGGACCCTCGAATATGTCGGGTCCGCGCAGGCGCTGGACTGGGCGCGGCAGCACCCTGACGGCTACCTGGTCAGTACCGGGCGGGTGCTGCCGGAGACGGCCCCTGCCGCGCCATTTGCCCAGCCCTATCAAAGCGGGTACCTTGCCATCCACACCGGCCGCCAGGTGCTCGCGGATCCCGGCCTGCTGCCCTGATGCCAGCAACCCTAACGTGTGATGATCACCGGATGAACCAGATCAGGTTGCCCCTGCTCGTGCTGAAGAAGGACGAAGACCGGCGTCTGCGCGCCGGTCATCTGTGGATCTACAGCAACGAGGTCGATACCGAGCGGACCCCGCTCGGGGATTTCGAGGCCGGTGAGCCTGTCGTGGTTCAGTCCGCAGCGGGCAAGCTGCTGGGCACCGCCTATGTCAACCCGCAGTCGCTGATCTGTGCCCGCCTGCTGAGCCGGCGGCCCGGGGCCGTCGTCAACGCGGCCTTGCTCGAGCGACGCCTGCGCAGTGCGCTGCAACTGCGCTCCGCGCTGTTCGGCCAACCCTACTACCGACTCGTCTTCGGCGAGAGCGACGGTGTGCCGGGTCTGGTGATCGACCGCTATGCGGACATTTTCGTGTTGCAGATCACCACGGCCGGGATGGAGCGTGCCCGCGACGAGATCATCGAAGTGCTGCAGCGGATGTTCCAGCCTGCCGGCATCCTGTTGCGCAATGACATCCCGGTGCGCGAACTCGAAGGGCTCGGCCGCGATAACATCGTGCTGGGCGAAGTGCCGGACCTGATTCAGGTCGAGGAAGGCGGGGTGCGTTTCGAGGTGCCGCTGGGTGCCGGCCAGAAGACCGGCTGGTTCTACGACCAGCGCAGCAACCGGCTGGCGCTGCACAAATACGCGAGCGGCAAGCGCGTGCTCGACGTGTTCAGCTATGTCGGCGCCTGGGGGCTGCAGGCGGCCAGGGCGGGTGCCGCCGAGGTCTGCTGTGTCGACTCCTCGCAGCCCGCGCTCGCCGCCCTGACGCATTCCGCACATGCCAACGGTCTGCAGGACAGGGTCACGACCCGGGCGGGCGATGCCTTCGAGATCATGCAGGAACTGCGTGCCGAGCGCCGCCAGTTCGATGTGGTGATCGTCGATCCACCCGCGTTCATCAAGCGCCGGCGCGATATCCGCAGCGGCGAACAGGGTTATGCACGGTTGAATCTGCTGGCGTTCGAGCTGTTGGCCCCGGGCGGCATCCTGATATCATGCTCCTGCTCCATGCTGCTCACGGAGCAGCGCCTGCAGGGTATCCTGCTGCAGTCCGCCGTACGCCAGTCACGCCAGCTGCAGATCGTGGAGCGCGGCTTTCAGTGCATGGACCACCCGGTGCACCCGGCGATAGCCGAGACCGCCTATCTCAAGACCTTTTTCTGCCGCGTGCCGACCTGAGCGGCCGCGCGACGGGCCAATTTATGCTGACATATCCGCACATCGATCCTGTTGCTGTCGCCGTCGGTCCGCTGGAGGTGCACTGGTACGGCCTCATGTACCTGATCGGATTCATCGCCGGCTGGTGGCTGGGTGTCGTGCGTACCCGGCGGCCGGGGACCGAATGGCGCGCCGCGGAGATGGCCGACCTGCTGTTTTATATCGCGCTGGGTATCGTGCTGGGCGGCCGCATCGGCTACACGCTGATCTACAATTTCAGCGGTTTCCTGGCCGACCCGCTGGTGCTGTTCCGGATCTGGCAGGGGGGGATGTCCTACCACGGCGGGATGCTGGGCGTTTTCGTCGCCATGTGGCTGTACGCGCGCCATACCGGGCGTACCTTTTTCCGGGTCACGGACTACATCGCGCCGCTGGTGCCGATCGGCCTGGGAGCAGGGCGCCTGGGCAATTTCATCAACGGCGAGTTGTGGGGGCGGCCTACCGACCTGCCGTGGGGCATGGTCTTTCCCTTTGTCGATGCGCAGCCGCGACATCCGTCGATGCTCTACGAACTACTGCTGGAAGGCGTGCTGCTGTTCACGATCCTCTGGCTGTACTCGCGCAAGCCGCGACCCACCATGGCTGTTTCCGGACTCTACCTGATCTGCTACGGCGCGTTCCGCTTCGCGGTGGAATTCGTGCGCATGCCCGATGCGCACATCGGCTACCTGGCGTTCGGCTGGGTGACGATGGGGCATCTGCTCTCGCTGCCGATGATCATCATCGGCCTGGCGTTCTACTGGTATGCCATGCGCCGTACCGATGGCCAGGTCAGCTGGTGAGCAGCCCTGCTGCGCGGGCACTGCCCTGGCCGGCGGTGTATCATTGGCTCACGAGTAACCGGACCACACCCGCATTGTCATGAAACAGTATCTCGATCTGATGCGCCACGTGCGTGACCACGGGGTGCGCAAGGAAGACCGCACCGGCACCGGTACGCTCAGCGTGTTCGGTTACCAGATGCGCTTCGACCTCGCAGCAGGATTCCCGCTGGTGACGACCAAGAAGCTGCACCTGCGGTCCATTATTCACGAGCTGCTGTGGTTTCTGCGGGGAGACACCAACATCCGCTACCTGCACGAGAACAACGTGACCATCTGGGACGAGTGGGCCGATGCCTCGGGCGAGCTGGGTCCCGTCTATGGCTACCAGTGGCGCAGTTGGCCGACGGCGGATGGTCGTCACATCGACCAGATCAGCCAGGTGATCGACCAGATCAGGCATAACCCGGATTCGCGGCGTATCATCGTCAGTGCCTGGAACGTCGCCGCTATCGACAGCATGGCGCTGCCGCCGTGTCACGCCTTCTTCCAGTTCTACGTCGCCTCGGGCCGCCTGTCATGCCAGCTCTACCAGCGCAGCGCCGACATCTTCCTCGGCGTCCCGTTCAATATCGCCTCCTATGCCCTGCTGCTGCAGATGATGGCGCAGGTAACCGGTCTGGAGGCCGGTGATTTCGTGCATACCTTTGGCGATGCCCACCTCTACCTGAACCACCTGGAACAGGCCGACTTGCAGTTGTCGCGCAGCCCGCGCGCGCTCCCGGTCATGCGCCTGAATCCCGCTGTGCAGGACCTGTTCGCCTTCACGTTCGATGATTTCGAGCTGCAGGATTACGATCCCCATCCGCACATCAAGGCACCGGTCGCCGTCTGAGGCAGGCCCCGATCATGCAGTTGTCGATCATCGTGGCCATGGATGCCAACCGTGTCATCGGTCATGAAAACCGCCTGCCCTGGCACCTGCCGGCGGATCTGCGGCATTTCAGGGAGATCACCATGGGCAAGCCGATTGTGATGGGGCGCAGGACCTGGGAATCCATCGGGCGGCCGTTGCCGGGACGGGCCAATATCGTCATCACCCGCGATCGCTCCTTCACTGCGGCCGGTTGTGTGGTCGTGCATTCCGTATCCGAGGCGCTGGCTGCGGCGGCGGGGTATGCAGAGGTCATGCTCATCGGGGGGGCGCAACTGTACCGCCAACTGCTGCCCCGGGCGGACCGGCTCTATATCACGCAGGTGGACGGCGAGTTTCCGGGCGATGCCTGGTTTCCGGAGCTGGATCCGGCAGAGTGGCGCGAGGTGGCGCGCAGCGATCATGCACCGGACGACAAGAATGCCCATGGTCTGCATTTCATCACACTGGAGCGGATCGCGCCTTGACCTCCGGCGCGCCGCATCATCGCGGCCGCCTCAACCCGGCTTACGCTGGCCGGCACATTTCAGGTTGAACCAGCGCGGTTCGCCGTCCAGGCGCAGTGCCGTCATCGCGCCACCCCAGAGGCAACCGGTGTCCAACGGGTAGACCCCCGGCGCATCGACCCGGCCCAGCGTCGACCAGTGACCGAACACGACCCTGAGATCGCGGCTGGCGCGGGGAAGGTCGAACCAGGGCAACAGTCCCGCCGGCTGGCTGCCCGGCGGACCCTTGGCGTGGAAATCGAGCTTGCCCCCGGCATCGCAGTAGCGCATGCGGGTGAAACAGTTCACACAGAAGCGCAGTCGGTCCCAGCCCTGCAGATCCTCCGTCCAGCGGCTGGGCCTGTTGCCGTACATGTGCTCGATGAATTTCAAGAGCTGCGGACCCTGCAGCGCCGCTTCGACCTCGCGCGCGCAGCGCTGTGCCAGGGTAAGGTCCCATTGCGGTGCCAGTCCGGCATGCACCATGGTGTATCCGATTGCGGCGTCGTGATGCAGCAGGGGGCGCCGGCGCAGCCAGTCGACGAGATCGTCGCGGTCGGGGGCTGCAAGCACGGCATCCAGCGTGTGGCCACCCCGGCCCAGCGGGCGGCCGTGACTCGCCGCGATCAGGTGCAGATCGTGATTGCCGAGCACGCAGATGGCGGCCGCTCCGAGTGCGCGCACGAAACGCAGCGTTTCCAGGGATTTCGGGCCGCGGTTCACCAAGTCGCCGACCAGCCAGAGCTGATCGGCGGCCGGATCGAAATGCAGCTGCTCGAGCAGCGCCTGCAATTCGTCGAAACAGCCCTGGATGTCACCTACGGCATAGACGGCCACGACAAGCGTCAGTGCAGGGTGCGCGGTATCGCCAGGGTGAATGGCGGAATGATCGCATCAAACTCGTCGCCGTTCTCGGCGACCATCTGGTACTCACCGCGCATGCTGCCCACGGGGGTGGAGATCATGGTGCCGCTGGTGTACTGGAAACCTTCGCCCGGGTTCAGGTGCGGCTGCTCGCCGACCACGCCTTCGCCGCGGACTTCCTGGGTGTTGCCGTTGGCGTCGGTGATGATCCAGTGCCGCGAGAGCAGTTGTGCCGGTACCTCGCCCTCGTTACGGATCGTGATGGTATAGGAGAACACGTAGCGATCCTTCTCCGGCTCGGACTGGCCTTCGATGTAATCCGTCTCGACTTCAATCGTGATGTTGTGAGGTTGCTCGCTGCTCATGGTCTGCCGTCCCGTGTGAATGGCGTTAGGATACGCATCCGCGTCCTGTGTGACAAAAAACCGTCTGCTGATTTGACAGCCTGTCCGATCGTTCAGCTTCACACATATATATATCGGCGCGCCCGCCAGGAGAAGTATCGGTTTGCCCGCCGGCAGCAGCGGTCACCACCGCGACCGCGCGGCAAGACGGGATGATACGTCAAAAATACGACTCTCCGGATATGCGCATATAACCATATGTAAAATATAGAGAAAAAAACGTCCGCAGGCGCATCCGTCGCCGGTCTGCGACACATGGGCGAAATTTGTGAAACACATCACGTTTTGGCGGTCACGGTTTGGTCATTATGAGGTTGTCCGGTGCGCGGGGCCTGCTCCCGACCCGGGTACCACCGATGAGCACAGAGGCAGCCATGATGAACCGTAACCACATGTTCCGCATGAAAAATATTCTGCTTCTGGTGTCCTTGCTGCCGGTGGTTGCGCTGCCGGGCATCGCCCGGGGAGCGGACGGTCGCACCGAGAAGGGTTACTTTTCCCAGTTGCTCGATGGCGACATCCGGCTGGCCCCGATTGGTAACCGGGCCGATCTGCATATGACCTTCCTGGCGCCGACCAACACCGCGGATGCCTACACTGCGGTGCATGCCGACCGGCCGGATGGCAGCAACAGCGGGATACACCTGTCGGTGCGTCTGCCGCTGAAATGATACCGGGCCGGTGCCTTGCGCCGGCCGTTCCGACCCCGCTCACGTTTCCTCTGCGGCACGGTTCGCCAGTGCCGCAAAGTCGCTCAGATCCAGCGTTTCCGCACGCGCGGCGGGATCGATACCCACCGCACGAATCGCCTCCGCCTCGAGCAGTCCGCGCAGGGTATTGCGCAGGGTCTTGCGGCGCTGGGCGAAGGCCTGCTGCACCAGCCTGGCGAACAGCGCTGGATCGCTGACCGCCACCGGTGCCTGCGCGTAGGGCAGCAGCCGCACGAAGGCCGACTCCACCTTCGGCGCCGGTGTGAAGGCGCCGGGACCGATGGTGAACAGCGGACAGACCTGGCAACGATACTGCAGCATCACGCTCAAACGGCCGTACTGGCCACTGCCGGGACTGGCGGCCATGCGCTCCACGACTTCCCGCTGCAGCATGAAATGCATGTCATGGATGCAGCGGCTCTGGTCAAGCAGATGAAACAGCAGCGGCGTGGAGATGTTGTAGGGCAGATTGCCGATTATCCTCAGGCCGGCAGCGTCGGCCAGGCTGCAGAAGTCAAAGCGCAGCGCATCCGTGTTGTGAATCGTGAGTTCGCCTGCCGTGCGGCAGCGCGTACGGAGCGGTTCGATCAGGTCGCGATCGATTTCGATGACCGTGAGACTGCCGGCGGCCTGGAGCAGGGGCAGGGTGATCGCGCCCTGTCCCGGCCCGATCTCTACCAGCCGCTCGCCCGGCTGCGGGGCGATTGCCGTGAGGATCTTTGCGATGATGCCGGGATCGTGCAGGAAATTCTGGCCAAAGCGTTTCCGGGGACGGTGGGTCAAGGGTTTGTCCACTATTTATCAGTACTTACGATTTGTTTGCGCAGGATTTGGATGCGATGATCCGGGCAGATCCGCTGCAGTGGCGTGCAGGGTACGATCCCGGCTTGCAGCGAGGATCGCATCGGTGATGTTTCCGGGCAAGCTGTTGCCGTTGCATGTCATCAACCGGCGCGGTGTCCTGATTTGACCGATGCTGCCGGATCGGCTACTTGTCATTGTTTCGCCGTGGAAATCCGGCAGTTGCCGGGCGCCCGGGCGCCATGCTGCAGCCACGCTGCCGTGTTACTGCCGGCACGGCTGCCCGGTGCCGCGGCTGGATACACCGATTTCATGCTGACGATACCTCATTCATTTACATGGCCGCCGGAATCCCTATCCTTCGGGTTACCTGCATCTTCCCGGTTCCATAGCAAAGGGTAATCGCTTATGCCGCTGGTAACTATGCGCGATATGCTGCAACACGCTTACCGAAACGGTTATGCCGTGGGAGGTTTCGACCTGGTAAGCCTGGATTTCCTCGAGGCGATCATCGCGGCCGCCGAGTCCCGGCGCGCACCGGTAATCCTCTCGCTGGCGGAATCGCATTTCGAGTACTACGACTTCGAGTTGGCCATGGCGGCGTGCGAGGCGGCGGCCAGGCGCAGCAGGATACCCGTGGCCATTCACCTGGATCACGGCGCCTCCCTCGACTCGGCGGTGCGGGCGATAAATCTCGGCTGCACCGGCGTCATGGTGGACGCCTCCCACGAGGCCTTTGCCATGAATGTCAGCCGCACGCGACAGATCGTGAACATGGCGCATGCCTGCGGCGTGCCGGTCGAGGGTGAGCTGGGCTACGTGGCCGGTGTGGAGGGTGAGGATGCAGAGAAGCATCCCGGTGCTGTGGTTTACACCTCGGTGGAAGAGGCGGCTGCCTATGTGCAGGAGACCGGTGTGGACTTTCTCGCTGTTTCGATTGGGACCGTGCACGGCCGCATGCAGGGTGTGCCGGTGCTCGATTTTGAACGCCTGCGCGCGATCAACGAACGCTTGCAGATCCCGCTGGTCATCCATGGCGGCACGGGACTGTCGGATGATCAGTTCCGGCAGCTGATCGCGAACGGTGTCAGCAAGATCAACTATTACACCGCGCTGGCCGATGCCGCCGGCGCGCGCATGCGTGACAATGCGGCTGCTGACGCACGCCGTGGCTATACGGGGATCGTCGACGGTATCCAGGACGCCATGCGTGCCGAGATCGAACGCTGCATGGATCTGTGGGGTTCGGCAGGCCAGGCCGATGCGGTACTTGCCGTTGCCGCAGCCTGGCGGCCGGTGCATCACGTCATCATCTACAACGTGGATGGCGGGGACGAAGCCGAAATTGCGGCCATGATGCAAGAAGGCAAGCGGGTGTTGAGCCGAATACCGGGCGTGCGCCGGGTCATAACCGGCAAGGCGGTTCGGAATGATGCAAAATACCGCTTCAGCTGGCTGATCGAATTCGTGCATGAAAAGGTGATCGACAGCTATCGCGAACACCCCGATCATGCGGACTTCGCCAACCGTCTGTTCCGACCCGTTGCGGGCGACCGGATCAGTATCGATTATCTGGAGTATTGAGCGGCGCTTCACGGCGTTGCCGGCGGCTACGATGCCGCCGAATCCCGCGGTCAGCAGCCTTGCGCTGCGGCCTGCGCAGTCAACGTGGATGTGCGCTATGAAAATTCATGCCAGTACCATCGAGGTTGCCAGCGGGGCGGGCATTGCCGTGCACGATCTCATGCCCGACCTGCGGGCGGCGGTGCGCGCCTCGGGCATACAGGACGGCTTTGTAACCGTCACGTCCCAGCACAGCACCACCGCCATCGGTATCAATGAGTACGAAGCACGCCTGCTGGAGGATGTGAAGGCCTTCCTCGGCCGGTTGATTCCGCCTGCCGACAAGTATCTGCATAACGATATTGCGCTGCGTGACTGCCCGCCCGATGAACCGGAGAATGCCCACTCGCACCTGGCGGCCATGCTGCTGGGAAGCTCGGAGGTCATAGCGCTCGCAGCCGGTGAACTCGTGCTGGGCCGCTATCAGTCGGTGCTGCTGTACGAGCTGGACGGGCCGCGCCAGCGCCAGGTGCGCGTGTCGGTCTATGGCGCCTAGGCGCGTACCCGGGGGCGGCGTACACTTTCCTGATCCCGCGGCGGAATGAACGGCCGGCGGGCGGCATCCACGCTTGTCACCTGCATGGCATCATGAACTGCCGCTGTTGCGGGACGGCTGGCCCGTGGCCGCCTGCTGCCGCCGTGTCAGCTCGCCGAGGAGCAGCTCGATCTGATCGGCTAGCGTGTCAGCCAGCACGCCGGCGTCATCACTGCGATCGCGTGCGCTGATCTCAATCTGCGCGGCCAGTTCGGAGAGGTGCATGGCCGCAAGGTTTCCCGTCACGCTCTTCAACCCATGGGCAATCCGGCTGAGCGCGGCGGGGTCGCGCGCGCAGGCGGCCTGCCGCAGCTCCTGCGGGGAGCCCGCCAGCGTCCTGCATGCGGCTGCGATGATCTTGTCGAGCATGGCATGGTTGTTGTTGAACCGTAGCGCCAGTGTTTCCCAGTCGATCATGGTGACCGGCGAGAACGGGGGTGGCAGGTCGCAAGCGGCATTCTGATCTGCGACGCCGCTGCCGCTGGCGGACGGGCGTGGCACGTGCCGCAGCAGGGTGGCGATAAGCTGATCCTCGTCGAACGGCTTGCTTACGTGGTCGGCCATGCCCGAGGCAAAGCATTTCTCGCGCTCTTCTGCCAGGGCATGTGCAGTCAGTCCGATCACCGGCAGTGCCGGCGCCAGCAACCGTATCTGCCGGGTTGCCTCGTAGCCATCCATATCCGGCATCTGCACGTCCATCAGGATGGCGTCGAAGCCGGATGCGCCACGGTCCTTGAGCGCAGCCAATGCCTTGCAGCCGTTCTCGGCGAAACTTACCGACGCACCTTCGCGCTCCAGCATTTCCGCCAGCACCAGCCGGTTGATTTCGACATCCTCGGCAGCCAGCAGGCGCAATCCCTGCAGGCGGGCGCCTGCATGAACGTGGATGGGGCTGTCCTGTTCGACAACCCCGTGTGTGGGTATCAGCGGCAGGGACAGGGTGAATTCGCTGCCTGCGCCAGGCTGGCTGCCGGCCTGCAGAGCGCCGCCCATGAGTCTGGCCAGACTGTAACTGATGGCAAGGCCCAGACCGCTGCCGCCGAAACGTCTGGAGGTGGAGTTATCCGCCTGTTCGAACGGTTTGAACAGACGGCTCAGCTGTGATTCCGTCATGCCGATACCCGTGTCGGTGACCCGGAACAGCAGGCGCTCATGCGCGGTACTCACCGCCAGGGTGATCCTTCCATGGTTGGTGAATTTCACGGCATTGGAGAGCAGGTTGGCCAGGATCTGCTCCAGGCGCAGGGCATCGCCTTCAACCCACTCCGGCAGCCCGTCTTCCAGGTGCAGCGCCAGCGACAGATGCTTGTCCTCCGCCTGATTCCGCACCAGGTTCGCTGCATTGTGCACCGAGTTCACCAGGAGGAAGGGGTGCTTTTCCACGGTGAGTTTGCCCGCATCGATCTTGGAGAAGTCGAGTATGTCGTTGACGACATGCAGCAGGTGCTTGCCGGCGATGCCGATCTTGCGGAACAGTTCGAGCGCCATTTCCGGAGTGACCCCGCGCTCGCCCATTTTCGCCAAGCCGAGTACCCCATTGAGTGGCGTGCGAATTTCATGGCTCATGTTGGCAAGGAACTGGCTCTTGGCCTGGTCTGCCGCCTCGGCCTTCTCCTTCTCTACCACGGCCTGTTCCGCTGCCTTGCGTTCGGAGATATCCACGTGGGTACCGACCATACGCAGCGGCTTGCCCGCGGAATCGCGCACCATGATTGCGCGTGACAGTATGTGTACCCAGTGTCCCTGCCTGTGGCGCATGCGGAATTCGGTGACGAACCCCTCGGATATGCTGGCGATGCAGTGCTCGATCATTGCCAGTGTCCGCTGCCGGTCATCGGCATCGACCAGCCGCTCCCATGTGCTGAATGCGTTTTCCAGTTCGTCATCGGCATAGCCGAGCATGGATTTCCAGCGCGGTGAGTAATACACGGCACCTGACTGCATGTCCCAGTCCCACAGCCCGTCATTGGCCGCGCGCATAGCCAGCTCGAAGCGTTCCTCGCTCGCACGCAGGGCGTCCTCTGCAGCCTTGCGCGCGGTAATGTCGCGGGCGATGCCGAGGACGCCGAGCACCTTGCCTGCCTCCGTCTTGAGCGGTGTCTTGATGGTTTCGAACAGGCCGCGGTAGCCGGTGGCTGCGAAGGTGAGCCATTCCTCGTTCACGCTCGGGCTGCCGGCCGCGAGCGCGGCGCGGTCGTTCGCGCGAAAGAAATCAGCAAGTTCCCGGCTGACGAAGTCATAGTCGCTGTGTCCGAGCAGGCTTGTTTCCGGGACGCCGTAGAGTCCTTCGAATGCGCGGTTGCAGGCGAGATAGATGCCGTCCGGATCCTTCAACCATACCAGATCGGGAATGGTATCGTTCAGGCTGCGTAGCAGGGTCCTGGCATGCTCGGAATGCGCGAGTTCGGCGGCCAGCTCCGAGCGCGCCCGGTCCCGATCTTGCTCCGGCGCGCGGGTGTGCAGTCCGCCGCTGCGGCAGAGCATGATGGACCTGGAAAGATTTTCCAGTACCGGTCTGAAGGTCTGTGCCAGAGGCAGGCTGTGCGCGGTCGGCTGCACCGCCAGCAGCAGGATGAGGGTGGCCCCGTCAACCGGGAGTTTCAGGCCGTGGCGATACTGCCCATTGTCGTTGAGGTCGGCGGACAACGTGTCCGCATCGAGTAGCTCGATCGTGTCGCCGGCAAGCACCGGGTCGAGTGCGATCACCTGTCCAACACGCTGCTTCAGCCGATGATCGCCGCTCACGCTCACGATGCGGCCGCAGGCGGCAGCGCCGGTGTGCTGTATGTCAGTGAGGACCAGGCCGGCCGGGAACGCGGTGTGATAGAGGAGGCGTTGCAGCGCCTTGCCGAACAGTGCGTCGATCCGGGTTTCTCCGCCGATCGTCAGGGCCAGGTCATACAGCACTGACAGCACATGTTCGCGTTCCATCAGGTTCTCCCCCTCGGTATCCATGTCAGGGTGGCGTCACGGGTCACAGGCCGGCTGCAGCTGCCGAATGCAGCAACCGGACACAGGCACCCTTGGCGCGGACGACGTCGGTCGCGCATGACACGCGGCAACTAACCGTCTGCATGCAGGGCGGTCGGGCGCCAGGCGATTCCGTTCGCGCCGGTGCCTGGGTGCCGCAAGGGAAGTGTACCGCGCAGTGCCGGATATTTTCCTGCGGCCGCGCAATCCCGCGCCCGCACTGGGTAATTCGCCGGCAGGGCGCAAGGTCGAGCGCCGGGCCACAGCCGCCACCCTGATTGGCATGTGCTGCGGTTGTATTGCTCTCATGCCCAGGGGCGTGTCGATCGCATGCATGCGGTCATCCCTGATTCGCTGTCGCCTGGCTCGGCAGACTGGCATCGGACCTGCTGCGAGTAATCTTGAGCTATTACGCCATATTAGCTGCCCGTTCGCGGGCAATATATGGCGGCGGCCGGTGCGCGCAGGCCCCTGTCCACGCCGGTATGCAGACGTGGATGTGATTCCCGTTCAAGAAGTTAGGCGCAGGTGACGATCAATCAATGGTTGCAGACACTCCCGGGTGAAATGGAAGTTGCCCAGATGATCAGGCTGCCTGGAACAGGGCGCCGGCCCGCTCTGGCTCGCATTGCGCGGCAGGCCTCTTTGCAGGCGGTTGCCGGTTCCCGGCGTTCCGTGCAGGCCGCGCGGCAGGCAGTTCATGAGTTACTTCCCAACCGGATCGTACCGGTACAGAACGCCGCGTCACGGCTGACTGCCGGTACGGCTACGCGGCGCCATCCATGCCACCGCGGTGAAACCGGCAGGCACAAGACCGCGCTGCGCTGCAGGCCTGTCTCCTCTCCGGGCTTGGGGCGGCGCAGTGAACGGCCTTAGGGTTATAAGCATGAACAGCAACATACAGCACCAGGTTGACATCAGACGCACGCAACTGCTGTATGCGAACGGCGCGCTGTCCAACGTGACGATAGTGGTCGCCTGCAGCGTCTCGTTCTTCATCCTCTGGGGCGCGATACCGCCCTGGCAGGTGATCGGCTGGTATGGCTACATGGTGTCGGTGGTGGCACTGCGCGCGGGCTTGCTGGCCTGGCATGGCAGGAGTCTGGACGCTAACCAGCGCGCGCGGTTCTGGGCGCGGTACTACATCGCGGCCACCGTGCTGCTGGGCGTGGGCTGGACGTTCCTGGTCGTCATCGGGTTCAGCGAGGATATCTGGATCCGCATGCTGATAGTCCTGCTGGTGGTCGGTGTCATTTCGGGATCGGTACCGGTGATGATCTCCTTCCCGGTCGCGATGCGGCTGTACAGCCTGCCGCCCATGGGGGTGCTCATCGGCCTGATGGTGCTGCAGGGCGACAGCAAGCACATGCTGCTCGGCCTCGGTCTGGGTATCTACACCCTGCTCATGCTGCGCGCGGTGCAAAATCTGCACGATACCCTGGTGAAGAGCCTCGAGCTGCAGTTCGAGAACCAGGAACTGGCCGTCAATCTCACCGAAGAGAAGCGCAAGGCCGAACACCTGAATGCGAGCCTGGAACACGAGGTGGCCGAGCGCAGGCAGGCGCAGCAGGCACTGGAGCGGCACCGGCAGAACCTGGAGGCCGAGGTGCAGGCGCGCACCGCCGAGCTGAACCATGCCAAGCTCGCAGCCGAGGCGGGGAACCGTGCCAAGAGCGAGTTCCTGGCCACCATGAGCCACGAGATCCGTACCCCGATGAACGGTGTGCTGGGAATGACCGAGTTGCTGCTCGGCACCGAGCTGTCGCAGCGGCAGCGGCAGTATGCCCAGACCGCGCACAGTTCCGGCCAGATCCTGCTGGGCGTGATCAACAACATCCTGGATTTTTCCCGCATCGAGGCGAACAAGCTGAAGCTGGAGCGTGCCGCGTTCCTACTCGACGAGATCATCGAGAGCGTGCTGCAGGTGGTCGCGGAGCAGGCGCGCGCACAGCAGGTGGCGCTACTCGCGGATCTCCCTGCGGCGCGGCAACTGCGGCTGATCGGCGACGAGCTGCGCCTGCGCCAGGTGCTGCTGAACCTGGTCGGCAACGCCGTCAAATTCACCGAACAGGGCAGCATCACGGTGCGGGTCCGGGTGCAGGAGGAGAACGCTGCCGGTGTGTTGCTGCGATTCGAGGTGCAGGATACCGGCGTGGGGATCGATCCGGCCCTGCAGGCGCGCATCTTCGATGCCTTCACCCAGGTGGACGGTTCGAATACCCGCAGATACGGCGGCACCGGGCTGGGGCTGGCGATCAGCAGCCAGCTGGTGGAGCTGATGGGCGGTGAGATCGGCGTGCAGAGTCAGCCGGGGCTGGGTTCGACCTTCCACTTTACCGTGCGCCTGGCACGTGATCTCGCCGCGTCGGAGCGGCAGGCGGACATGACCGGGCTCGCCGGGTTGCGCGTCCTGGTGGTTGACGACAACGCACCGACCCGCAGCCTGCTGCTGCGCAAGCTGTCGGAGTGGGGGATGGAAGCAGACGCTGCGGGCAGTGCCGCCATGGCCCTGCAGCTGCTGCAGGCGGCCGGCGCCAGCGGCCGGCCCTTCGCGTTGGCGATCATCGACCGCAAGCTGCCGGGAATGGACGGTTTCGCGCTGGCACGCGCCATCCGCGCCGATGCGCGCATCGCGGCGATTCGCCTGCTCATGTTTTCCGCGCACCCCGAGGACAGGGAGGATGCGGCCCTGCGTGCGGCGGGTATCGATGCCTATCTGAGCAAGCCCGCGCCGTTCGCGCAGCTGCAGGAGCGGCTGCTTGCGCTGGCGGCCGGACTGGACGCCCCGGCAGCGGCCGGGGGGGCGGCGGAATTGGGCCAGGGCCGGCGCATCCTGCTGGCCGAGGACAATCTCGTCAACCAGACCGTCGCGATTTCCATGCTGGAGGTGCTCGGTTTCACGGTCGATGTGGCCATGAACGGGCAGGAGGCGCTCGCACACGAAGCCGCGACCGACTACAGCATGATCCTGATGGACTGCCACATGCCGGTCATGGACGGTTTCGATGCGGCTGGCGCGATCCGTGCGCGGGAGGCGGCATCCGGCCGTGCGCGTACGCCGATCATCGCACTCACGGCGGACGTGCAGAAGGGGATCCAGGATCAGTGCCAGGATGCCGGCATGGACGATTACCTGAGCAAGCCCTTCGGTACGGAAGACCTGTATGCCGTCCTCGCGCGCTGGCTCGGGGATCGCGCCGACGCCCGGCGCGCGCAGGGCTGATGCGCACCGCCGCGAGCCGGTTCCGGCCGCTGGACAGCAGCCGGGGAACACCGGGACAATGCGCAATGCCGTGCCCACGACCGCTCCCGGTCGCGGCAACGGCGGACAGGGGCTCCCATGGACAGGTTCACGCGCAACTACAGTCTCTTGCTCGGTGCCGTGGTACTGGCGCTGCTGTGCTGGGTCCTCTACGAGAACCCGGAGGTGGCGGCGCTGAACGCGGTGCTCGAGGCAGACCCCGCGCTGGCCGCCTATCCCTACCGCTTCCGGGTGCTGGCGCTCGAGCACGGCGTCGCCGTCATGGGTACGCCGCGCAGCGCCGAGTTTCCTGCCGTGCGGGCGCTGGGTCTGCTGTTCCCGGCGCTGGCGCCGCTGGCGGATGACGATCCCGCGCTGCAGCAGGCACAGCTGGAAATGGCGCGCCTGCAGGAGCGCGCCCGCGCTCGGGTGCTGGAGACGGGCAAGGCCGGCCAGGTGCGCTGGCAGCTGGACAGCGACTGGCTGAGCCGCCACGGCATCGTTCCCGGCAGTTACTGAGCGCCCGCGCGCTGCGCCCTCAGGTGTGCGGACCGGGACCGGGGAGCGCGCACGGCGCGTCCACGCACGCGTTGACCTCGATGGTGACATGGGACAGCCACGCGAAACCGGCGAGCAGCTGCCGGTAATGTTCCGCCGGGCGTGGAACGTGCGTCACCAGCGCGATGATCGCCGCGTAGTCGTTGGCGCCGACCTTCCACACGTGCATGTCGGCGATCCGGTTGTCGGCGTCGTGTTCGATGGCGCTGCGAATGGCCTGCTGGCGCCCGCTGTCGATGCTGGCATCGAGCAGGATCGGACCGGTCTGCGCCAGCAGACCGTATGACCAGCGTGCGATGATGCACGCACCCACCGCGCCCATCACCGGATCCAGCCAGTTCCAGTCAAGATACTTGCCGCAGAGCAGGGCCGTGATCGCCAGCACGGAGGTCAGCGCGTCGGCCAGCACGTGCAGGTAGGCGGCACGCAGGTTGTGGTCGTGATGATGCCGGTGCGCGTGCTCGTGCTCGTGGTCGGGCTCCGCCGCGGGCGCATGGGTATGGCCGTCCTTCAGCAGCAGGGCGCTGACGACGTTCACCAGCAGACCGATCGCGGCGACCATGATGGCCTCGTTGAAGTGGATGGCCTGCGGCAGGAACAGGCGCTGTACCGATTCCAGCAGCATGAGCAGCGCCACCACCACCAGCACGATCGCGCTGGTGTAGCCGCCCAGGACGCTGACCTTGCCGGTGCCGAAGGAGTAGTCGGGATTGTCGGCGTGCCGGCGCGCGTGGCGGTAGGCGAACACGGTGATCATGAAGGCGGCGACGTGTGTGCCCATGTGCCAGCCGTCCGCCAGCAGCGCCATCGAGCCGAACAGGCTGCCGGCGGCGATCTCGACCACCATGGTCAGCGCGGTGAGCAGCAACACCAGGTAGGTGCGCCGCTCGGCCCGGCTGTCGTGCACCGAGAAATCGTGCCGGTGCTGCAGCTGCTGCAGCGTGTGGCCGTGCAGTTCCCGCGGCGGCTGGCCGTGCTCAGGCATCGTCCGCATCCGTTGCGCCGGCCGCGCGGCGGGCCATGTCCGCCGCGCAGCGCACGGCGGCCAGCAGGCTGCCGGTATCGGCGTGGCCGGTGCCGGCCAGCTCCAGCGCGGTACCGTGATCGACCGAGGTGCGGATGAGCGGCAGTCCCAGCGTGATGTTGACCGCGCGGCCGAAGCCGACGTGCTTGAGCACCGGCAGCCCCTGGTCATGGTACATGGTCAGGAAGGCGTCACCGGCCGCGATGCCCGCCGGCGTGAACGCCGTGTCGGCGGGCAGCGGGCCGGCCAGGTCCATGCCCGCGGCGCGCAGTTCGTCCATGACCGGGATGATGGTCTCGATCTCCTCGCGGCCGAGATGGCCGCCCTCGCCGGCGTGCGGGTTGAGCCCGCATACCCGGATGCGCGGCCGCGCGATGCCGAAGCGCGTGCGCAGGTCGTGGTGCAGGATGTGCAGCGCCCGCCGCAGCCGCGCGCGGGTGATCAGGCCGCTGACCGCCGCCAGCGGCACATGGGTGGTCACCAGGGCCACGCGCAGACTGCCGGCGGTGAGCAGCATGACGACCTCCGCGCACCCGGTCCGTGCCGCGAGATACTCGGTGTGGCCGCTGAAGGGGATGCCGGCGTCGTTGATCACGGCCTTGTGCACCGGCCCCGTCACCAGGGCGGCGAACTGCCCGTCCCGGCAGCCGGCCACCGCGCGATCCAGCGTGTCGAGCACGTAGCGGGCATTGCCGGGAGCGGCGACCCCGCAGCTCACGGGCGCGTGCAGGGCGACCTCGGCCACGCAGAACGTGCCGGGGGTGGCCGGGCGCGGGGCCGCTGCCGGGTCGAAACGGTGGATGCGCGCCGGCAGCCCGAGCCGGGCGGCGCGGTCCTCGAGCAGCGCGGGATCGCAGATATAGACCGGCTCGATGTCCGCGGGCAGGTGCGGCTGCGCCAGCAGGCACAGGTCGGCGCCGATGCCGGCCGGTTCGCCGGGCGTGACAGCAATGCGGAGGACGGTGCCGGACAAGGGGAGGGGCGTCAGCTCTCGGTGAGGCGGAACTCCACGTAGGCCTCGTCGCGCAGGCGCCGCAGCCAGAGCACCAGTTCCTCGTCGTACTTGCGCGAGCGGATCAGGTTCTTTGCGCGGTTGCGCTCGAACTCTACCGTGTCATCGCGGTCGCGGTATTCCAGTACCTGGATCAGGTGCCAGCCGTAACGGGTATGGAGCGGCGCGCTGATCTCGCCCGGCGCGAGCCCGTTCATGACGCTCTCGAACTCCGGGATGGTGTCGCCCGGTCCGAGCCAGCCGAGATCGCCACCCTTGGCCGCCGTGAGCGTGTCCTGCGAATGGGAGCGCGCCAGCGTCGCGAAATCCTCGCCGCCGCGCAGACGCAGCTCCAGCTGCCGGATGCGGTCTGCGTTGTCCGTGTCGCTGTGCAGGTCGTCTTCCTTGAGCAGGATCTGGCGGACGTGGGTCTGGCGCATGATGTGGCGTTCGTCGCCGCGCTTCTCGAGCAGCTTGATGATATGGAAACCGCCGGGGCTGCGGATCAGGGTCGAGATGTCTCCCGTGTGCATGTCCTTGAGCGGCTCGATGAACAGTTCCGGCATCTGGCCGAGACTGCGCCAGCCGATATCGCCGCCTTCCAGCGCGGTCTGGGCGTCCGACTCGGCGATGGCGGTCTGCGTGAAATCGGCACCCGCGCGCAGGCGCCCGAGGATGTCCGTGGCCTTGCGTTCCGCGGCCTGCACCTGCTCCGGGCTGGCGGCCTCCGGAATCGCGACGAGGATGTGCGCCAGATGGTACTCCACATCGCCCGTGCCGCTGGCCTTGAGCGCGGCCAGCAGGTTGTCGATCTCCTGGTCCGTCACGCGGATGCGGTTGCCGACCATCTGCCGGCGCAGTTCCTGGATGAGCAGCTGGCGGCGCAGATCCTCGCGGAAGGCGGCGTAGCTGAAACCGTCACGTTCGAGCACGGCGCGGAATTCGGCCACCGAGATGCCGTTGCGGCGGGCGAGATCCTGCACCTCGTTGTTCAGCGCGCTGTCGTCGATGGTCATGCCGTTGGTCTCGGCCAGCTGCAGTTGCAGCTTTTCAACCACCAGCCGTTCCAGCACCTGCTTCTCCAGCACGTCGCGGGGCGGCAGCGGGGTGCCCTTGCCCTGCAGCTGGGCGCTGACGTTCGCCATGGCCTGGTCCAGCTCGCTGGAGACGATGATGCCGTCGTTGACGACGGCGACGATGCGGTTCAGCAGGGACTCGCCGGCGCCGGGCGTCGGTTCGGTGCTGTCGGCGGCGTGCAGGCCGGCGCTGCCGAGGGCGAGCGACAGCAGGAGCGCCGTGATGAGGTGATGTTTCATAGGTGTCGGTTCGGGTGCTGCGTTCAGTCGGCCTGGTAGCCAAGAATACCACGTTCGAGCGCGTCATCGACGCTGGTGCCGAGCTTGCCCAGCCCCTTGAATTCCAGCTGCAGGAACACGGCGTTGGTGCGCGTGCTGCCGTCGTTGTTGATGTAGTTGCGGGCCAGCAGCTGCACACCCCAGCAGCAGCGCTCGTAACCCAGACCGCCGAGCGTCTCGATAGTTTCACTCGCCGTGAGATCGTAGTACCAGCGGCCGACCAGGTGCCAGGACTGCCCGAGCGGCCAGAGGAAGGAAACGTCGGTCTGTTCCTGGATGGCATCGCGGAAGCGGTAGCCCAGGTTGATGAGCCGGCGCTGGTCGAGACGGTACTGCAGGTGGTAGTTGCTGCGCTCGGTGCGGGATTCGTGCGGATTCCAGAGCACCTCGCCACGGGCCGTCCAGTGGCGGGTCAACGCCAGCGACAGCTCGCCGATGATGTCCGAACTCGAGGTCAGGTCGGCGGTGTCGCCCGGCAGGGTCACGGTACGGTCGCGGAAATAGAACAGCGAACCCAGGCTCATGCCGAGCAGCTGCCGGCCGCTGGCCGGATCGAGGAAGCGCGAGGTCAGCGCCAGCGCCAGCTGGTTGGCATCGCCCATGCGGTCCGGTCCGTTGAAGCGGTTGTCGCGGAACAGGGTCCAGAAATTGAAATCGTAGTTGCCGGTGTCGAACACCGGCAGGTCGTTCTGGCTGCGCTCCGGGACGTAGAGGTAATACAGGCGCGGCTCCAGCGTCTGGATGTAGGGTTTGTCGCCCCAGCTGCCGTTGCGCTCGAAAAAGCTGCCGGCGTCCAGGCTGTAGACCGGCGTGGTGCGGGTCGGGCTGTCGTCCAGACCGGGGCCGACGTTGTCCAGGGCGTAGCGGGTGTGGCGCACGCTCAGCGCCGGTTCCACGTACCAGCCGGCGCGGCGCAGCGGCAGGCTCAGGCGCGGCTGGATATCGAGCCGGGTCCCGTTGACCAGGGTCTCGTCGCTGTGGGTGAAGTAGTTGAGTTCCGCCAGCACCGAGCTGCGCAGGCCCAGGAAGCGCCGGGCGGGGACCAGTTCGTAGACGATCTGCGGCAGTTGCCGGTAGGGCTGGTCGACCGATGCCAGCGTGGTGTCCAGGTTCTGGAAGTCCTGCACGGTCAGCCCCAGGTTCCAGCCGCTGCCGTGCCAGATGGCGTGCGCGGTGCGCTCCAGGCTGGTCTGGCTGGAGGCCACCAGGGTGCTGCCGAGGTCGCCGAAGTAGAACGGGTCGGAGACATCGCCGGCCTGGATGAAGGTCTCCAGCCGCGGCTGCGGATTGGCGTAGTGGTAGAGGCTGACGTAACGCCGGTCTTCATTGTTGAACTGGCTGTCCGAGGGCAGGTATTCCGCGTTCAGGGTGCCGTTGCTGTGCGGGGTGAGGAAGCGGAATTCGCCGGCCAGCATGGTGCCGCGGTTGCTCATGATGCGCGGGGTGATGGTGGCGTCGCGATCCGGCGCGATGTTCCAGTACCAGGGCACGCTGATGTCGATGCCGGTCTGGTCGGTCGTGCCGATCTTGGGGAACAGCAGCCCGCTCTTGCGCCGGTCGTCCAGCGGGTAACTGATATAGGGGGTGTACAGGATCGGCACCTGCTTGAACGTCAGCCGCGCGTTGCGGGCGGTCACGGTCCCCTCATTGTGATCGATGTCGACCTCGCCGGCCGACAGCAGCCAGTCGCGGTTGCCGGGGGCGCAGGTGGTGTAGGAGGCCTGCTCCAGGCGCAGCCGCCCGGCACCCTCCAGGGTGAGCAGGCTGGCGCCGCCGCGCGCGTGCTGCCGCGGCAGGGCGTAGGTGATCCCGCGCAGGGTGCCGCGCTGGGCGCCGGTCTGCAGCAGCGCGGACTCGCCGCTCGCCACCAGGTCGGGCCCCGCGTAGCGGATGCCGCCGCTGGCCTCGACCTCGCCGGCATCCTGCCGGTAGATGATGTCGCTGGCCTGCAGCTGGCGATCGTCGTAGCGGATCACCGCGTCGCCGCTCAGGGTGATCACGCGGTCGGCACTCGCGGCCGCGGTGTCCGCTTCCAGGTCGACAATTCCGGTCGTGGCGGCGGTCGGACTGACGCCCGTCCAGGCTTCCGGCATGATCGGCGGACACAATGCCCAGCGGTCCGGTTTGCCGCCCGTTGCGGCGGCCGCCGCCGGCGCGGCTGGGGTTGCCACGGGTGCCGGGGCCGTTGCCTGGGCGTCGGCAGCGGCTGCCGTTTCGGCCGGCGCCGTCACCGGCGCGCTGCTGCGTTCCGGTGCGGTTTGTGCGTCCGCTGCCACCGGCGCATCGCTGCGCTCCGGCGCGGTTTGTGCGTCCGCTGCCGCCGGCGGGGTCGTGCCGGCGTCGCAATCCCAGGTGCCGTCCGCCTGCTGCCGGCAGTCCCAGCCTGTCGCCGCCGGCGATTGCTGTGCTGTCAGCAGCGTGAGCGTGAGCAGGGAGAGTGCGGGCAGCCGGTTCATGCGGCGGGTATCCGGGCGGTCGGGCAGGAAGGGCGGAATCGCGACGGGCTGGGGCGCATTGAACAGAGCTAACGTGATCCTGGAATCGGCGGCCGGCCGGATGGCAGACGCGAGGTAAAATCGCATAGAATGGCGTTACTTTCAATTAATTTATAATCAGTGTGTTAGCAATCAAGTCACCCATGCAGCGCATGCTTTTGCTGGGCCTGGCCGCGCTCGCCGCCCTGCTCCTGCTGACCGCGCCGGAACAGGAGGCCGAGCTGCGCGAGGCCTTGCCCACGCGCGTGTCCGTCGCTGCGGTCGGTCTGCACGACCTGCAGCCCGTGGCGACGGTGAGCGGGCGGCTGGAGCCCGCGCGGCAGGCGGCGCTGCACTTCGAGCTGGCGGGACAGGTGGCCGCGCGCGCGGTCGAGCCCGGCCAGGCGGTGACGGCGGGTGAGCTGCTGCTGGCCCTGACGGCGGGCGACTACGCGGACGCACTGGCCGAGGCCGAGGCCCAGCTCGCGCAGGAGCGCCGCCACATCGAGCGCGACCGCGAGCTGCTGGTGCTGGCGCGCCGTAACCAGGCGCTGCAGGACAACGATCTCAAGCGGCTGGAACAGCTCGGCGCGGATGCGCTGGTCTCCAAATCGCACCTGGACGAGGTGCGCATCCAGCTGATCCGGCTGGAATCCGAGGTCGCCCAGCTCAAGGCCAGCACGGCCACAGCGGATGCCCGGCTCGCCCTGAAGGAGGCGGCGCGCAATCGTGCCGCCCGCAACCTGGCGCGCACCGAGCTGCGGGCGCCGTTCGCCGGGACCGTGAACCGGGTCGAGGCCCAGGCCGGCGACTACGTCACCCCGAGCCAGGCGGTCGTCGACCTGGTCGATGCCGCCAGCCTCGACCTGTATGTCGAGGTGCGCGGCGAGGTGGCGGCCGCGCTCGGCCAGGGGCAGCCGGTCGAGGTGCAGGTCGACGGCGCGACCCTGCCCGGCACGGTGCATTCCCTGCAGCTGGACCCGGACCCGGTCACGTTCACGCACGCACTGCGCGTGCGCCTCGCCGCCGGACCCGCCCGCCCCGGACAGGTCGCGCAGGTGCGGCTGCCGTTGCAGCCCCTGCAGCAGGTGGTGGCGGTGCCGGCCACGGCCGTGCTGTACGACGAAGGACAGAGCTTCGTGTTCCGGCTCAATGGCGACACCCTGGAGCGGGTCGCGGTCGTGCCCGGTCACCGGGTCGGCGCCTGGCAGGAGATCCGGCGCGGCATCGACCGGGATGCGCTGATCGTGGTGCGCGACGTCGCGGCGCTCAGCGACGGCCAGCGCGTGAGCGTCGAGCGCCAGCCGCGCACGGCGTCCTGAGGCACGCAGCGCCGCGATGTCGCTGATCCGGTATTCCATCAACAACCCGCTGGTCACCAACCTGCTGCTCGGCATCGTGGTGATCCTCGGGGTGCTGGCCTGGCGCGCCATGCCGCAGGAGATGTTCCCGACCGTGGAACTCGACGCGGTCAGTATCAGCGTCGTGTTCGAGGGCGCCTCGCCGGAAGAGGTGGAACGGCAGGTCACCATCCCCATCGAGGAGGAGTTCGAGGGCATGCCCGAGATCGACGAACTCACCTCGACCAGCAGCGAGGGGGCGGCCGCGATCCTGATCAAGCTCAAGTCCGGCACCGACGTCGACCAGTACATGCGCGACGCGCAGACCGCGCTCGACCAGGTGACCGACCTGCCGGCAGAGGCGGAGGAACCGGAACTGGTGCGGGTGAAGGCGCGCTTCCCGGTGATCAGTCTGAGCCTGTACGGCGACGTGTCGCGCGGCTATCTGTACGAACAGGCCGAGCGCGTGCAGGAGCGCATGGCGAAACTGCCCGGTGTCGCCAGCGTCGGCGCCGCCGGGGACCGCGAGTGGGAGATCTGGGTGGAGGTGAATCCCTTCGAGCTCGCCGCGCGCGGGGTCGCGCTCGCCGAGGTGCTGGCCGCGGTGCGCGGCAACCTGCGCGACCTGCCGGGCGGTTCGCTGAAGGCGCGCGAAGGCGATATCCTGCTGCGCGGCAAGGGCGTGGCGCCGCAGCCGGAGGAGATCGGTGCCATCGCGGTGCGCAGCAACGCCAGCGGCGGCCAGCTGCGGCTCGGCGAGATCGCGGGCATCCGGCTGCGCCTGGAAGAGGCGCGCACGCTCGGCCGCTTCAACGGGCGTCCCTCGGTCAATCTCACCGTGACCAAGACGGTCGACGCCTCCACCATCGACGTGGCCGATGCCGTGTACGCGTTCGCCGACACGCTGCGCGGCGAGCTGCCGCCGACCATCCAGGTCGGCCTGTTCAACGATCTCTCGGTGTACGTCAAGAACCGTCTCAACCTGGTCAAGTCCTCCGGGCTGGTCGGCCTGGTGCTGGTGCTGCTGTCGCTGTACCTGTTCCTGAACTTCCGTGTGGCGCTGATCACCGCCATGGGCATCCCGGTGTCGTTCCTGGTCGCCGTGGTGGCGCTGTATTACCTCGGCTACACCATCAACATGGTGTCGCTGTTCGCGTTCCTGATCGCGCTCGGGCTGATCGTCGACGACGCCATCATCGTGACCGAGAACATGTACCGGCACATGGAGCAGGGCAGGCCGGCGCACGAGGCCGCGCGGGTGGGGGCCGGCGAGGTGCTGTGGCCGGTGATCGCCAGCACCGCCACCACCGTGGCCGCGTTCATGCCCATGTTCTCCATCAAGGGGGTGATGGGTGAGTTCATCGCGGTGATCCCGGTGGTGGTCAGTGCGGCGCTGCTCGGCTCGCTGTGGGAGGCGTTCGGGGTGCTGCCCTCGCACGCCGCCGAGCTGCTGCACGCGGGCAGGCGGGCGCGCCAGTCCGGCGAGCGCGTCGTCGACTGGAGCCAGCTGCTGGAGCGCTACATCGGCTGGCTGCGCTGGACGCTGGACAACCGCTATTTCGTCGCCCTGTTCAGCAGCGGACTGCTGGTCGTGACGCTCATTTTCGCGGCCACGCGCATCCCGTTCCAGTTGTTCGACGACGTCGACGTCGGCCAGTTCTTCATCAACGCCGAGGCGCCGCAGACCTACAGCCTGGAGGACACCGCGCGGCTGGCGAGCCGCATGGAGCAGGTGATCCTGACCACGCTGGACGAACGGGATCTCAAGACGCTGCTGACCAACGTCGGCGTCAGCTTCATCGACTTCAACCGCTTCCAGATCGGCAGTCACTACATCCAGCTGGTGGTGGACCTGCAGAAGGCCAAGCCCGAGGGCGTCATCGAGCGCTACATCTCGCCGCTGGTCAGCCTCGACTTCTCGGCGTCGGGCAGCCGCGCGCGTCCGACCGAGGCGATCATCAACGAGCTGCGCGACAAACTCGCGACGGTGGCCGGCATCCAGCGCATGTCCATCCAGCGCCCGCAGGGCGGCCCCGCCGGCGCCGACATCGAGGTCGGCGTGGCCGGGCGCGACGTGCGCGTGCTGCGCGACGAGGCCACGCGCATGGTCGACTACCTGGAGCGTCTGCCCGGGGTGCACGACGTGCGCCAGAACCTGGAGACCGGCAAGCTGGAATACCGCTACTCGCTCAACGCGCGCGGCCGCGAGCTGGGCCTGAAGCAGAGCGACCTGGCCGATGCCGTGCGCACCGGCTTCCTCGGCGTCGAGGCCGTGCACGTCACGCGCGGCAACCAGCGCGTGCCGGTGCGCGTGATCTATCCGGAGGCCATCCGCCATGCCAGCGACCTGGCCGAGCTGCCGCTGGTGCTGGCCGACGGCCGGCTGGTGTACCTGGGCGACGTCGCCGACATCGGCACGGGGCGGGGCATGAACACCATCAGCCGGCGCGACACGCGCCGCCTCGGCATCGTCACCGCCGACGTCGACGACAGCGTGACCACGCCGCTGGAGGTCACCGAGCTGGTCCGCAAGGCATTCGGCGACATCGACCGGCGCCTGCCCGGCTACGAGCTGCTGTTCCTGGGCGAGAAGAAGGACGCCAGCGAATCGTTCAGCGGCATGAAGGATGCGCTGCTGATCTCGGCGGCCATCATCTTCTTCATCCTCGCCGCGCTGTTCCGCTCGCTGCTCGATCCGCTGGTGGTGATGATCGCCATTCCCTTCGGCGCCATCGGCGTCGTGCTCGGCCACCTGCTGTTCGGTTACAACACGCAGTTCCTGTCCGCGATCGGCTTCCTCGCGCTGACCGGCATCGTGGTGAACGACTCGCTCATCCTGATCGACTTCGCCAAGCGCCTGCGCGCGGAAGGCCTGGACCGGATCGAGGCCATGGTGCAGGCCGGCCGCGTGCGCATCCGCCCGATCCTGCTCACCAGCATCACCACCTTCCTCGGGATCTCGCCGCTGATCTTCTTCGCCACCGGCCAGACTGCCTTTCTCTCGCCCATGGCCGTGAGCCTCGGCTTCGGCCTGTTGTGCGCCACCGCCGTGGTGCTGATCGCCATCCCCAGCTTCTACCTGATCGTCGACGACCTGCGCGACTGGAGCTGCGCGCGCTACCGGGCGCTGTTCCCGAAGACCGAGGCGTAACAGGAAACCCGGTCTCGCGCACGACTACAGGGATGTAGGCGGTACGGGTCCATGGATGGGCCCGTGAGAGCGAAGCAGGATGCCCGAGCCGAGAGCAACGCAGGGAGCGGTTGCCGAAAGACGCAAAGGCGCGAAGAAAGCAAAAGACTGCCACAGAGAGCACAGAGGGCGCAGACGGCACTGGGTATTGCTGGTTGGTCCATGGCATTGGAAACGCTGCAGCAGCAGACTGCGTCCGCCAGCTTTATATACGGCGCAAGCCTGATTCCGGTTTGTCTCACGGCCGCCGTATGAAATGCCTGACAGGCGTGATGCATTGCCAGTGCCAATTTACATTCCATGTCATTTCCGCCTTCGCGGGAATGACGGTCACGGTGAGCGTGGCGCCATTGCCAAATACGCGGTATCTTTTGCCGCAAAATCACCCCTATACAGGCAGGTAACCCGTGCCCCAACGCCTCGAAGCGCTGAAACGCTGGCTGGAAAACGAACTCGAATTCACCGACTACACCCTGGCGCCGGCCTCCAGCGACGCCAGCTTCCGGCGCTATTTCCGCGTGCTGCACGACGGCGCGAGCTTCATCGTCATGGACGCACCGCCGGACAAGGAAGACTCGCGGCCGTTCATCCAGGTGGCGCGGCAGCTGGTCGATGCCGGCCTGAACGCGCCCGAGGTGCTGGACGAGGATCTGGCGCAGGGCTTCCTGCTGCTGTCGGACCTGGGCAGCAGGCCATACCTGGGGGCGCTCGGCGAGGCCAGCGTGGAGCGCCTGTACGGCGACGCCCTCGGTGCGCTGGCCACCCTGCAGACCTGCGCCTGCGGCAACCTCCCACCCTACGACCGCGCGCTGCTGCTGCGCGAGATGGAGCTGTTCCGCGACTGGCTGGCGGGCCGGCATCTCGGCATCGAACTGGACGCGGCGCAGCACGCGCTGCTCGATGCCGCCTTTGCGCTGCTGGTCGAGAACGCGCTGGCGCAGCCGCAGGTGTTCGTGCACCGCGACTACCACTCGCGCAACCTGATGGTGACGGCGCGCAACAACCCCGGCATCCTCGATTTCCAGGACGCGGTCTGCGGGCCGGTCACCTACGACCTGGTGTCGCTGCTGCGTGACTGCTACATCGCCTGGCCGCGGGCGCGGGTGGAGGAGTGGGCGCTGGGCTACCAGGCGCTGGCGCTGCAGACCGGCATCCTGCGCGAGGAACACGAAGACCCGGCGCAGTTCCTGCGCTGGTTCGATCTCATGGGCGTGCAACGCCATCTCAAGGCCAGCGGCATTTTCGCGCGCCTCTACCACCGCGACGGCAAGCCGGGCTATCTCGGCGATATCCCGCGCACGCTCGGGTATATCACCGACACGGGCAGCCGCTATCCCGAGCTTGTGCCGCTGTGCGCATTCGTCGAAAACGAGGTGCTGGCGCGACTGCCGGCAGCCGCCGGCTAGCAGGAAGGCCGCACAGGGAGGGCGTGCCGGTAACATGGAGGTCAAGGCAACGCTGAAACCCGGCATGAACGGTACCCGGCAGCTGCTGCGGGAATAGGCGAGCAGCTGGTGTGCGTGCGCTACCGCTACGACAAGGCGCGCTGCAAGCGTTACAAGACCATCGAACTCATTGTCGAGGAAAAGGACTGGCTGCCCGGGGTGCGGATACCCGCGCAACGCCGGGTCTATTTCCGTCTCGGCTGCGGCGAGCGCGAGCTGCGGGACCTGGTCAAGCAGGCCGGTGGCTACTGGAATCCGGAACGGATGGCCTGGAACCTGCCCTATGGCAAGGTGCTGGAGCTGGGTCTGGAGCAACGGATCCTGGACGAGGATTTTGCTTTCTAGTTTCTGGATATGCATACAAGAATGCTATATACAGAAATTAGACATACAGATCTGCCAATTGTTGGCAGGTTTACCCACTCCGTCAAATAGTAGTTAGGCCTCATAGAGAAAAAATATGGCACATTTTCAAGATTGTAATTTCGAGGGCACGACGGTCGTTCTCGATGGTAACGAATACGTCAGATGCAAATTCTTTAGATGTCGAATAGTGGTAACGCGAGGTAATTTCCTGCTAAAGGACAGTAGTTTTGACAGTTGTGCATTTGAGTTTGGGGGGGAGGCCCAGAATATAAGAAGCTTAGTGCTGGGGTTGATCGGTCAAGCGAAGCAGCCTTCTGCTCATGACGTGCAAAAGGGTCAGGAGGCACAGAATAATGTCTGATGCTCCGACAACACCTACTGGGTGGGCCTCTGCTGTTAAAATAATGACAGACGAAATTCAAACTATTTTTGGTGCAGCAGTTGTAATTTTGATTTTCTTTGGGCTTTCATTGGTCTTTTTAGCAACTGGTACTGGTGGATTAGAATCTGAGATCAGAGGCGATATTATCAAGCTACTTATTTATTCAATGGTGGCCATTCTTATTGGGTTGGTAGTCTTGCGTATTTTTAAGCCAAGTGGATTGGCGGGGCCGCCACAACCTGAAACAGAAGGCGTGAGTTTTACTAACTCAACTGTGGAATGAGGCCTAACACTTCACTCCTGCCGACCACCTCCGTCGCTGGCGCTCCGTCGGCGGCGGCAGAGTTCAAACGTAATGCGTAGCTTATGGGTTTGAGCACAATCACACTTCCGACGTTCATGACGGCAGGCGCAACTGCTGCATTTTTTTTATTGGAAAGAGCGAGGCCCGGTCGAAAACTACCGAGATCTAGGGGCTGGTACAAGCGTTCTATCCTAATAAACATAATCCAGCTTGGAATAACTCTGGGCTTGGGCCGGCTGTGGCATGACATCTATGGTACAGAGTCGGTGTTCAATTTCGCGGTATGGAATAATCCATTTCTTGAAGGTTTCGTGGCATGGTTTGTCGGCACATTTGTATTCTACTGGTGGCATAGGCTGAGGCACGCCAACGGATTCTGGCAAATTTTCCATCAAATACACCATTCAGCGTCTAGGATCGAAATCCTTACCTCTTTTTATAAGCATCCTGTTGAAATAGCGACCGGGGCATTTTTAAGTGCTGCAATAATATTCCCGTTACTCGGCTGCTCATTAATGGCCAGCTTCTGGTACAACTTTTTTGCGGCAACAGGTGAATTCTTCTATCACGGTAATTACAAGTCACCTAAATGGCTTCGTTATTTTGTCCAGACGCCCGAATTACACTCAATACATCACCAATTAGACGTTCATAAATATAATTTCAGTGATATTCCTGTCTGGGATCGAATATTTGGAACTTACAAGGACACAACCGATTTTTCTCCGCGTTGTGGATTTCCTGGTAGGAATGAGGAGCGGTTGGCGGAGATGCTGCTCTTTAAAGATGTTTATGAGTAATGCTGCGTATGACAAATCGCCCCAGGCGGACTGAGCTGGCACCACTTCAGTGGACAGTGGAAAACCGTTCAACTGGAGGGTATAGGGAATGGGGCAGACAAAGAAACGGAACTATGACCGCTATACGCTCGCCAACAAGCAGCGATACGTGAGACACCCGAGTTACCCAAAGTAAGTAGAATGAAGAGGGGGTAGAAAGTGATTAAATTCATCATGTGCATAACACGACATCCAAATATGACTCGCGCGGAATTCAAAGATTACTGGATGAATAAGCATGGCCCATTCTTTATGAGCATTGCCGGCGCGATGGGCGCAAAAAAGTATGTTCAGTCACACACATTGGATACTCCATTGAATGAAGGACTCAGAACGTCCAGAGGGATGCAGCCTGAATATGATGGTGTTGCTGAGGTGTGGTTTGAGTCAGAAGAGACGCTTATGGAAGGTATGAGCTCTCCTGAAGGACAGAAATTCGGCGCCGCATTATTGGAAGACGAGGGTAATTTTATAGATCATTCAAAATCCTCAGCATTTATTGTTGAAGAGCGTGAGTTTTAAGTAGCCAACAAATAAACCTTGGCTGACGCCTGCTTCGCAGGTGCGCCTGGCTTTCAGGTTAGACGGCTAATACTCATCACTGAACGATCCAGTAGAAGGCAGATAACATGCAGAGTAACAGCAACGTGGTCCGCCGATTCATAGAAGAAGTTCTGAACCAGGGGAATGTCGATGCGGCTGGGCAGTTCTTCTGGGAGGACATGGTGGAGCAGGTTCCGTTTCCTGGCCAGGGTCCGGGCCTGGAGGGGTTGAAGGACGTGGTGCGGGGACTGAGAGCCGCGTTTCCCGACATGCATTGGACGGTCCACGAGCAGATTGCCGAAGGTGACAAGGTCCTGTCACGGTTCGAGTGGACAGGAACACATCGTGGGGCGTTTCTCGGCGTGCCTGCCACGGATCGCCCTGTCGCGGTCTGGGGTATGGTGATTGACCGCTTCCAAGGCGGGAAAATCAAGGATACCCGCATCATTATGGACACGCTGGGACTCATGATGCAGTTGGGAGCGGTTCCGCCGCCGAATGTGTGACTCCGGCGCCGCGTGAGCTCGGGCGCAAACTACGCTACGCTTTATTTGTACCGCACAGCTTCAACTTTAGGCTGATATCCGGATTCGTGAGAATGGAATCATGAGCAAGGTATTCGTGAACATCGGGCTTAGTCTTGACGGCTGCATGGCACCGGATGGAATGACCATCGAGAATTGGGATAGGCCCGAGTATAAAAACTGGGGTGCCAAATGGGGTGCGCTGATGAGCTGGATCCTTAAACAGCAATACTTCCGCGAGAACCTCGGGTTTGGCGCGGGCGGAGAGACCGGTCCGGTCAACGATATGCTCCGTGCCACCATGGAACGTAGCGGTGCCTGCATCATGGGCAAGCGAATGTTCGAGCAAGGCGAGCGTAGTTGGCCAGAGGAAGCCCCGTTTCACACGCCTGTGTACGTGCTCACCCATGAGCAGCGCGTGCCATGGGTGCGTCCGGGTGGGACGACGTTTTACTTCTGCAACGACGGCGCTGAGCGTGCCCTTGAGTCGGCGCGGGAGTCTGCCGGCGGCCGCGACATTCGCATCTCGGGCGGTGCGGATGTGATACAGCAGTATTTGAACGGGGGCGTCGTCGACGAGCTGGAAATGGCCCTGGCTCCAGTGGTCTTTGGCAGTGGCAGGCGGTTGTTCGAGAACCTGCACGAGGCCTTGCCGCAGTTCCGAATCGACAGGGTGATCAATACTCCAGATGCTACACACTTGCGCTACGTGCGTGCGTAAGCGCGGCCTGACGACCGGTTGCAACGGGCGGGATCGTTCCTTGTGAAAGCGCTGCTTGCAATTTTGATGATTGCGGTTTTGGCGGGATGCGCCACGTATCGGATCGCGCCCGGGGACGATGCGGGTTACGATCCCCCTGGTCCGGATGTCGCCATTGTCGTGACAAGGGAAAACGACTCTCCGGAAGGATTTCAGTGTTTCGAACCGATGCTTTATGTGTTGAGCATCGGCATCATCCCGGCGCACTGTGTTGATACCTATGTGGTTGCGATACCTGACTCAATGGCGGCGGATACATCAAGGCGTTTGACGGTATTCACGGTAACCTCTATGCAGGGTTGGCTTGCGCTCTTGCTCGCGCCCCTGCCGGACTGGAGGTACGGTTACGGGAGGGATATCCCGGCCGAAATCGCAAGCATCGTGAGGAGGACTGGGCAATGAGACATACAAAATGCCATCAGGAGTCGGCTGGTCAGCAGGCGCGCATGTGCTTATGGCGGATGCCATGCATTTGAATAGGCATTTGGCCTTGCTGCTTGTTCTGTCGCTCCAGGTGGCGGGATGCGCGCCGTCGGGCGAGCTGAATACCCGCATCACCGGGGATAGCGCAGGGCCGGAATGTGATCGGGTGGCGATTGGCGTAACCCGATATCAGCTGCGCTATCCCTGGCTGGCAGGGATGGGCGGCTGGGGCCGCGGCGTGCCCAAAGTCCAAGACATGGTGGGAGAGATCTATTTGTACTGGACCGATACCGGCGCGCTGCAGCGCATCGTCTCCATGCCGGCGCCAAGCAGATGGGAGGAAGACACGACCCGGTTTGCCATTTCTCCGCGCTTGTTGGCCGACGATGACCTGATTTTCATGCTGCGGGGATGCCCGGCAGAGAATCAGAATTGTCAGGAGGCCCGCTATTTCCGTCTCGCGCAGAATGGCGAGTATTCGGAAATGAGCCGTTGGCCGGACGTCAGCAAGGAGGAGTCGGAAAACCTGCGTCGCTGCACGACTTACCTGACCAGCAAGGGCGGCACGACCATTGTCAATATCGGTCCGACTGGCGGGCCATGGCGCCCGTTGCTGGGCTTCAGCGACAACGCCCTGGCGCCGCTTCAGGAAGCGGCAGATTCCGTAAGAATGCTCAATGACGCGCACTGACAAGACGCGCCGCCAGCATCGCGCCGGTTTGCGGTCACGTCAGGCCCTGGAACGATGGAGAGGTGATCACTATGCAAAACGAGCAACCGGTGCCTGAAACGCAAGGTGTTACGGTGAAATTGCTTGAAACGGTTGATCTCGGACCGGAGATCGAGGGCATGGCAGGGCGCCAACTCCGGATGCGGCTGGTCACCATCGAGCCTGGCGGTGTCTTCGGCCCGCTGCACGATCATGTTGACAGGCCGGGTGTCGTTTACATACTGCAAGGCACGATCACCGATCATCGCAATGGCGTCGCTACGGATTACGGGCCGGGCGTGGGTTGGCCCGAGGACAGGAACACCGTGCACTGGCTTGAGAACAGGGGCGACGTGCCAGCGGTGGAGATCTCGGTGGACATCGTCAGGCAAGCGTAAGCCCAAGCCCGGAATGCGGCGCAATCAGGCGAGCAATGCGCAGGCCGTTCGCTGCGCCCATCCGGGCGCCGGGTGTGCCGCGGCCAGCTGCGCATGCCATGGACACGGTTGTGCGCACGTCGCCCCTCACTGCAGCCGCTGCGTTTAGCGTCTCTAATAGGGGATCAGTAACCCCCCCGCCTTCAGGCGGCAAATCGTCATGCCGGCGTATGCCGGCAGCCAGAGAGACTGCTCCATGAGGAGATCTGGATTGCGGCCTGCGCCGCAATGACGGGACCTTCATACAGGCGTATGGGCAAGTGCGGTGCACGGGGAGCGTGGAATGCCAGCGGAGTTGTATGTCGGGGCAATCGGCCGGGTGGCCGATCGATCCGGCTTTCAGCCGAAACCTGAAGCCACCGGCTCTAGCCGGTGGAGTATTCACAGACGTCTCACCCGGCGGCACGCCCAGCCGGGCCTGCGGCTGCGCTGCGCACATGCGCGCCATCCAGGGCCGGTCATCGGCTGCCAGATCCCTGTCGGCGGTGCCAGCCACGGTGACGGCTGCCGTAGCTCGGGCAATGAACACGCTCCAGCCCATACGAGGGCGGGCCTGATATGAAGCCATCGGTCTGGGCAAGGGCCGCGTCGCTGTGGCTGGCCATCCTCGTGCTGGCCATCCTGAACGGCCTGCTCAGGGAGCGACTGCTCGTGCCGGTCCTCGGCGCTTGCGCCGGCCTGGTCGGCAGCGGGGTCATGCTCGGGGTCGGCATATTCCTCGTGGCGTGGCTTGCCGCGCCCGGGTACGGCGCGTTGAGCGCCGCCCAATGGTTGCGGGTCGGTCTGTTCTGGCTGTTGCTGACGCTGGCGTTCGAGATCGGCTTCGGGTATCTCGTGCTGCACAGGACGTGGGCGGATCTGCTCGGCGCATACATCTTCCGGGGCTGCAATCTCTGGCCCGCCGTGCTGGTCACCACGTTCCTTTCCCCGGGGCTGGCGGCACGACTGCGCGGCTGCGTTTGAAGCAGCTCGCCGGGGCCGGGCGGGCATGTATCATCCGGTGCTGCCGTGTTAGGGTGTGCCGAGGTGGCAGGTCGCCGGCATCCCGAGGCGTCGCTGCCGACAGGCAGGTTGATGGCGCGGTGCGGTCGGTTCGCGCCGGGCGCAGGAATACACGGTATGTCGAGCCTGAATGATCCCAGGGTGCTGTTCGCGGCGGAGCGGACGCTGCTGGCATGGAACCGGACCAGTGTCTCGTTGATGGCGTTCGGATTCCTGGTCGAGCGCTTCGGCCTGTTTCTCGTCATCCTCGGGCACGAGGACATCCGGCAGTTCCAGCGCCACTTCTCCTTTTTCGTCGGGGTGGCATTCGTGCTGCTGGCCGCGGTCATCGCGCTGTTTTCCTCCTGGCAGCACCGCAAGGTGCTGCAGACGCTGCGGCCGGCCGAGATCCCGGCGGGGTACCAGCTCAGGGTCGGCATGATCGTGAACCTGCTGGTCGGGGTCCTGGGGATCGTGCTGGGCATCTACCTGGTCCGCGGTTTTGTCTGAGCGCCGCCCGCTGCGGGCCGGCCGGACGCCGCGCTGACGGCGGCGCGACCGTGTCAGTCCGGGGAACGCTCAGTGCCGTCGCCATCGCGCTGACCCTGATCGCGTTCTTCCCCTACATCCGCTCGATCCTCGCGGGCACGACCCGGCCGCATGTGTTCTCGTGGCTCATCTGGGGCATCACCACGTGTCTGGTCTTTCTCGCGCAACTGGCGGGCGGCGGGGGTATCGGCGTCTGGCCGATCGGGGTGTCGGGCATCGTCACGCTGCAGATCGCGCTGCTGGCCTGGATCAGGCGCGCCGATGTCACGATCACCGTGGCCGACCGGCTGTTCTTCGGCGCGGCGCTCGCGGCCCTGCCGCTGTGGTACCTGACCGCCGATCCGCTCTGGGCCGTCGCCGTGCTCACGCTGGTCGATGTGCTCGGCTTCGGGCCGACGGTGCGCAAGGCCTACGTTCAGCCCGGCAGTGAGTCGCTCACCTTCTTCGCGCTGTTCGCGCTCCGCAACGGCCTCGTCATCCTGGCGCTGGAACGCTACTCGCTGACGACGGTGCTGTATCCGGCCGTCATCGGGGTGGCCTGCCTGCTGCTGATCGCGCTGACCGCCTGGCGGCGGATGGCGGGCGGCCGCTAGCAGTATGCGCACGGCCTGCACCGTGCCCGCGGTTCGCCTCGCGCGCGTGGATCCTCTATCATCGGTGCCTGCACTCCGGCAACCCACAGGATCGGGAACATCCTCATGCTCAAGGCACTGACCGAGTTTCTCCGGCTCGAGGCCGCCAGCGGCATCCTGCTGCTGCTGGCCGCGATACTGGCCATGGTGGTGGTGAATTCACCGGCCAGCTCACTCTACGACGCCCTGCTGAACACCCCGGTGGAGATCCGCGTCGGCGCCTTCGAGATCGCCAAGCCGCTGCTGCTGTGGATCAACGACGGCCTGCGGGCGATCTTCTTCTTCCTGATCTGCCTGGAAGTGAAGCGCGAGATCCTCGACGGCGAGCTGTCCGAGCCCGCCCGCGTGGTGCTGCCCATGATCGCGGCGGTCGGCGGCATGGCCGTGCCCGCCGCCATCTACGCGGCGATGAACTGGGGCGATGCGGCGGCCATGAAGGGCTGGGCCATCCCGGCGGCCACCGATATCGCCTTCGCGCTCGGGGTGCTCGCGGTGCTCGGCTCGCGCGTGCCGCGCACGCTCAAGCTGTTCCTGATGACGCTGGCCATCGTCGACGACCTCGGCGCCATCGTGATCATCGCGCTGTTCTACACCGACAACCTGTCGGTGAGCTCGCTGCTGGTCGCCGTGGCGGCGCTGGCCGTGCTGTTCCTGCTCAACCGCCGCGGGGTGCTCGCGCTGGTTCCCTATCTCCTGGTCGGCCTGGTGCTGTGGGCGGCCGTACTCAAGTCGGGGGTGCATGCGACCCTGGCCGGTGTCCTGACCGCGCTGTTCATACCCAATGCGCGCGAGGCCGGCGCGCAGCACACCCAGCTGCAGCAGCTGGAGCACGACCTGCACCCGACCGTGGTGTACGGCATCCTGCCGCTGTTCGCGTTCGCGAACGCGGGGATCTCGTTCGAGATGCTGACGCTGGACGCGCTGCTGCACCCGGTGCCGCTCGGCATCACGGCCGGCCTCTTCCTCGGCAAGCAGCTCGGCGTCTTCGGCCTGTCCTGGCTGGCCATCAGGGCCGGTATCGCCCGGCTGCCGGCGGGCGCCGGCTGGCTGCAGCTGTACGGGGTGGCGGCGCTGTGCGGCATCGGGTTCACCATGAGCCTGTTCATCAGCTCGCTGGCGTTCGAGCAGGGCGGCACGGGCATCGCCGTCGACGACCGGCTCGGCATCCTGGCCGGCTCGGTGATCTCGGCGCTGGTCGGTTACGCGATCCTGCGCTATGCCCCGCCCGCGGCGCCCGGGCAGGGCTGACCGGCGCCTGGATGCCGGCAGGGGATTCCGGCGCCGGCTTGACCCGGATCATGGGCGGAGCGGGCAGATCATGCGATGGTGCCGCCATGCGGTCGGCGGGGTACCGGGACGGCGCCGGGCCGACTATAGTCATGTCTGATCATTCCTGCATGGTTCACACGCCCATGAAATACCTCACACTGCTGTTCGCGCTCCTTTCGTTCCTGCCAACCGCCGCCGTGCACGCCGCCGACGGCACCTACGGCATGCCGGGCGGGGGGACGGTGACCGTGGATCCGGGCACCAACCGCGCCACCGTCACCCGCAACGGCGTCTCGGCCCCGCTCTGGGACGGGACCCACCGCATGGACGACGGCTCCATCCTCATCATCCGCCAGGGTGTGGTCGTCCCCAACGTAACCGAGCTGGGCGCGCGGCAGGCGCCCGCTGCCGAGGAAGGGGAGCACTGGCAGGTCGAGCAAATCGTCGGCTTTTCGCCCTGCGAGAAGCTGGTGCGCCGCGTCTGCGGGCGCAAGGACGAGTGTGCCAATACGGAACCCTGCGACCTCGCCCGGCAGCTGCTGCAGATGGAGGCGCAGGAGCGCGAAGACAGCAGCAGCCGCAGCCTGACCACCTATACCAGCAGCCGCTGCCAGGGTGTCGACAGCGATCCCGGCCTGTTTCCGGACTGCAAGCTGAAGGCGCCGCAGGACTGAGGGCGGTGCCGGCACCGCAGCGCACTCGGGGTGGCCGCGCGGCACAGCCCACCCGCCTGCTGCTGGCGGACGATATCGAGGTCGAGCTGGTCCGCAAGGACATCCGGACGCTGCGGCTCAGTGTCCGGCCGCCGCATGGCCGGGTCAGGCTGGCGGCGCCCGTGCTGCTGGCGCCGGCGGCGATCCAGGCATTCCTGAACGAGCGGCTGGCGTGGATCCGCCGGCACCGGGCCCGGCTGACCCTCGCGCACGACGTGCCCGCCAGCGACTACCAGACCGGAGAACACCACTGGTTCGCGGGACGGCCCTACCGCCTCGGGGTCGCGGAGGCGAACGGGCCGGAGCGGGTCGAATGCGACGCCGACGCCCTGGTGCTGCACATGCGCGCGGGCAGTACCCGCGACGAACGCCGCGCCGTCCTCGAGGACTGGTATCGCGGCTATCTCAAGGCGGCGTTGCCGGACCTGATCGACCGGCACCAGGCGCGGCTGGGCGTGCAGGTGCAGGCATTCGGCGTGAAGCGCATGCGGACGCGCTGGGGCAGCTGCAATCCGCGCGCGCGTCGCATCTGGCTGAACCTGGAACTGGCCAGGGCCGCGCCCGCATGCCTGGAATATGTCGTGGTGCACGAGCTGATGCACCTGCTGGAGCGGCTGCACAACGCGCGCTTCCATGCCCTGATGGACCGCTTCCTGCCCGACTGGCGCACGCGGCGGGCGCTGCTCGATCGTCTGCCGCAGCGGGGGTGAGCAAAAAAAAGGGGTGACGGCTGTCAACGACCGTCACCCCGAGGACCTCCGTGTTGGAATGCGTGCAGGGGAAGCACGCGCCATTGAGTCCATGTTCAATGGTAGGGAGGTAAATCCGACGGCTCAGTCCCGCTGGCCCGCGGCCGGCGCGGGCCTACTGCAGGCGGCGTACTCGCCGCGATTGAGCCGGCCGTCACCGTCGCGATCCAACTGGTCCCAGCGCGCGGTAACCTCGGGCAGCAGGCCGGCCTCGGCCCGGGTCAGGGCATTGTCGCGGTTCACGTCCAGATCGCTGAAACGCAGCGCACCGAGCGCGTGGCCACTGCCGGCGCAGCTGGTCCAGGCGATGCAGGCCGCGGCGATGGCGTGTCGATTCATGCCTGGCTCCTGTGACGGTCGTGATCTCGCTGGGTGCGCGTCCGGGTAAAAGCAAGGACCGGGCCAACTGCGCCGCAGTATGTTAACTGCGTGAGATGCCTGTAAAACTTCCACAGCGACCGCGCCGGTTGCGATGTTGCTGGCGAGACCCCTGTCGTAGCCAGGTGACAGCCCGGGTCCGCTGCGCCGGGATTTGCCGGCATCTGCCTGCGCGCCGCTGTCTCCTATCGGTGACGCCTTGGCCGACACGCCCTTATCGGTCACCTATCATTCTGTATGAATTGAATTATTAGCTAATTAGCATATTGTGTAACGCTGCTGTATTCTGCCGCTTCCATCCCGTCAACCACCGGCAGGCGTAGCCATGAGCGTGACCACCGCACTCGCACAACTGAACAGCCTGCTGCCGCTGGCGGCACACCAGACCGCGCTCGCGCCGGCGCTGCAGTCCCTGCACCGGGACATCCTGCGCGGGTTCGCCGAACGCGGGTTGCCGCCCACACGCGCCGAGATCGCGGCCCGGCCCGACATCGGGGACGTGGATGCCGCGCTCGCGCGCCTGGCCGGGGACGATCTCGTCGTGCTGGACACGGCGGGCGGCGGGGTCACGGGCGCCTATCCGTTCACAACCGAGGCGCGCGTGCACCGGGTGCAGGTCGGGGGGCATACCGTGCATGCCATGTGCGCGCTGGATGCGCTCTCGGTCGCGCCCATGTTCGGGGTCGAGACCCGTATCGACTCGCGCTGCCACGTCAGCGGCCAGGCTATCGCGATCCACATGCGCGGCGCGGACGTGCTGACGGCGCAGCCGCCCGCGCCCTGGCTCGGGATTCGCTGGCAGGCCACCTCCGGCTGCGCGGCGCAAAGCCTGTGCCTGGAGATGGTGTTCCTGCGGGATGGTGCGACGGCCGCGGCCTGGCGCGCGGAGGATCCGGATCACATCAGCATCTTCGACCTGCCCGATGCGGTGGCGTTCGGCGCGGCGTTCTTCCGTCCCCTGCTGGGATAGGCACACCGGCGGCTTGTCAGCCGCCGGTGTGCTGGCTTACAGTTGCGGCGTCACCCCACGTCCGTCCCGTCATGTCGCTACCCTGGCTTTCCGTCTACACCCTGGTGCTGGTCTGGTCGGCCATCCGGCCGGCGGATTACTACACCTGGTTCCTGGAAGTCGTCCCCGCGCTGATCGGCGTCGGTATCCTGCTGCTGACCCGGCGCCGCTTCCCGCTGACCGGGCTGGCCTACGCGCTGATTCTCGGGCACTGCGTCATTCTCATGGCGGGCGGCCATTACACCTACGCGAAGGTGCCGCTGTTCGACTGGATCAGCACGGTATTCGAACTCGGCCGCAACAATTACGACAAGCTCGGCCATTTCGCCCAGGGTTTCGTGCCGGCGCTGCTCGCACGCGAGATCCTGCTGCGCAAGGACGTGGTGCGCGGCCGCGCCTGGCTGAATTTCCTGGTGGTCTGCTTCTGCCTGGCATTCAGCGCGTTCTACGAACTGGTCGAGTGGTGGGTCGCGCTGCTGTCGGCGGAGGCGGCGGAGTCGTTCCTCGGGACCCAGGGCTACGTCTGGGACACGCAGTCCGACATGGCCTGGGCGCTGACCGGCGCGCTGCTCTCCCTGCTGACGCTGGGCCGCTTCCACGATCGCCAGTTGCGTGTCTTCGCGCGGGGCGCGGCGTATGACTGAGCTGCCGTTTCCCTGGCTGGCCCTGGGCCTGGGGCTGCTGGTCGCGTTCGGCCTGATCGGTGCCGGGGCGCTGGGCCCCGCCGAGGCCTACCGCTTTCCGGTGCTGACGCTGCTGATCGTCGCCGAATTCGGCTTCTTCCTGACCGCGATCGGTGCCGGTGTCGGCATCAACCGGCTGCTCGCGCATGGCATGCAGCCGGTGCTGCTGCTGTCGGTGCTCGGCTGCGGCGTGCTGGCGTGCGGTTTCCTCTGGCTCGGCATGCAGATCTGGCCGGCGGGCGCGGCGCTGTAGCAGCGGACCGCGTCCGCACATCCGGGCCGGCGGCGCCGGTGGCCGCACCGGCGCGGGGATCCGGTGCGCGGGAGTCGGATATACTCCCCGCCATGGCAGCGCCGGTCCTGTACTCGATCATCGAATCGCCCGCGCACCGCGACTGGTCGGCACTGTACGCCCGCCTGGGCTACAGCGAGCTGCGCTTCGGTTCCATGCGCAAGGCCATCGGCGCGCTCAAGGCGACGGCGCCGGCGGTGGTGGTGGCGGAATTCATGTACGGCTCCGGCAACAACTACGCCGGGGTGAACGTCAGCACTCTCGACGTGTTCCTGTACAGCCTGCAGAAATATTCACCGGATGCCCGTATCATCGTGCTGGTGGCGCGCAACGAACTGCAGTACGTGGAGCGGCTGGCGGCATTGTTCCCGCTGCATGCCGTGCTGCCGCTGCCGGTCACGGCGGCCACGCTGGAACAGGCACTGAACAGGCAGGAGTGATTCGCGCATGCAGAACCCGGACCAGGCCGAGCTCGGCGTACTGCTGGCCAACCTCGGCACCCCCGACTCGCCGGCGCCGCGCGACGTGCGCCGCTACCTGAAGCAGTTCCTGTGGGATCCGCGCGTGGTCGAGCTGCCCCGGCCGCTGTGGTGGGCGGTGCTGAACCTGATCATCCTCAACACCCGGCCGCGGCGCTCTGCGCGCGCCTACGCGAAGGTCTGGACCGACGCGGGTTCGCCGCTGCTGGTGATCTCGCGCCGTCAGCATGCGGCGCTGCAACAGGCGCTGGACGCGCGCCTGGGCGTGCCGGTCCGGGTCGCGCTCGCCATGTGCTACGGCAATCCCTCGATCCCCGCCGGCCTGGCCGAACTGCGCGCGGCGGGCGTGCGGCGCGTGCTGGTGCTGCCGCTCTATCCGCAGTACTCGGCGACCTCGGGGGCGGCGATCTTCGATGCCGTGACCAAGGAACTGCAGCGCTGGCGCGCGGTACCGGAACTGCGCTTCATCGGCGACTACCATGCGCACCCCGCCTACATCGCGGCCCTGGCCGGGAGCGTGCGCGAGTTCCAGGCCGAGCACGGCGTGCCGGACAAGCTGCTGCTGTCGTTCCACGGCATTCCGCAGGAATACGCCGACAAGGGGGATCCCTACCCCTGCCAGTGCGAGCTGACCGCGCTGCGGCTGGCGCAGGCGCTGGGGCTCGAATCGGGACAGTGGCAGTTCAGCTTCCAGTCGCGGCTCGGGCCGAAGGACTGGCTCAAGCCCTACACCGACCAGACGCTGGAGATGCTGGGCAAGCAGGGCGTGAAGCGCGTGCAGGTGCTGTGCCCCGGCTTCAGTGCCGACTGCCTGGAGACGCTGGAGGAGATCGCGCTGGAAAACCGCGACGTCTTCCTGGAGGCCGGCGGCGCCGAATACCGTTACATCCCCTGCCTCAACGACCGCCCCGCGCACATCGACTTCCTGGCGCAACTGGTCGGACAGCACCTGCAGGGCTGGCTGCCCTGAGCCAGGCCATGAAGGCGATGATCCTCGCGGCCGGCCGCGGCGAGCGCATGCGGCCGCTGACCGACGCCACGCCCAAGGCGCTGCTGCGTGTCGGCGGGCAGTCCCTGATCGAGCATCACATCCGCGCCCTGGCGCGCGCCGGTATCGTCGAGCTGGTGGTCAACCACGCCCACCTCGGCGCGCAGATCCTGGCGGCGCTGGGCGACGGCAGCCGCTACGGCGTCGGCATCACGTACTCGGCCGAGACCGGTGGGGCGCTGGAAACCGGCGGCGGGATATTCAAGGCGCTGCCGCTGCTGGGGCCGGCGCCGTTCGTGGTGGTCAACGCCGATGTCTGGACCGACTTCGATTTCGCGCGCCTGCCGCACGGGCTAACCGGGCTCGCGCACCTGGTCCTGGTGGACAACCCGCCGCAGCACCCGGCCGGGGACTTCGCGCTCGCAGACGGTCGCATCGGGCAGCACGGTAGCGCCATGCTGACCTTCAGCGGCATCGGTGTCTACCGGCCGGCGCTGTTCGAGGACTGCACGCCGGGCGCCTTCCCGCTGGCTCCGCTGCTGCGCCGGGCCATGGACGCGGGCCTGGTCACGGGCGAACACTACAGCGGCCAGTGGTACGACATCGGGACCCCGCAGCGGCTCGAGACCCTCAACGCGCTGGTCGGCCGGCGCCAGTCGACGGCGCATGAGTGACGATCAAGCCGGCTCCGCCCGGCGCCGCTAACCGCACATGGGTCAGGAGATCGAGGTCATCCAGTTCGATGCCGCGGATTTCGCGGCATTCGACGAACGCCTGCAGGCGGAGACGGCGCTGCTCGCCGAGTGGTTCCGCGCGGGCAACTTCTCCGCGCGCGACCGCATGGGCGGCTTCGAGCTCGAGGCCTGGCTGGTCGACGCCGGCGGCCGGCCCGCACCGGTCAACGAGGTCTTTCTCAAGCGTCTCGGCAATCCCATGGTGGTGCCCGAACTGGCGCGCTTCAACGTCGAGCTCAACGACCATCCGCAGCATTTGTGGGGCGCCGCGTTCAGCCGTTTCGAGGCCAGTCTCGGCGCGACCTGGCAGCAGTGCCGGCGCGTCGCGCAGGAACTCGGCGCCGGCCTGGTCATGATCGGCATCCTGCCGACGGTGCAGGAAAGCGAGCTGTGCCCGGAGAACATGTCCGACCTCAAGCGCTACCGCGCCCTCAACGAGCAGGTGCTGCGCCTGCGCGGGGGCGAACCGCTGCGCCTCGACATCAACGGCCGCGAGCACCTGAAGGCCGTGCATCACAGCGTGATGATGGAGGCCGCGACCACCTCGTTCCAGCTGCACCTGAAGGTGCGTCCGCAGCACGCGGTGCGCGCCTACAACGCGAGTATCATCGCTGCGGCGCCGCTGGTGGCGGTGTGCGCGAACTCGCCGTTCCTGTTCGGCCACGCGCTCTGGGAGGAAACCCGCGTGCCACTGTTCGAACAGTCGGTGGCGGTCGGCGGACTGGCCGGGGCCAGCCACGGCCCGCTGCGGCGCGTGACCTTCGGATCCGGTTACGCGCGCGAATCGCTCATGGAATGCTTCAGCGAGAACGCGCAGCACTACCCGGTCATGCTGCCGATACACTACCGGGACGGACTCGAACAGATGGCGCATGTGCGCCTGCACAACGGTACCATCTGGCGCTGGAACCGGCCCCTGATCGGCTTCGACTACGACGGCATGCCGCATCTGCGGATCGAGCACCGCGTGATACCGGCCGGCCCGACCATCGTCGACATGATCGCCAACGCGGCATTCTTCAACGGTCTCATGCAGACGCTGCTGACGGCGGCAACACCGCCCGAGCAGCGACTGCCGTTCGCGCTCGCGCGCGACAATTTCTACGCCGCCGCCCAGCGCGGTCTGGAGGCGCAGGTGCAGTGGTTCGACGGTGCCCGCGGCTCGCTGCAGGCGCTGGTCAGCGGGGAGTTGCTGCCCATGGCGCGCGCCGGCCTGCAGCGGCTCGAGATCGACGCTGCCGAGATCGAGCGGTACCTGGGTATCATCGCGGCGCGCGTGGCGAGCGGCCGCACCGGTGCCGCCTGGCAGCGCGCCAGTGCCGAGCGCTGCGGGCGCGACCTGCAGGCCATGACCCAGGCCTACCGGGCGCACCAGGACAGCGGCAACGCGGTGCATGAATGGCCCGACGTCTAGCGGCTGTCCCGTGACATCCCGGGCGCGGGGGGGCGGGGAGTAAACCGGGCAGGGTTGCGGCAGGCGCCGATTGCTGCTGCAATTGACGTTCACCGCGCAACATCGGAATCACCACATGCTGAACGAAATCCAGGCCCTGCCTGCCGGCCTGCTGGAGGCCCGGGTCGAGGGGCTGCAGGCGCTGCTCGGCGCGCCGACCCTGCTGCACCTGCCCGGGCGGCATCCCGAACCGCTGTTCGTCAGCGTCCTGCTGCACGGCAACGAGAGCACCGGTTTCTACGCGGTGCAGTCGCTGCTGCAGAAATACGCCGCCGGCGGGCTGCCGCGCGCACTGTCGCTGTTCATCGGCAATGTCGCGGCCGCCAGTCAGGGCCTGCGCCGGCTCGATGGCCAGCCCGACTACAACCGTGTCTGGCCCGGTACGCTCACGCCGGAGGTGCCGGAGGCGGTGATGATGCAGCAGGTGGTC